>JALYHQ010000099.1 GCA_030776455.1 Acidobacteriota bacterium | reverse complement strand
TGCCTCCCGTTGGTCGGCCCCGCGGGTTCGAGACATCATCGGAAAGGAGACTCACCGCCCGATTACCTTCCCGCCGGCTTCAGGCTCATCCTTCGATGAGAATATGCTACCCCCTGGTCCGCGAGGGGCGCCCCCGCCCCGCAGAACCCCAATTCCCGATCGACTCCCCTCGTACGCACAGGGCCATGCCCTGTCCCATAAATCTGTACGGCGGACCCCCTGGTCCGCGCGGGGCGCCCTCGCCCCGCAGTTCGTCACCGCTAACGACAAGGTCGCCCCGGACGCAGGATGTGTCGTGGACCCAGTCTGTTGGGGCGTGCTCCTTCTTAAGATCCCTCTGCCAGCAGGTTTATCGTAGTCGTGTCTGTGCGGTCAATCCAAGCAGGACTTCCACTTGCCCAGCCGCTCGCATCACTTGGTAAACGTCAATGTTATCGACCGTAGTGTTCTCCTCGACGTAGTTGGCCAGGTACTTCTCGGACTTTGAGGTTACTCCATTGCGCGCGGTGACGAGATATGCGACGGACTCGGCTTCGAGTTCTCGCTGGCCATCATCCATCGAAGCCCGTCCAGGGACGTTAAGCATCTTGTCCGAGCCTAAGTGTCCGAGGAACAGGTGGCCCAATTCATGCGCCAGAGTCGTGAACTGCACGGCAGCATCGTGGTTCCGATTGATGTGCAACCGATACTGAGTTCCCTCCTTGTCCGTCGTGGCACGTTTGATAACCCGGATCGAACCCGCGAGTTTATCGCCTGCGTCCACCCAACACCACTCAATCCCCTTATTGCCCAGGCGCGGCATAAAGGAGGACAACCGTTGCTCACCAATAGGTCCGTGAGCAAAGAAGGACGCTACGTCTGTAGGAAGGGCTTGGCCTTCAGTGTCCAGCACATCATAAACAAACGCAACGGGACCGAACGGCCATAGAATCAGGAGCGGACGAGCGCCCTCTTTGGTCTCCCGGCCAAAGCGGTAGCGCCAGTCGTGCGCCGAAGCTGCATAGCTAAGTCCCGGCTTCTGAACTTGCAGAAGCATGGCGTTGAATGGTGCGAAGTTGCGCAGCTTAACTACGAAGTCGAGCAGATCCTTGTAGTCCTTGCTCCGCGTGTAAAGGCGCGAGTCCGTTAGCAACTGATCAAGCAAGGATCGAGCTGCTTCGGTCTCAAACAGACCTGATTGCCGTCTCTCCGGCTCAGGCTTACTGTCGTTCATGTCTTACGCCTCAATCGCGTCAACTCTCGACGATACCCTCTGCCATCAACTCGGCTTGGCGAATGACCAACTGAGTGGCCTCTTCCTGGGCATCCGGGGGATAGCCATATTTCGTCAAGAGACGCCGGATCGTCCGACGCATATCCGCCCGAACGGTCTCACGTTGCGTCCAATCAAGTGACGCCTTGGCTTTGATTCGCTCAGCAAGCTCGCGTGCGATTAATTTGAGCGTGTCGTCTTGCAGGACCTCGCGAGCCGAGGCATTATCAGCGAGAGCGTCGTAGAACGCTACCTCGCCCTCCGTCAATCCCGATTCTTCGCCGCGATGAACCGCCTCCCGCATCGCGCGCGCAAGGCCGATCAACTCCTCGATCACCTGCGCTGTGGTGATGGCGCGGTTAGTATATCGCGTTAGTGTCGCTTCCAGCGACTCGCGGAACGAGCGTGACTGCACAATGTTCACCCGTTCGCTACTACGGATTTGGTCATTGAGCAGCTTCCGTAGTGTTTCCAGCGCCAGATTCTTGTGCGGCAGCGCCGCCAGTCGATCCAAAAAGTCCTCGGAGAGGATTCCCACGTTTGGCTCGGGAAGACCGGCCGCCTGGAACAGGTCGATCACGCCAGCAGACACAATCGCTCCCGAGATCATTTGGCGTACGGCCGCCCGCGAATCTGGAGGTGGAGGTGGACCATCGTCTGCGAGCCGTTTGCGGATCGCCGCCCGAACAGCCTGGAAGTAGGCGAGATGGTCTCGGATGGCCTCAGTTTCCTCTCGCGGCGCCGACAGTCCGAATGCCTTTGACAGCCCGGCCACCATTGTCATGAAGCGTCTCTTGCCGTCGTTCTGCTCGAAGACGAAGTCCGCGCCAGCGATCACAGCGCCCAACTGTGCGGTCTCGTCGCCCCCCGCAAATCCGCTGTAGTTAAAGCTATTGAAGAAGTCTCGCAGCGCCTCGTATTGCTGCTCCATGAGGGGCACGGCCTCGTCCTGGATTTGCTTAACAGGAGTGCCCTCGCCGCCGGCTTGTATGTACGTTTGCACCGCGTCTCGCAATTGGTCCGCGATGCCTAGGGAGTCCACTACTACGCCACCCGGCTTCTCGCCGAACACGCGATTCACTCGCGCAATCGCCTGCATCAAGTTGTGTCCGGCGAGCGGCTTGTCCAAATACATCGTGTGCATGGGTGGGCAATCAAACCCCGTCAACCACATGTCACAGACAATCACCAGGCGCAGATTATCCTCCGGGTCCTTGAATCGACCTGCCAACGCCCCTCGCCGTGCCTTGGTTCGGGCATGGAATGCGACACGGTCACCCTCGGATGCAGACCCCGTCATCACAACCTTAACGAAGCCAGTAGCATCGTCTTTCGAATGCCAGTCCGGGTGCAACGCCACGATCTCATCGTACAGATCCATGCAAATGTTGCGGCTCATACAGACCACCATCGCCTTACCCTCAATGGCCTCACGGCGCTTCTCGAAATGCCTAGCAATTTCCTGCGCCAGAAGCTTCAACCGTTCCCGTGCCCCGACCAAGTCAGCCAGCGGTGCCTCGATGTCGGAAGGAATGGCGCGACCTTCCTTGTCAGCAAACGCAGCAGCGCCGAGCTGCCTCTCCGCTTCGATGATGCCCTGCTCGTCTGGCAGCAATTTCAAGAGCCGCATCTCGTAATAGATTGGAACAGTGGCGTTGTCGTCGATAGCCTGACGGATGTCGTAAACGTCCGCGTATTCGCCGAATATCGCCCGTGTGCTGTGGTCGTCGCGCTCCAGCGGCGTGCCCGTGAAGCCGACGAAGGTCGCATTCTTTATCGCTTCCCGCATCCAACGGGCGCCGCCGTCGATGAAGCCGTATTGGCTACGGTGAGCTTCGTCGGCCAGGACTACGATGTTGGACCGATCACTGACCGGAATCCCTCTCTCCTCAAACTTCTGAATCGTCGTAAACACGACACCACCGGAGGCCCGATTGAGCTTTTGGAGCAAGTCCGCCCGGCTCTCGGCCTGTTCAGGTTGCTGGCGCAACAACGCGCGACCCGAGGCGAAGGTACCGAAGAGTTGGTTATCCAGGTCGTTGCGGTCGGTCACCACGACAATGGTTGGATTCTCCAGATCAGGGTCACCGATCAGGGCCCCGGCCAACATGAGCATCGTCAGACTCTTGCCGGATCCTTGCGTATGCCAGATCACGCCACCGCGACCATCTCCGTTTCCTGCAGTTGGCTTCAGCGCTGCCTTGACACTCGCGCGCGCATTGCGGACACCCCGGAACTGATGATAACCCGCAACTTTCTTGATGATCTCGCCGGTCCGGTCGTCCTCCTCGAAGGTCACGCAGTGCCTGAGGTAATCCAACAGTCGTGTAGGTTCGAACAGGCTCTTAATCAACACTTCAAGGTGTGGCCGCCCCGGTTTGCGCCAGTCGTCGATGGACCGCCACGGCGAGAATCTGTCGGACCCCGCCGTCAGCGAACCTACGCGTGTTGAATCGCCATCGCTGACCGCTAGGATCTCGTTGTAGTGAAATAGGGGCGGTACGTGCTGTTTGTAGTCCTGGAGTTGACGGTATGCTTTCCACACATCAGCCTGTTCATCAGTCGGGTCCTTAAGCTCGATGATCGCAATGGGTAGGCCGTTGAGGAAGACCACGAGATCTGCTCGCCGGGCGCTATTGCCAAACTTCACCGTGAATTGATTCACAACCAGCAGGTCATTGCGCGTCGGCTTGGCGAAATCGACGAGCCATGCCTTATCGCCGCGTGTTTCGCCCTCAATCGTGCGATACTCCACGTCGATGCCATCTGTGAGCAGTCCGTGAAACCAGCGGTTGTTCTGCACCAGCGTCGGCTCAGGTGGACGGGTGACGAGTCGCACTGCCTGCTCGATCGCCTCCTCGGGTAGATGGTCGTTGATCTTTCGCAGCGCTGGTTTCAGACGTGATTCGAACACGACATCCTCGTGGTTCACACGTAGCGGAATCGCTGCCCCAGGCGAGATGTCCGCGCCTCGGGCTGTGCCATACCCCATCGTTTCAAACCAAGCCAGCGCGGCCTGCTCCACAGCGTTCTCATTCACGCGGCTCATCCCTCTATCTCCGGCTCAATCTCGCCAGAGGCCAGGAGTTTGCGCCAGTCGTTCAGGCGCTTGAGGTAAACCGTCCTGTTGACAGAGAAGAGCACTCGGCTAGGGTGATACCAATCGTCGAATATCGCGATGGGACTAGGATCATGCTCATCATCAAGATACCGGTCGAAATCGGGATGGTCGCCGAAGACCGCTCGTTGCCACTCTTCCTCGCCGTGCATCCGGCGATGGGTTTCGAATAGGAAGGCCACAAGCGCGTCGGTGACCCCAACGACAAGTCGGGCATGAGATAGGTCCAGTGTGTCCCCGTAGGCGTCACGACCATGGGAACCAGGTCCAAACAGCCTTCGATAGTACCCAATTCCGTTCACGAACTTGTTGATTCCTTCGACCGTGTCGCCCACGGCATGCTTGGACTCGGCTTCAACCGATTTCGGATCGAGGAACAGATGCAGACGCTTTAGCAGGAGGGCAACCATTTTCTCGGCGTTGGGTTTTGGAGGTAGTGGTTCCCCCAGGTCAGCCAGGATGGTCTTGCATACGGACTCAATCAGAGCACGGCAGAGGTCAAAGACTAGCTCCGGGCTAGAGCTAGGAAGATGCTCCACCGTCTCAACGAGTTGCGCGATGCGCTGTGCCTGCGGCGCCTCCTGAAGCGCGATCTTGATTGAAGTCAAGGGGAATGCCGGTACCGCCGCCGTTTCCCTCCTAGATTCTTCTGCGCCGGCATTCGCTTTGGGATTTTCGTCAGACACGCATTCCTCCGGATGCCCGCAACTCGCCGCTGATCAGACGAGGCAACAGCGTGTCACGGATAGCCGCCAAGTTGAACGACTCCCGTTCGTTGCTGTGGATAAGGTCGAAGAGTGGCCGGATCAGATTGTCTGCCGCTTCGATTAACCATTTCGGCGACTCGATAAACACCGCCTCGGATAGATGGCCGCGCTTGATGTGGCCCATGGTGGTTGCTTTGGTCGCAGCGACCGCCTGAAAGAACGGCATCGCCTCGACCAGACGGTGGTATACGTACCACTTGGGCCGTTCCGTCGGAATAACTTTGAAAATGTGCTGGTTAATGATTGCTTCGTCGCGATGCCAACGATACACTCCAAGCGAGCCGGACCAAGCGAACAGGATGTCGTCGGGAAAAGCAGTGTACTGGGGCTCTGTGTCAACATCCGAGTAAGCGGTTGCGATGCCGGAACCGGAGTTGAGTTCGGCTATACGGATTATCATGCGCCCTCGGCCATTGGCGTGCTGCGTGAACGCTTTGCCATTAACATACCCCGCGATGTCCGCTATGGCAGTGATCTCCCATCCCTTAGGAATCGGGCCGAGTTCGCTCTCGGTGAGCTCGTCCGGCAATTGCTCGAAAACCTTGGGTGGGATGCCTCGGAAGCTGGTCGCTCCGGCAGCCTTAGCCTTGACGGGTTCAAAGTCGATGAACCACGCTTTGAAGATTGCGCGAGCTGTCGCGTACAGCGATTTGATCGTCTGTTGGTTCAGCTCGATCTTGTCGTCGAGCGATCCTAATATGATGGCGATCGCACGCTGCTCCTCAATGTCAAGTGGCAAGCGCACGGGTTCTGCGTGCAGATGATTGCGATTGAGGCCAGGAACGCTGCTTTTATCGCTATACGCCTGGAAGTCCAGACCTTGAAGAAGATATGAGATGAACCTCGGGTAATTTCCTTTGAAGTCTTGGACGTATAAGGTTGTGTTGAGTGGCCAGAAGTCTTCGACGACGTAATGAACTTCTCCAAGCGTGCCGTAGCGGCCAGTCACTACACCGGGGCCCTTAACCTTGGACTCGATGTGATGACCAGTGATACCTGATGAAGACACCACGGGGTGTGGCCCAGGTTGCCGATCCTGCGCGGGCAAGTCGTAGCCACGTTTTAGGTTCACGACTTCGCCGAGTGGCAGCTCGACCCACTTACCCGCCATAGCCGAGTCCCACAAGATTCGTCTTTATGCGCGCTTCGAGTTGCTCCCCCTCGGCGAAGCGCTCCAACAATTCAGCCGTCAATCGCTGCATCTTCTCGTCGAACGGCTCGCCGTCTTGCTCGACTTCGACAGCACCGACGTAGCGTCCGGGGGTCAGGACGTAGCCGCGCTTCTTGATGTCGTCCAGAGTAACGGACTTACAGAAGCCCGGTACGTCCTCGTAGTCGCCGGCGTCGGCTTCGCCGCGCCACGCGTGGTATGCGCGGACGATCCGGCCGATGTCGGTGTCGTCGGGAAGCGGGTATTCCTCGCGACCGCTGAGCACGCGAAGGGTGCGCGTCTCCATCTCGCCAAACCTGCGGGCATCGATGAACAGCGCCTGGGCTCGTCGGTCGCGCCCGCCTTGCTTGATCCTTTTGCCTGTCTTGTCGCGGTTGATGAACCAGAGGCAGACGGGAATACCAGTGGTAAGGAAAAGCTGAGTTGGCATGGCGACTATACAGTCGACTAAGTCGGCTTCGATAATGTTCTTGCGGATCTCGCCTTCGCCGCTGGTGTTGGAGGATAACGATCCGTTGGCCATGACGAAGCCAGCGATACCGCCGCCGCGACCGTTAGGCGGAGAGAGGTGGTGGATGAAATGCTGAATCCAGGCGTAGTTGGCGTTGCCCACTGGCGGGATACCGAATTTCCAGCGCACGTCATCGCGCAGGATCGGGCCGGACCAGTCGGAGACATTAAACGGCGGGTTCGCAAGGATGTAGTCAGCCCTCAGGTCCGGGTGCAGGTCGCGGACAAAGCTGTCGGCGGGTTGCTCTCCCAGATTCGCCTCGATGCCCCGAATTGCGAGGTTCATGTGCGCCAACCGCCAAGTAGTCGGGTTAGATTCTTGCCCGAATATCGAGATGTCACGCTTCGAGCCGCCATGCACCTCAACGAACCGCTCAGATTGCACGAACATGCCACCCGAACCGCAACAGGGGTCAAACACACGCCCTTCATACGGCTCGATCATCTCGACCAGCAATCGGACGACGGACCGCGGCGTGAAAAACTCGCCCCCCAACTTGCCCTCGGCGGCCGCGAACTTTCCTAGGAAATACTCGTACACTTGGCCCAACACGTCCTTGGCGCGAGCCCGGTCGGTGCCAATGGCAATGGAGCCGATCATGTCGATTAGGCCGCCCATTCGCTCGGTGGCGATGCCCCGGCGAGCGTAGTCACGCGGTAGCTTGCCCTTGAGCTTGGGATTGTCGCGCTCGATGGCATACATCGCATCGTCGATGAGCTTGGCAATGTTCGGCTGCTTGGCTTGATTCTGAATGTTGCCCCAGCGGGCCTCCGGCGGCACCCAAAAGATATTCTCTGCGGTGTATTCGTCGCGGCTTTCGAGCAGAGTCTCGGATTCCTTTCCCACAATGCCGTCTGCCTTGAGCTCCGCTGCTAACTTCTGGCGGCGTGCCTCGAATGCGTCAGAGATGTACTTCAGGAAGATCAGGCCAAGCACGACGTGCTTGTATTCGGCTGCGTCGATGGACCCACGAAGCTTGTCGGCTAACTGCCAAAGGCTTTCGGGGTCAACACCAAGCTCACTGCCAGTAAGGATAGAAATGTGTTCGGGATCTTGATTGTTGGATGACACGTCCATGCTCCTGATGCAACCCAACTAAGTATAGTATTCGGCACATTGCAGAGCGGCTTCCATCGCTCCGTTCCTCAGCGTTCGGCCCGATGTCATGTGCGGCTTTCCTCCGCATTCTGCGCCAAGTCTCGGCGCAATCCGCAGCATCCTCTTCTTCGATGAAGAGTTAGGCGTCGCTAATCCGCATTATCGGTACCCGTCTCCGAAGACGTTCATCCGTCTGCCCGCCTTCACAACTTGTGAATGCAGCAGCGGCCTCTTGACTTCTCTATGATTTGGAATCGATAGCGTCACGCCGGGGAAGCCGGGATGCGTGAGGACGATGTGGTTGCCCTTGCTCCGAATTACCCATTGGAAGCACTTTCTAAAAACCCTCGCGTGATCTAAGCCGCTCGCCAGTGGCAGATCCGAGAGCGACATCCCAGACTAGGCCATTACTTCCGAGATCCTTGGGTCAAAAACATTCTCGACGGACCCCAAGTCGGTGAGTTGCTCGCCGATGTTCGCTTGAATGCAGTCCTGGAGCAGAACCGCTAAACACGACTCAATCGCATCGACAATATTTTCCTTGGCCTCGTCTTCCGTCTCGCCTTGGGACATACAACCGGGCAACTCCAGGCATTCGGCAATGTGGCCCCCGTCGATCTCGGATTTCCGGAATACGACGTTTAGACAGAGCTTGCCCGTCGCAATATCGCTGAGGCGTCTCTCCATCGGCATGCACTTCCCCTCCTGCACCTTCCATGCCGAGCCTAACACAATCGTCTGTTTTAGCCATGCCGGAGCCGGCTTGGCTTCGGTTTTGCGAATCTGCCAGCGAGGAGTTACGGCGGGACGCAACTGTCAAAGATCTCTTGACAGTTCAAACTTCAGGGCGGCAGCCTCCTCCTGGCGTTGTTTTTCCGCCACCCCGCAAAACCAGTCACACACCCCCCAAGAAACTTCTTTCCTCCCGCCCCTCAACCACTTACACCCACCCCCCCAAAATCCCCCACCCTCTTTCCTTGCACCCCTCCTGTAAAATGGAATTAAGAGTTTGGTTAATCGACTATCGGAACCAAGCCACCGCGTCGCTCAGGAGCACCTAGGCTCCCCTGAGGGAGGGTAATTCGATAGACCGTGGCCACTGAGGCTTCAGTGGTAGCCAGTCGAACGGGCTTCAAATTCGTCGACAGGGGCGCCCTTTTTACGAACGCAGTTCTGAGCCGCGCGCGTCAGCAAGCGTATGTGAAGCGGACGGCGAAAACAAAGTGGCTGTCGTTGCGCTTCCTTCGGGCGCGGCTCTGAAAGCAGTGGAACCTGCAAGTCGAAGTGTGTCCGTTGGCCCCGTAGCACAGGGCCATGCCCTGTCCTTCAATAAATCTCAAAGCAAAACACCGCATTCGCCCCCTCCGGCGTCAGGCAGTATTCGCCGTCTTCCAGCGGCTCGTCCACTTCCAGCTTGTAGAGGCGCTCGGCCAGTCGCGTCACCAGCATATGAATAGGACGGTCCTCCGTGCGCTTCCGCTTGGGCCCCAGCACCACTTCGCGATTCCCATTGCGAACTTGCATACGATACAGCTCGATCTTTTCCGCCACGAAATCCTTGGTCAGCAGCACGAAAACCGGCTCGGGCAGAGGGGTGCGCGCGGGTGACGCCGCGCCGTTCACCACGTACGCCGTGTCGTTCTTGGCCTTCACTTCCTTGGCTTCGTTTTTCTCGGTTTCCACCAGCCGGTCGGCATGCAGCAGAAACGGAACGTCGGGCTTGGGAGGCCGCGGACCCGCATAATCGGCCGCGGGCGCCGCCGGGCAGGCCGAAAGCAGCGCCGCCAGCAACAGAGTTCTCGCAGTCATCTTGTCCGCTATTCTACTCACTCTCACACCGCCGCGCGCTCTCCCACGGTTTCGCAGATGCGCAGCAGTTCGCCCGCGTCCACCGGTTTGCTCAGCACGTACCCCTCGCCCCCTTGGAACGCGCGCGCCAAATCGGCGTCATAACCCTCGGTCAGCAGCACGAAGCTGCCCACCTGGTGCCGGACCCTTTCGAAAAACTCCACCCAATTCAAACCCGGCAGCCGGACCGCGCACAGCGTCATGTCGAACCGGATGCGCGCCGCCAGATCCGCGCCTTCCTCGGCGCTCGACACCGGCACTACGCGATCGCCGCGCCCCGCCAGCAGGGCGGTCAGCTCCTTTTGTATACGCGCGTCCGGTTCCACCACCAGCACCGTCAGCTCGCGCGCCCGCATACGCGTTTCCACCGACGGAATCGGTTCGTCCGCGCGTGTTTCCACCGCCGGCAGATCCACTTCGAACCGGCCTTCATGCGACGAAGGACGCACCAGCCGGATCTCGCCGCCGTGGCTCTGGATCAGCCCTTCACACACGCCCAGACTCAGCGCTCCCGGCGTCGTCTCGCCTTCCGGCGCGTTCCCCGCCTTCGTTTCTCCCGCACGCACCGGATAAGAGATCTCCACTAGCGCGCGTTTCGCCAGCACACTGCTGGTCACCGCCAGCGTCTTCTCGTGCGACTCCAGCGCGAATTGCTCGGCCTCCAGCAGCAGGTTCAGAAATACCTGCTCCAGTTGCGTGCGCGACCCCAGCACCACCACCGGATGCGGAGCAATGTCCAGCCGCGCTTGGATGCCTTTCCCTTTCCATTCCGGCTCGCGGAACCGCCCCAATCCCTGCAGCACCGCGTTCAAGTCCACCGCCGAGGCTTCCGATTGCTCCGCCCGTGCGAAGGAAACCAGCCGCCCGACGATGTCCGAAGCCCGCCGCGCCTCCAGCGCAATCGCGTTCAGATCCGCCCGGCCCGCCGCGAGATTGACGATGGCTTCCAGCGGCGATCGCAGCTCGTTCGCCACGCCCGAAATCAACTGCCCCGCCGCCGCCAGTTTTTCGCTCCGGAACAACTGCTCGCGAACCGATTGCTGGTCCTGCAGTTTCAACGCCGTGCCCATCTGGTTCGCCAGGTGCTGCATAGCGGCCTGTTCTTCGTGCGTGAAGAAATGCGCGTCGCTGAGATACTCCAGTGACAGCACTCCCAGCGTTTCACCCTGGGCGGGCATCGGTACGAACATCAGCGATTTCGGAAGTTCCTTGCGCTCTTCCGGCTGGAACAGCGTGCTGCGGCGTGTATCTGGAATCGCGACCAGTGCTTTGTCCGCGAAGCAGCCCGACACCGCGCCCATGAGCGGACCGCTCAGCGCCGTTCCCGTGTGCACTCCTTCCAAAGCGCGCGTGCCCCGGTTGTAAAGATACAATCCGATTCTGCTAGCGCCCGTGACCTTCGGGAGCGCCGTCATCAGCTTGCGCAGCATGTCGGTTGGGTTGGCGGATGTAAAGACTTCTTCGGCCAGCGTGTTGAGCACTTTGATGCGCTTGCGCTGTGCCGCCATGCGGCGCTCACGCGCCCACCAGATCCCTAGCACAGCGGCGGCAAAAACCAGTGCCGACACCAGAATCGCCGGCGGAATCACCCAGCTGGATGCGCCCTCTAGCACGCCCGCTGTTCCTCCAGCCAGGGACCCAGAGCAGGATCCAAAAAATCTCGTATGCGCAGCGAAACTCCCGGCAGTTCTCCGGGATGCGTTTCCACGCCCACCACGCGCGCGCCGGCGGCAAGGCCAGCGGAAACTCCCACCGGCGAATCCTCAAACACGATGCAGTTCCCGGGACTGACTCCCAGCAGTTCCGCTGCGCGCAGATAAATATCCGGATGCGGTTTGGGCCGCTCCACTTGCTCGCCGCTCACCACCGCCTGAAACCTGTGGCGTAATTTCGCGCCATCCAGAATTAAGTCGATATTGGCCGGCTCCGCGTTCGAAGCAAGGCCGGCGGGGGTTCCGTTCAATCCGCCCAGCAACTCGCGGATGCCCGGCACCAGATGGCGCTCCAGTTCCGGGCCCATCATCTCGCGAAAGAGCCGTTCCTTGGCCGCCCCGTGCTCGAATACTACGCCCGGATCGAGGTCCGGCGCGATGAAGCCGTTCACGATGTCGTCATTGCGCCGCCCGTGCATGCGCTCCACCAGATCCGCGCCGGGACGCAGCCCCAGACTCGTCAGGTATGACATCCAAGCCTCGGTGTGCAGCGGCATCGAATCGATCACTACCCCGTCCAGATCGAAAACCATTGCCAGTCCGCGGGCAATCCGGTGAAATTGAACCACTTTGACGGGATCATAGCACAAAGATTTGTCTCAACGAATTCGCACGCGCCGCAGTTATTCCTTATGAGTGCATGCCACGGAGATCATGTTGATTCCAGCGGACCGCCGGCTGGAAGCCGCCGGGTTGCTGGAGCGTGCGGTGGCCGGCGAGCTTGCCGCGTTCGAGGAAATCGTCCGCATGCATGAGAAGCAGGTGCTCAATACGGCGTGGCGGCTGCTGGGCCGCCTGGAAGACGCACAAGACGCCGCCCAGGAAGTCTTTTTGCGGCTGTTCTCGAATCTGAAACGGCTGCACGATGTTCGCGAGGTGCGGCCCTGGCTGTATCGGGTTACCGTGAACCTCTGTTATGACCATCGCCGGCGCAACCGAAATTTCGCCGGCGAGAATCTCACCGGCGGCGAAGCCTCGGCCGCTCTGGATCCGGAAATCACCTGGCTGGTTCAGGAGCGCAAAGTGATCCTGGAGCGCGGCCTGGCCACACTGCCCGAAAAAGAGCGAGCTGCGTTGGTGCTGCGCGATATTGAAGGGCTCGACACGCGCGAGGTGGCCGAGATTCTAGGGTCTTCGGAAACCACCGTGCGCAGCCAGATCTGCCTGGCGCGGGCCAAGTTGCGCAAGTTCGTCCTCAGGAGCAAACCATGACTTGTCTTGAATGGGAACTGGAAATCGCAGGCGAGTCCGGCCGCCCGGAGCTTGCGGCGCATCTCGACGGCTGCGAACATTGCCGCGCATTCGCTCGCGAAATCGAGCTGGATCGCGCCGCCCTCGCTTCGCTAACGCTCCCCTCGGCTGCCCTGGGCGTGGTGCCAGGTCGCGTGCTGGGCCAGCTCGGTGCTCGACGGCGTCGCAAAGTGTTCCTGGGTTGGGCCGCCGCCGCGGCCTGCCTCGCCGCGCTCGCATTCGGATTGCTCCTCCGGCCGAGTTCGCCTGAAAATCTGACAATCGTAATCGCCGCGCCCCCGGCGCCCCGGCTCACCCTGTCGTCGCGAACGGCGCCGCACCCACATCGAAGGCGGCCCGCGCCAACGCTCGCACGTTCCGCGGGACCCATCGTCATCAAAATGCTCACCGACGATCCCGACATCGTCATCATCTGGCTGGTAGACAAAAAAGGAGATTCCCTGTGAAGAAACTGTTGCTGACCGTCCTGGCCGCCGCCGCACTGGCCCTTCCCGGCCGCGCCGACGAGCCCATCCGCAAGTTGATCGAGCTCAAGTATGCCGATGCTCACCAGATCCGCCCGCTGCTGGATGGGTTCAGCGCGCGTGTGAACGCCGGCTCCTCCAACCGCGTGCTTACCATCATCGGGAGCAAGGAAGTGGTGGCCGAAATCGAGGAAATGATCAAGAAACTCGACACCCCCGTCCCCGATATCGAGCTGACCGTTTACATGCTGGTGGCATCGGCGCAGCCCGACGGGTCCGGTTCGCTGCCACCCGACCTCGATCCGGTAATGAAACAGCTGAAAGGCGTCTTTTCCTATCGCACCTACCGGTTGCTGGACAGTCTAATTCTCCGCGCTCGTGAGGGGCACGACGCCAACTCCGATGGTTTTCTGTCCCCGCTGGCGCCCAACCTGCCAGGCGGAGCACAGACCACGTACCTGTTCAGCTTCAAGAGTTCGGCCATCTCCGGCGGCGAAAAGAACCGCACAGTGCGGCTGGACGACGTCCATCTCAGACTCAAAGTTCCCCATGCGAGCTCCGGGGGAATCAGCTACTCGGAGAGTTCCATCCGGACCGACCTGGACGTGCGTGAAGGTCAAAAGGTGGTGGTGGGCAAGTCCAGCCTGGTGGACGGATCGGACGGCGCGCTGATTCTGGTGCTGTCGGCCAAGATCGTGGAGTAGGAGCGCCGCAATTATACTTACCGCTAGCGGATGAAACGGTTTCTGGCGATCGATCTGGGTGCGGAGAGCGGACGCGCCATGCTGGGCACATTCGATGGCGGGCGGATCGCTCTCGAGGAGATACATCGCTGGCCCAATGAGCCGGTCCGCCTGTCCACGGGACTCTATTGGGACACGCTGCGGCTGTTTCACGAGATCCGGCGTGCGCTGAGCATGTGCGGAGGCATCGCGCTGGACGGCATCGGCGTCGACACCTGGGGCGTCGACTTTGCGCTGCTGGATGCCGATGGAGCGCTGGCCGATAATCCACGCCATTACCGCGATGCGCGCACGAACGGGATGCTTGACCGCGCTTTTGCCGTGGTCCCGCGCGAGCAGATTTTCGCGGACACCGGGATCCAGTTCATGCAGCTCAATACGCTGTACCAGTGGTACGCCATGAAGCTGGCCGGCGCGCCCGCGCTGCGGATCGCCCGGCGAATGCTTTTCATGCCGGATCTGTTCAATTACTGGCTAACCGGCGTCGCCCGCGCCGAGCGTAGCATCGCCAGCACATCGCAGTTTTACGATCCGTTCACGAAGAATTGGGCGGCCGGCCTGCTACGGCGTTTCGATCTGGATGCGACGCTGCTGCCCGAGATCGCCGAGCCGGGCGAACGCCTGGGCGCGCTGCTCCCGGAGATCGCCGAATCGTGCGGCCTCTCGCCGCAGACTCCGGTATACGCCACGGCATGTCACGATACGGCGGCGGCGGTGGCGGCGGTCCCGGCCGAGCACGGTGATTGGTGCTACATCAGCTCCGGCACCTGGTCGCTCATGGGCGTCGAGATTCCCGAACCGCTGATCAATGACCGTTCGCTGGTGCTGAATTTCACCAACGAAACCGGCGCGGGCGGCCGCATCCGTTTGCTGAAAAACATCGCGGGACTCTGGTTGCTGCAAGAGTGCCGCCGCGCCTGGTCGCTGGCTGGAACCGAGTATTCATACGAGCAGTTGACGTCGCTGGCGGCCAGCGTGAAATCACCCGGAGTGATTCTCGATCCCGATGCATTCGCCGAGCCTGGGCGCATGCCCGACCGCATCGCCGCGTGGTGCCGCGAGGCGAGACAGCCGGTCCCTGAAGGTCCGGCGGCGATCACGCGCGCGATTCTCGAGAGCCTCGCGCTGGCTTATCGCAATGTTTTGGACAGCCTGGAAGCGCTGCTCGGCCGGCGCATCGAGACCATTCATATTGTCGGCGGCGGTTCGCGCAATCGTCTGCTGAATCAGCTCACCGCCAACGCCACAGGCCGCACCGTTGTCGCCGGACCGGTGGAAGCCACCGCCGCCGGGAACGTGCTGGTGCAGGCGATTGGGGCCGGCGCGATCGCCGATTTGGAGGAGGCTCGCGGCATCGTGCGCGCGTCGTTTCCGCTGGAGCGCTACTCGCCAGAGTAAAATAGAGGTTCGCAATCATGGCAAGCAAGCGCATTGGTATCCTGACCGGCGGCGGCGACGTTCCCGGTTTGAATTCGGTGATTAAGGAAGTCACGTATCGCAGCACGGAGAACGACTGCGAGGTGATCGGCATCCGGCGCGGATGGGAAGGCCTGACGAGCGTCGATCTGGACGATTCCAACAGCCGCACCCGCTACATTCTGCCGCTCACGCGGGAGAACACGCGCACTATTGACCGTTTTGGAGGCACCGTGCTGCACAGCAGCCGGACCAATCCGGCCAAGATGAAAGCGATACCCGAATTTCTGAAGAATCGTTCCTTTCCCGAGGCGCAGAATGTCAACGGCGCCGTTACTTACGACATAAGCGCCAAGGTACTGGAGAATATCGAAACCCTGGGACTCGATTACGTGATTGCGATCGGCGGCGACGACACGCTCAGCTACGCGGCGAGACTGCACGAACTGGGCATCAAGGTGGTGGCGGTCCCCAAGACCATGGACAACGATGTCCGCAATACCGAGTACTGCATCGGATTCTCAACGGCCATCACGCGCGCCACGGACGCCATCAACCGCCAGCGCACCACGGTGGGCTCGCATGAGCGCATCGGCATTTTTCGCGTCTTCGGCCGCGACGCGGGCTACACCGCGCTGTATACGGCCTACGTCGCGTCCATCCGCTGCTGCATTCCCGAGTATGAGGTTAACCTGGAGAAGCTGGTCGACCTTTTGGTTACCGACAAGCACAAGAACCCCAGTAATTACTGCCTGGTGATTCTCTCCGAGGGCGCGCAGTGGGAAGGTTTCCATGCGCGCTTGTACGGCGATGCCGACGCCTACGGGCACCGCAAGAAGGAGAACGTCGCGGAGGCGCTGAGCGAGGAGATCAAGCATCGTACGGGCGAAGAGACCATCGTGAGCGACCTCACTTATGACCTGCGCAGCGGCGATCCCGATTTCGTAGACAAGCTGATTGCCAATACGTTCGGCACCATGGCCGTGGACGCCGTGTTGAGCAATGAGAGCGGAGTGATGTCCGCGCTGGTGAACGGTTGTTACCGGATGGCTCCGATTGCGGATCCCAAGCTGGGCCCGCGCAAAGTGGACGTCGCCACCATGTATAACACCGAACGCTACCGCCCGAATTACGAAAACAAGGCGGGGCTGCCCATCTTCCTGATGCGCGCCTGATGGAGTTTCTGAAAAAACTGCTGCGGCCGCCGGCGGCTTCGCCGCGCGACGTGATCCAATTCTTCAACCAGGCCGCCGCCGATGAGGAACACTACCCTTCCACTATCGATCCGCGAATTTACCATGTCCAGCTGATTCTGGATCATTTCGGCGATCTCAGCGGCAAGCTGGTTCTGGATGTAGGTTGCGGCAAGGGGCGATTCGCCAGAGTGCTTAAGGATCGCTACCCCGCTGCCAAGATCCGCGGGCTGGATCTCGCCGAGGCGATGCTGCGCGCCGTGCCGGCGAGCATACCCGCGCTGGCTGCGTCCATGATCGCGCTTCCGTTCAACTCGGCTTCGTTCGATTGCGCTTATGCCACCGAGTCACTGGAGCATGCCATCGATATCGACGCCGCGATCGGCGAGATCTGCCGGGTGGTAAAGCCCGGCGGGCGGATCGTGGTGATCGACAAAAACGCGGAACAGTGGGGCCGCCTGGAGACGCCGGCATGGGAGAAGTGGTTCGGCCGCAAAGAGCTGGAGCGCAAGCTGCGGAAGCATTGTCAACACGTGGAGAGCCGGCCCATTTCGTACTGGGAAGACGTCGCGCCGGACGGCTTGTTCCTGGCGTGGCTGGCCGTGCGGTAGCATCGCGATATGCGCATCACTGTGACCATTGACGATGATGTACGGGTTCAGCTCGACCGTCGCATGCGTGAAACCGGGAAATCCTTCAAGGACACTGTAAACGAAGCGCTCAGGACTGGTCTCATGGCCCAGGCGGCGCGCAAGCCCCTCAAGCGAGTGAAGCTTCCCGTTTTCCAGTTAGAAGCCTTCCCTGGTGTGAACCTCGACAAAATTAGCGCTCTCATCGAAAAGGTGGAAGGCCCCTGGCACCGGTGATTACCCTCAACGCGTTTCAAAACGCACCTCGCCGCGCTGGCGATTGAAAACGGCGCGACGCTCTGCACCAATGACCGCGACTTTTCGCGGTTTCCCGGGCTTCGCGTTGAGTATCCCTTGCAGTAGCCGTCCCGCTATCCTGGTAATTAATGAATCTCCTGACCGAAGTGGTGGAAGCGCAGGGTCACCTCATCGACTCGCACATCATGGAGCAGATCTTCGACGCCGTTGTGGAATACCATGGGCATTTTGAAGTGGAGGAGTTTCGGATTGGCAAGACCAACAGCGATGGTTCCTATCTGCGGCTGAAGATAGAAACCGGCGACAGCCAGAACATGGAGCAGCTTCTATCGCAGCTGGTGGGCCTGGGCTGCACTCCGGTGGACGCCGGCGACGCGGCATTGAAGACCGTGGACCGAGACCGGTGCGCGCCGGAGGATTTTTACTCCACCACCAATCAACGCACGCTGGTGCGGCATGGGAACCAGTGGATGGAAGTAAAGAATCAGCGCATGGACGCGCTGGTTGTGATCGAGAACGGCGAAGCGTTCTGCCGACGTCTGCGCGATGCGCGCGCGGGCGACCAAGTAGTGACGGGCATGCGCGGCATTCGGGTGATCCCGGAATCCAAGGAGCGCGACCGGCTGGCGTTCGCTTTCATGAGCAACGGGATTTCGTCGGAGCGGCAGGTGGAGACCGCGGTCCGGCAGACTGCCGCGCTGCTGGAAAACGCGCGCGCAAATGGTCAGAAGATTATCGCGGTAGCAGGACCCGTGGTGGTGCATACCGGCGGCGTCGCGCCGCTTTCCGCCATGATTCGCCGCGGCTGGGTAGATGCCTTGCTCAGCGGGAACGCACTGGGAGTTCACGATATTGAGGCCGCGCTGCTGGGAACGTCGCTGGGAGTGCGCCAGTCGGATGGCCGGCAGGAAGAGCACGGCCATCGCAACCACATGCGCGCGATCAACGCTATTTATCATTGCGGCGATATTCGCGGCGCGGTGGAATCCGGACGTCTGCGCACGGGTGTGATGTACGAATGCGTCCGCGCCGGCGTTCCGTTCGTCCTGGCAGGTAGCCTGCGCGACGACGGGCCGCTGCCCGACACGGTTACGGATATGAATCAGGCGCAGGATCTGTATGCCGAGCACCTGAAGGGCGCGGGCGTGGTGCTTTGTCTGGGATCCATGCTGCATTCCATCGCCACCGGGAACATGCTGCCGAGCTGGGTGAAGATCGTGTGCGTGGATATCAATCCGGCCGTCGCCACCAAGGTGAGCGACCGCGGCACCGGGCAGGCGGTGGGCGTAGTCACCGATGTTGGGCTTTTTCTGGATCTGCTCTCGCGCAGCCTGCCCGAGAAACCGGAGACGAAATGAAGTGGCAGTATACAGACCGGCACGCCGCCGCGGGAGTGGACGCGAAACTGCCGTCAATTGAAACGTGGCCGAATCAATATCGCACGGGATATGAGATTGAAATCTCGACGCCCGAATTCACATCGGTGTGCCCCAAGACCGGATTGCCGGATCATGGCACGCTCACGATTCGCTATGTTCCCGACAAGTCTTGTCTGGAGCTGAAATCTCTGAAGATGTACCTGCTGGCGTACCGCAACCTGGGAATTTTCCAGGAGAACGTGGTGAACCGGGCGCTCGCCGATATAGTCACGGCGTGCCAACCGGTTTCAATCACGGTCACAGGCGAGTTCACGCCGCGCGGCGGCGTCTACAGCAAAATTACCGCAAGCTGGAACAAATCCGAACGGCAACGCCTTCCGACTGCGCGCCGGCGCACGAGACCTTAAGCTCATACTCGCCCTCAGCGGTGGCTTGAGGCACGCGCGTGTTCGCCTGGCGCAACCCCCGTTCATCCAGGCTGCCGAGAAATTCGATATCGAGACGCCGGCTTGCCAGGGTGACACGCGTGTTGTTGCGGTCGGCATTCTCGGGCAAGCCTTCCATCCAGCAGCACAGGAATCCGCCGGTATCCAAGTGCACTTCGCCGGCGGTCCAATCCAGGCCGTCCGAGACGCCCGCGATCACCACGCGCTTCGCGAGCACAGGCAGATCCACGGCGATGCGCAACCCGTTGCTTGGAAGCCCGCCCGCGATACTTACGCGCACATTTTTCCAGCCCGCATCCAATCCGGGAGGCAGGCGGCAGTTTGCGATCCAGTCCAAGGCCGGATCCTTCTTCATAAAAATTGCCGGTACGCCGTAGCCGCCCACTTCGAGCTGCACATCTTGCCGGCGAAGATCCTTTTCAGGCCAGCGAAAATTCCAGCTCAAGTATTCCTCACGCTGCGAATTGAAATTAATGCCCCAGTTGCGGCCGTGGCACACTCCCAGAAGTTCGGGTGCCGCACCGGCTGCATTCGCGGGAGGCCACTTGCGATGACACGCGGTGGTGGCCCGGTTCTCCCAGGCCCGCAGTAACTCCACGCGCGCGAATCCCGCTGCGCGGCACATCGCCTGCACGCAACTCACGGACGGCCCAAACCAGTTATCGAGAAATCCGCCGAGCTCATCGGTCTCGTAAAATTCGAGTCTGGGCAACTCGTCCACATGCTCGCGCCACGTTTCGGCGTCGGTGACGAAGGAGTCGACGAAGGCGGTCTCTTCGGTGAGCGCGCAGACTATCTCCAGCGCCAACAGTGGGTGCTTCACGTGATACAGGACGCCGAGAAAGAAGACGTAATCGAACTTCCCCAGGCCGGCCCCAGGCAGATCGTAGACGTCCATGATCCGGTAATCCACAGCGGAGTTGAGGCGGCGATGCGCCTCCAGGAAATTCGGGACTTCGACGCAGTCCACCGCGGTGACACAGGCGCCGCGGCGCTCGGCTTCGAAGCTGAACCAGCCGTCCCAGGCGCCGATATCGAGCACGCGTTTGCCGGTGAGATCCTCGGGAAGGGTGAAGCGTTTCCAGCGGTCGCGCTGGTGTTCCATTCTCTGGACGCCTTCGGTGGCGCTGCCGTCGGGCCATTCGAAGCTGTGATACCAGCCGCCTTTCTCGGCCAGCTCCTTGCCGTATGAGGCGTTCTTCCGGTCTTCTCGATCGCTCAACTTTCAGAATAGCGAACAGAGCCGCGCGGCGGGCTCAAGCGGGCGGCATCAAGGTACAATCGCATTGTGAATCAAGAAGCGGAGCAGCTCGCGGCGGTGATCGATGAGATCCGCCGGCGCGTGCGCTCGCGGCATCCCGATGGCGTGGTACTCGGCGACATTCCGCTCACGGATCTAACTCCCCTGCTGCGCGCCCGAGACGCCGCTGAAGCCAAAGTGGCGGCTATCGGCAGCGTAAATCCGCGGCCGTCCGGCTTCAAGAACTCCATCATCCAGTTCTTCAAGCGCCAGGTTGCGCGGGCGCTGGACTGGCACGTACGGGAGCAGATAGAGTTCAACCGAGCCGTGCTCATTTGCGTGCAATCCGCCATTGAGGCGTTAAATGAGAACAACCGAACGTTCAATGAGCTGGCGGGCCGCGTAGGCCAGATCACGCGGCACATGGATCAGTCGGCGGGTGAGCTGCGCGACGAAACGCAAGAGCTCAAGGATATCCGGGCGCACTGGCACATCTGGCGGGAAGCCTGGGAACGCAAGCTGTCCGGCAATGAGATTCATTTCCTGCGCGGCCTCTCCGATTTGCAAGCGGCGTTCCAGCATCGAGTAACGCTGATGGATCAGAACTATCGCGAGAAGCTGGATGCGCAAAACAGCGACTTTCACGCCGAACTCGGGCGCTACTCGGAAGACGTGCAAAAGCGGTTGTGGGTGGAACTGGCCAAGGTTCGAACCGAGTACGAGGGTTTAATCCACAACGAACTGCGCGTGGTGCGGCAAAAGCTCTCGTTCGCGCGCGCCGCGACGCAAGCCGCCGGGACCGCCTCCGCGCTGCCTCCGTCCGCGGGTCTCGCCGCGATCGACTGGCTGCGTTTTGCGGACCGCTTCCGCGGCTCCGAGGAGTCCGTCAAACAGCGGCAGCAGCTGTATGCAGAACGGTTCGCCGGCCAATCCGCCGTGCTCGATCTCGGATGCGGACGCGGTGAAATGCTCGAGGTGCTGCGGTCGGCGGGCATTCCGGCGCGCGGCGTGGATCTGCACGAGGAATCGCTGGCGTTGTGTGGGGCCAAAGGTCTGGATGTTGAAAAGGCCGATCTGTTTGAATATCTGGACGGCCTGCCGGATTCTTCGCTCGGCGGCGTGATCTGCGCGCAGGTGGTGGAGCATCTGCCGCCGGAGCGGATTCCGGATCTGGTCCGGCTGATTCACGCCAAGCTGCGGCGCAATGCGCTGGTTGCGTTGGAGACGCCCAATCCGGAATGCCTTGCGATCTTTGCGACGCACTTCTTTTTAGATCCCACGCATCAGCGGCCAGTACCGCCGCCGCTGATTAGTTTCTATCTGGAGGAAGCCGGATTCGGGGCGATTGAGATTGTGCGATTGTTACCGGCGGTGGAGAGTATGCCCTCGTTGGGGGAATTGCCGGCGGGTGTGAGGAACGACTTTTTTGGAGCGCTGGATTAT
Source organism: Acidobacteriota bacterium (assembly GCA_030776455.1). Classification (GTDB taxonomy): domain Bacteria; phylum Acidobacteriota; class Terriglobia; order Bryobacterales; family Bryobacteraceae; genus JALYHQ01. Next base: position 43,765 of record JALYHQ010000099.1, on the reverse strand, counting down.
ACGGCGTTTGGAAGGAAATTGTAGAGGTCACCTAGGCAGGCTGAGCCTGCCCCACATAGAGGTGTTTTTGGTTCTCGGCGATCGCGTCCCAGTCGAAGTCGCGTTCTACCTTGGCGCGGGCGCGCTGCTCGAGAGCGTGGCGGGCGGAGGGATCGGACATAAGAGCCTGGATTGCCGCCGCCATTTCTGGGGCGGTGTTTGCCACAATTACGCTGTCGTCGAGGTCCAGGCCGTTGATGCCTGCCGGGGTGCTAACCACGGCTTTTCCCATAGCCATCGCTTCCATGATCTTGATATTGGTGCCGGCTGATGCCACCAGCGGGGCGATAACCACCTCGGCGCACGCGTAAGCGGCGCGCACGTCGGCCACGAAATCTTCCACTTCGATTCCGGGACGCTGCAGATCCACATGCACCTTGTCGCGGTAGTAATCCAGATAGTACTGATGCTGCCGGCCCGCGATGATGTGCAAGGTGGCATTACTCAGCAGCGGCCATACTTCGCGAAGAAAAAAGTCCACGGCGAGCACGTTGGGCAGATGGGCGAATGATCCGATGAACAGGATTCGCCCGGGCTCGGGTTCCGTGGACGCAGGCTGAAATCGCTGCAAGTCCACTCCGTTTGGCAAACACACGGCGGGGGCTCCCTGCACTGTACTGCGATCTTTTTCCGACATGGTCACTACGTGGTCTACTTGCGCCCATGCGGCGGTCTCGAATCGGGTCCAACGCCGGAGTTGACGCCGCAGCTCCCAATCTTCGCCTTGGAGGAGCAACTGCTGGTAAAGATCCAGCGTGATGTCATGTTCCACCAGGATCACTCGCGCGGGCCGGCAGTCTTCCGCGTATTGCGCCATGTGCGTCAGCTCGAGCTGAGCCAGGGCGGGCTTCCACTTGCGCATGGACTGTCGTACAGCCGCATGGAACGCGGGCGAATCGAACTCCTCGACGATGTCGGGACGTTCGGTGGAAGGACGCGAGTGCGAACCCGATCGCCGCACCAGGACGACTTCCACGCATATCTCGCGGAGTTCGGGCGGCGCCTCTTGTTCAGACTCGACGAACGCCACCAGCACCTGATCGAAATCCACCGCCGCGCGGCGCATGAGATTGTACATGCGCACCGCGCCGCCGTGAGCGAGCGGGAAGGGAACGAAAGGACTCGCCACTAGAACCACGGGCTTTGCGCGAGCGCCGCGCCCTGGCCACACGCTGACCGCGCCGCTGCCGATCGCGAATATTTCCGAGTCGGCGATTAGCGCCGGGGGACGCTTCACGATCCAGGCAAGCGCGCCGCCGGCTTCGCGCAGCGCGGGCACGGCCGCCGGATAGGGAGCCGCGCCCGCCCCCAACGCATTCAGGCGGTCCACGGCTTCCCGCCACAGCCTTTTGAAGGTCGCGGGTTCCATCACCGTTCGTACCAGAAAGCGCAGATAGTTGCTTTCCAGGACCAGATCGAGTTCTTCTGCCGAGTAATAGCGCGATGTGGTGGCGCGATGCCGATGTAAAACGCGCGCGCCGGCGGCGAACACGGTGGGCCATGCCTGCTGCCAGCCCCGCAAGCCCAGGTCGAGGTCCTCGACATAGGCCGGCTCGTAGATCTCGTCCAGCCCGCCGAGCGCGCGCAGCTTGGCCGTGTCATATAGCGAGCAGCCACCGCTTCCATATAACACATAGGTGCAATCTTCACCGGTGATCGGAATTTCACAACGGACGGGGAATGCGGAGGTGTCTTTCGGCGACCGAGGCGGCATCACGGCCTTGCCGGTTTCCTCGCGCCGTGCGCCGTCGGGAAAGAAGATTTGCGCCGTTGCGCAGAACAGATCGGGCGTGCGAACGAATGCATCCAAAAGCGCGAGGAAGAATCCGGGCTCGATCTCCATGTCGTTATTCAGCAGGCAGACGCGTTCGCAGTTCGCTCGTCGAATTCCTTGATTCACCGCGCGCGCGAAGGAGAGCGGGGCGGCGCTGTGCTCCATTAGTACGGCGGGCCAATGCTGCTCGAGATACTCGACCGTCCCATCATCGGAGCCGTTATCCACCACGATGGCTTCGCCGCCGATTTCGGAGAGCTGGCGCATGACTTCCGGCAGCGACTGGGCCAGCAGATCCTTCCCGTTGCGCGATGGGATAACGACGGAAATGCCCTTAGGAAGCGCGGCGGAATGCACCTGAAGCGCAATGCCGCCGGCGAATCGTCTTTTCAGGCCTACCAGCCGTCCGGCGATTCTCGCCTTTACTACCAACCACGGGCGGCGGAATGCGGCGGGATGTCCGAGCCTCCATCCGAACGTGTACAGCGGACCGCCGGGTGAAAGTTGCCATACCAAGAAATTCCGCATCCGCCACGCCAGGTGCCGCAGAATGGTACCGGCCGACCGGGGCCGCAGCATGAAGTGGCCCAGGTTCTCATTGAAGGCCAGAAAATTCCATGGCGCTAGTGTGAACGCGATCAGGCGCATCTTCCAGTAGGGCAGCTTGGGCTGCAGCATAACAGCACACAGGCGGATGTGCTTGTCATGGAATGCGGCACGACAGCGCGACAGGTTCTCCCAGAATCCGCGCGCGACGGGGAAGGGAAGCCAGCGGGCGCCGGAAACCGGGAATTCGGAAACTACGTAGAGTGGGAGTTCGGGATAGAGCGCCTGGAGGTGGGCGATGGCGGCGGGGATGAGATCCTCGGCTCCGGAGGCGAAGAGGATCTTGACTGTTTCGTTGGTCAAGCCAGTCTCTGCGCGGCTACACCAGGCTGTGACGGTCCGCTGTCAGGACGCCTGCGCGGTGATCGTTCCACATGGCCAGCGCTTGCATGCAGAAGGCGGTGGAAACCGGGTTCACGTACGGGAGCGGCTCGCCGGTCTTGCGGCCGAAGCAATAGCCGCCGTCGATACGGACATCCGGCGATTGCAGCTGGAATTTCGATGCTTCACCGGCTTCGCGCGCGGCGGCTGCTTCGTCCAGCCCGCCGGCGAATAAACGGATCCGCAACAGCTGTGCATAGACGTCGGAGCGGACGAAGACCGGGGCGATCTCGCGGACGTAGCGATCCACTTTTGCGATCCCCATGTGGATTACCGCCGCGCGATCCGCGGCAGGTAGCAGGCCCTCAAGAAAATACAGATAAGCGTGCAGTCGGTCCATGGTTTTTTCAGGCCGCTCCTCGCCGGGAAGAAACGCGCACTCGCTCGCTATTGCGCCAGCCAGCGCCTGCTCCCAGGCGGCGAGGAAGCGCGCGTCGCCCGTGGCTTCATGCAGGTCGAACCACGCCATCGCCGACTTCAACTGGTAACAGCCGGGGCTGGCGGACCAGCGCTGGTCATGCGGGCGAGGCTGTTTGCCGGGAAGCGACAGGATGGGATGGATGGTCTCGCGCTCGCAGAAATCGGCCAGCATGCCGGCGCCGCCGCGGACGGCCGCATCCAGAAATTCGCTGTCGCGGGTGGCGCGCCACGCCGCCAGGAGACCGCGCACCACGATCCCGCAATCGAAGAAGTACGCCAGCGCTTCCGGGCGGTCGCCATTTTCGGAATGCTCGAATGGAAAGATGCCCAGCGCACCGTGCCAGGCCGTCCGGGCGAGAAAACGCGCGGCTCGCAAAGCAGCTTCCCGATATTCGGCGTTCCCCGTGCGCTCAAACAGATACAGCAGGGCGCTCACAGCGTAGCCAGAGATCTCGGTGGATACGCGCGCGTTCCGGCCCAGATCCGAGCGGTAATAGCGGGCCACGCCACCGTTCGGCTCCTGAATTCCAGAGCGCAGAAACCATGCGCCCGCGCGGTTGAGACTGGAGTCTGAATTGGACAACGGAGTACTCATTGTAACATCCGGTTTCATTGTTCCCGAAGCGGACTATACTCGGAGGGTGACTCGCTGGATGGCCGCGTGCTGCGTTTTAGCCGTTTCGGCGGCTGCCCAGCCCAGTGCGCCCATCGGAGTGCTGCGCGGAAGCCTGGTGTCCTGGGCGGGGACGCCGCGCGCGGGACAACTCACCTTCCGCGGAGCGGAGAACCACGTTTACGTCTGCTCCTACGATGACAAGACCTGGTTCGAGCGCCAGAACCAGCGCATCAGCATCAGCGGGGCCGAGAGCGGGGACCGCATCGAGATGGTATCCGACCGGCATCCCGGGACCGACGTTTGCTATGCGCGGACCGTGCACATTCTGGACACAGCGCTGCCTTTGGTTCCCGGCGCGCGGCGGCAGTTGCGGACTTATCCAGGCGCCGCGGAGGTCTTCGCCCCGCGCGGCGATCTCACTTTCTCGGGGACGGTGGTCAGCATCGCAGCCGGCGCGCTGGTGATTCGTACCCGCGCGGGCGAGATGAGGACCATCGCCCTGCGTCCGGACACCCGTTACCTCACCGAGGGCCAAGCTGCAGCCGCCGACAATCTGGCGCCTCAAACCCGCGTCTTCATCCGAGCCGGGCGTAATCTGGAGAATCAGATAGAGGCGTATCAGGTGGTGTGGGGCGACATCCTGCGGCCGTGAGTGTAGGATATTGGGAACAGTGGGCCAACCGGGCCACTGCGCGTTCCCTGGCGGCGGACGTATCGATAATGGAGTCAATAGGTTGGCCCAAGGCCGCTGAAGGACTCCCAAGTGCTTTCAGGGAGCTTTGACACGCGAAACCCGGTGCGCTCCCCAGCCGTCAGAACATTGTTATACTGTAGGTCTGATTCCTAATAAATCACAACTCATGAAGTATCTCGCTATTTTTCTGTTCTCGGCCGCGCTCTGTTCCGCCGGCGCATTTTCCACGGGCCAAGCCGCCCGGGCCATCATCGGCCAGACGACGTTCACCGCGCAGCAGGCGGGCGACCCCACATCCACGGATTTCCGGCTGGGCGCCGTGAGCGGCCTGGCCTACTCCAATGGAATGCTGTTCGTGGTGGATAGCAACCGCGTGCAGGCGAGCCCGGTGCAGAACCGGGTGTTGATCTACAACAACATCAACGGCCTGATTCCCTCGCCCACCGCGGAGATTACGCAGGGAGTCCGCTGCCCGCTATGCTTCGGCGGATCGGATGGCAGCGCCGGGGCCGACGTAGTGCTGGGGCAGCCCAACTTCACCACTACCGACATTGGACTGTCACCCAACACCTTTCGCACTCCCACGGCGGTGGCCAGTGACGGCACCATCCTGGTGGTAACCGATACCGACAACAATCGCGTGCTGATCTGGAAGACCATCCCGCGCGGCAACGGCGCTCCGGCGGACCTGGTGCTCGGGCAAGTGGATTTCAAGACCGTAAAACAGCCGCCGGTGATCGACAACAAATCCTTCCGCGGACCTCAGGGCGCCTGGATCCAGAACGGAAGGCTATTCATCGCCGATACTCAAAACCATCGCGTGATGGTGTGGAACAGCATTCCGACTTCGAACAACCAGCCCGCCGATTACGTTCTGGGCGAGCCCAATTTCAGTTCCGCCCCCAGCCAGGAAAAAACCGACGTTCCGGCCACCACCAGCAACATGTATTTTCCGGTATCGGTGAATTCCGACGGCGTGCGCCTGCTGGTAACGGATCTGGGCCACAACCGGGTGATGATCTGGAACAACATTCCCACTCAGACCAATCAGCCGGCCGACGTGGTCATCGGGCAACCGGATCTCACGAGCGAACTGGTCAATAACTCTTCCGTGCTCTGTGCTTCCAACGGGACGGACAGCACCACGAACAAACCCACGTATCCGCAGCGTTGCGCCGCAACATTGGATTTCCCGCGCTACGCGCTCTCGGATGGGAAGCGCGTGTACGTCGCCGACGGCGGGAACGACCGGATTCTGGTTTTCAATAGCATTCCCACGCAGAGCGGGCAGCGCGCGGATGTCATTCTGGGCGCGCCCGACGAATTCAGCGACACTGTAACGGATAGCCTGGACACGTTCCGCGAGGACAGCAACATCGGCCGATCCAGCGCCGAAAGCGTCCGGACTCCGCTGTCGCTGGCCTGGGACGGCGTCAATCTTTACGTCAGCGATCCGTTTGACCGCCGGGTACTGGTGTTCAGCGAAGGCGATACCACGATGTCCATTCCGCTGAACGGCGTTACCAATGCCGCCAGCCGCAGTGTGTTTGCGATCGGGACCATCGACTTCGGCGGAACCATCAAGGCCGACGATACCATCACCATCCTGATCGGGACGACCACCTACACCTACAAAGTGGTGAAGGCGGACACCCTCACGACTGTAGTTCAAAACGTCGTCGATTTGATCAACGGCAAGGCCAGCGGCACGCCCGATCCGAACGTGTTCGCATTCCCGAATCCGGGCTTCAACGAAGTGGTGCTGAGTGCCCTGAAACCCAATACCGACGGCAATAACATCACGTATTCGGTGACTCTATCGGCCACCCCCAGCATCACGGCTACTGTCAGCGGCGCTACTCTGACGGGTGGTCAGAATGCCGCGGAAGTAGCGCCGGGGACGCTGGTAACCATCAACGGCATGAATCTGGCCGACGGCATTGCGGTAGCGCCGGCGAACGCAACGGTACTGCCCAGCACTTTAGGCGGCGTTCAAGTGTATTTCGACGGCATCCGCGCGCCGCTGCTGTATGTTTCGCCGACGCAGATCAATACGCAGATTCCTTTCGGAGTAGCGGATGCTTCCAGCCTGAGCGCGTACGTGCGGACCCAGCATGCCGATGGAACCATTTCGAACAGCCCCGCGCTGAACATTCCGGTGGTATTCCAGAATCCGGGCATCTTCGCTTTCGACGGACCAGAGCCGCGCGTGGCCATCGCATTCCATTCGAATCAGTTTGCAACGGCCGTGATCGACATTGGCGGCGTAATAAAGGCCAACGATGTCGCTACTATCACTATTGAAGACCGGCCTTACGCCTACACCGTGCTAGCGACAGACACGCTGCTAACGGTTCGGGATGCGCTAGTGGCGTTGATTAACGCGAATCCCGACGAAAAGGTGACGGCTAACCCGGCCGGCCAGTTCACGCGCATTCTGCTCCAGGCGAAGACGGCGGGATCGGCAGGCAACGGGATCGGGGTTGCGGTGAGCGTGAGCACCAACGCCACAATCGTTCTTACGGCGCTGCAAGCTACCACTGGCGGTTCCAATGGAGCCGTGGGACTAATTACGCCGGACAACCCGGCGAGCCCGGGCGAGATCATCAGCATTTATGCGACTGGCCTGGGCCAAGTGCAGCCCGATGACGCCAACAATGCCGCGCAAGCGGGCATCGTTTATACGGGTCCGGTGTTCAACTCGCCGACATCGCCAGTGGACGATGCGCTGGTGGGTGGCAAGACCGCTAATGTCCTGTTCGCCGGCCTCAAACAGGGTTTCATCGGCGTGTACGAGGTCAAGCTTCAGCTGGCTGCGGATCTGCCAACCAATCCAGCCACGCAGATCTTCATCGCGCAGAACGTGTTCACGAGCAACATCGTGACCATCCCGGTAGTGGCCCCGCAGCAGTAAGGTGTTGCGCATGCCCCGGGCCTCGCGCGCATCCTCGCAGCGGCCGACCTCCGTCGAGACGCCAGGCTACTTCTACGTCATCGACGACATGCTGCCGCAGCCGAACTGGCCGGACTACCACTTACCCAAAGTATCGGCACTCATCGCGACGCTGGTCGCTTGGGTGAGTGGAATCGTGGTAGCTGTCAGAAAAACGACCTAACGATCGGCAGGGTCGTTCGTCTACCCGGTTAGCTCGAAATTGGGTAGAATATCTTCCAACGCCATGCCAAAGGAATCTCCAGACCGGATCGGATTGCTGCAGGGAACGCTCGACATGCTGATCCTGCGCACGCTGCTTTTCGGCCCCGCACACGGGCATCAAATAGCGAAACATATACAGCGGACGACAGAGGAGGTGCTGCAGGTTGAACATGGCTCCTTGTATCCGGCGCTCCATCGCCTCGAGCGCAAGGGTTGGGTATCGGCAAAGTGGGAAGCCGCGGGCAGGGAACTGAAGCGCGAATACAAATACTACCGCCTCACGGCCGCGGGGCGGAAGCAGCTCGCCTCCGAAGAATCGAAGTGGAAGCAATTGTCGGCCGCGATTGCGCGAATCATGTGGCCGGCTCAGGAAGGCTGACATGGAGCTGTGGCGGCGCAGGCGAGCGCGGGAAGAAGAACTCGATCGCGAGTTGCGATCCCATCTGGCATCGGAAGCAGAGGAGCAGTGGGCGCACGGCTTGCCTGGGCTCGAGGCTCAATACGCCGCTCAGCGCGCGTTGGGCAATGCGGCTCTCATCAAGGAGGATACGCGCGCCATGTGGGGATGGACCTGGGTGGAACAGCTCTGGCAGGATCTGCGATACGCCTTGCGCGGATTCCAGCGCAGTCCGGGTTTTTCGGCGGTGGCTCTGTTATCGCTCGCTTTGGGGATCGGCGCCACCACCGCGCTGTTCAGTGTAGTTTATGGAGTCCTCATCGCTCCTTATCCCTACGCCCGTCCCAATGAGATATGGGCGCCCGCCGTAGTCAATCCCTCGGAAGCGCCGCGCGGCTGGCACTCCTACTCCCGCAGGGAGTTTCTGGAAATTCGCAAGCTGCCGGCGTTTTCCGATGCGATGGCGACAACGGGGGAATCGGTTCTGCTCACCGGGGAGCACGGCCCGGAGAACTTTAACGGCGTGCTGTTGACCGGCGGAGCCTTCAACTTCATCGGGGTGAATCCCCTGATCGGACGGACCATTCAGCCGTTCGATATCGGGCCGGGCGGAGAACCAGCACGGGTGGTGGTGCTGAGTTACCGTTTCTGGCAGCGCATATTCAATAGCCAGACCGGCGCTATTGGCAGCAAGCTGGTGCTGAATGATGTGCCGCATACAGTGATTGGTGTGATGCCTCCCAGGTTCGGATGGTATACCGATGAGGCATTTTGGCTCCCGGCGCGGATGGACCCGAGAGAAGAAGGCTCCATGAATGTGATCATGCGCCTGGCGCCTGGTATCACGAAGAATGCAGCCGAGCAACAGTTGCAGGCCCTCAACTTACATCTGGCGGCGGAGACGCCGCAAAGTTTTCCCAAAAGCCCGTTTCGGACCGTGTTGTTAAATTACATGGACATCACGGTCGCCAGTGGTGACCTGAGTTCAAGCCTTCGCCTGCTTCTGGCAGCCGTGGGATTTCTGTTGCTAATCGCCTGTGTGAACGTCGCCAATTTGCAACTGGCGCGCACCACCGCCAAGGCTCGGGAGATCGCCATGCGATTGTCGATCGGCGCCAGCCGCCCGCGTCTCATCAAACAACTGCTCACCGAGAGTGTTCTGCTCTCCCTGCTGGGCGGCGTGCTGGGCATCCTCTTCGCGGCCGGCGCCACCAAGGCCATCGTTGCGTTGATGCCGACGTTCTATATGCCCAATGAGGCCCGTATTTCTGTAAACGGTTGGGTGCTCCTGTTTTCGTTTTGTATATCGGTATTGTCCGGCGTCCTTTTCGGTCTGGTGCCGGCGTTGCAATGTTCCCGGCCCAATCTCGTGGATGCGCTCAAAGATGGGGGAAGAGGAACTGGAGCGAGCCTGCGGGGACAACGGACACGCCGAGCGCTGGTGGTTGCGGAGGTTGCGCTGTCGGTGATCCTGTTAGCCGGAGCCAGCCTGGCCATACGCAGTTTCGCCGGACTGCTCAAGATTGACCCAGGGTTTTATCCGGAGCGGACACTGATGGTCGACGTGCCGCTTCCGCCGAAGCAGTACAAGTCGCTCGAGCAACGGAATGCATTCAATCAGGACCTGCTGGCACGCGCGAAAAATCTGCCGGGCGTGAAGACGGCAGCCATCGGGAATGGTGGAATGCCTTTTGGGGGGCCGCGTTCGGCGTATTCACTGGAAGGGATCCCGGCAGCGGACTCACAGCGCCTGATTGTGGGGCTGATCAGCGGCGACTATCCGCAGACAATGGGCATCCCCATCAAACGAGGACGGCAATTGACCGATCAGGAAGTGGCCCATGGCGACCACTTCGCTCTCATCAATGAGGCGGCCAGCAGACTCTGGCCACCGGGTCAGGATCCAATCGGTAAGCGCGTCAGCGTCAATCTGCTGGTCAAGCCCGGATCGGCGCGCGTACTTGTTCCCGCCGGCAACAATCCCGATGTGACCGTCGTTGGCGTCCTTGCCGACACCCGGAATGCCGGATTGAGAAACGCCACGGCGCCGGCCATCTTCGTTCCCTATACTCTGGTCGCTCCACCTGCGCGCGTGCTAGCCATTCGAACCTCCGGCGACCCCTTGTTGCTCTTGAACTCCTTGCGGCGAACCGTCCAGGAGATGAACCGGGAGTTGCCGCTGGGGCGGCCGATCACCATTGAAGAGATCCTTGGCTTCCAGACAGTGCAGCCGCGCTTCAATATGGCATTGTTCGGCTGTTTTGCCGGACTCGGCCTGGCGCTGGCGGCGGCTGGTATTTACAGTGTTATTTCCTACGATGTGACGCAAAGGGTGCATGAGATCGGGGTACGCATGGCACTCGGTGCAAGCCGCGGAGATGTTCTCGGCATGGTACTCAAGATGGCGGTCAAGGTCGTGGCGGCGGGGCTTATCATCGGCCTGATTGGCAGCGTACTCCTCGTGCGGATCGGACAATTCCAAGTCTTCGCAGCCGCCCCATTTGATCCGGCGGCGGCAGCGGCAGTTGTTGTCGTGCTCGCCGCTGTGTCGCTTCTGGCATCCTGGTGGCCCGCCCATCGAGCTGCGAGACTGCAGCCGATCACCGCGCTCCGGCACGAGGCCTAGCGCTCACCGTCCGAACACAAACCGGGCCCGCCTCGGGTCCGCGCCGCCCTCGAGCACGGCGTCATGCGAGAGGATCACAGTGGGCGCGGAAGAGTTGCTCCAGTCGCCGGACACCTGCACGCGGTGTCCCAGCTTCTGCATGGCTTCGACGGTGGTCTTGGGGATGCGGCCTTCCAGGTTGAGCTTTCCGGGCACGAACTCGTGGAACGCGAATGAGCTGTAGAAGTGCTCGGTCTGGAACCGCGGCGCTTCCACGGCTTCCTGCGCGGTCATCCCGAAATCCAGAATATTGAGCAGCACCTGGAGCATGGCCTGATCCTGATTGTCGCCGCCGGGTGTGGACATCACCAGCACCAGCTTTCCGGCCTTGGTAACCAGAGTGGGGCTCAAGGTCACGCGCGGGCGCTTGCCGGGCGCAAGTTGATTCGGATGCCCAGGCGTCATCACGAAGCTCTGCAGGCGCGTGGTGAGAGGGATGCCGGTATCGCCCGCGATCACGCTGGGCAGCCACGCACCGCTGGGGGTCGCCGAGAATGCGTTGCCCTGGCGATCCACCACGTTTACGCAGGTGGTGTCATGAATGGGACCGTCCGACGGCGTCGACGGAGTGGTGGTGAGCGGCACACGCGAACCGAACGTCCCGGGGCGGTGTTCTATGGATGCCTGCTTCGTATCGATCAGCTTCCGGCGCTCGGCGGCGTAATCCTTCGAGAGCAGCGTCTCTTCGGGGATCTTGCTGAATTTCGGATCGCCGTAATACTGATCGCGGTCCGCAAAGGCCAGCTTCACCGCTTCCACCACCGTGTGCAGATACTCGGGAGAGTTGTGTCCCATCGCCTTCAGGTCGAAGCCTTCCAGGATGTTCAGCGCTTCGATCATTACCGGACCCTGCGCCCAGAAACCGGTCTTGTGGACCTCGTATCCGCGATAGGTTCCCATCTTGGCCGCTTCTTCTTCGGCGTGAAAATCTGCCAGGTCCTTGTATTCGATCAGGCCGCCGTTTTTCTCGTTGAAATCGGCGATGCGATGGGCGATTGAGCCTTTGTAGAAGAGGTCGCGCACCGCTTCCAGCTTCTTGGCACGGCTCCCGTGCGCTTTCCTTTCCGCTGCGATCAGCTCGCGCAGCGTCTTCGACAGAGCGGGTTCGCGAAATATCTCGCCGCGGGGCGTGGGCGCTCCGTCGGGATAGAAAAACTTTTCGGAATCGGGCCACAGCGCCAGCACTTTCTGATAGCCCTTGAGCATGTTGCCGAACTCGTCGGGCATGGGGAAACCCTGCTCGGCGTCTTCGAGGGCCGGCTGCGCCACTTCGGCGAAAGACTTGGTGCCGTACTTCGACAGCGCCAGAATCAAGCCATCGAACACACCCGGGGTGATTGCCGACTTGATGCCTTGCATGGGCACCGCGGGCATGCGGCTGGCATCTTCCCAGGCCTCGGGGCCGCGATTCGTGTAGTAGGCGACAGTGGCCTTGCGGGGGGCGACACCGACGCCGCTGATCGCCATCACGGGCTTGCCGGCCATTTTCACAAGCAAGGGCATCTCGCCGCCAAGTCCAAAACGGCTCAGCTCGGTGACGGCGGCGGCCAGGACGCTGGCGACGCCCGCATCCACCGCGTTGCCGCCTTGCGTCAACAGGCGGTAGCCGGCCTCCACTTCGAGATTGTTGGCCGCCCCCACCATTTCATGGGTGCCGCGCACGGGCGGAACCATGGTCTGCGGCGGATTCTGGGCGAGAACGCCTCCCAGCAGGCACACGGCGGTGATTAGAGGCTTGTGCATCGTTATCTTTGCATTCTACAGGGTCTAAGCTGCCCACGCCTTCAACCGATCCAGGCTTCGCAGATAGTGGCGCAGGCCGATCCACAACAATGTGGCCGAGATAATCGAGGCTGTCACGCTGACCAGCAGCAGCGAATAGTTGACGGCGTCCTCGCGGCCGAATACATGCTCGGTCACCCACGCCACCGCAGTTGGTCCGATCCCCAGGCCCACCAGGTTCAGCAGAAAAAGATACACGGCCGACGCTTGCCCGCGCATCGGATTCGGCATCATCTGCTGGATGGCTGCGGGCGCGATGCCCCACGGCGCAGCGGCGAGCATGCATGCGGGAGCGAGCCAGATGGCCGCGATGGTTCCGGAAGGCGCGAGGTACACTCCGAAATGCACGGGGATCGACAGTAGCGCGATCCAGATTCCCACCTTCATGTTGGCGTCGCGAACGCCTCTTGCGCGCAGGTGATCGGCGACTCTGCCGGCGACGATGAGGCCGAGGGGACCCATGGTCATCACCAGAATCCCGTACACGGTTCCGGTTTGAGGAATGCTCCACTGATGGACGCGGCGGAAAAACTCGGGCACCCAGGCGGCGCTGGCGTAGGCTGCCAGGGAGATCATTCCGAATCCGATGTTGTGACACAGAAAGGTGCGCGTGTTGCGAAATATGTAGGCGAAAACTTCCTTCGCGGGCAGCGTGGAGGCCTGCCTCGCGAGCCCGCGGCGCACGGGCTCGCGGATGGTAAACAGCAACAGAGCCAGCAGAACTCCCGGCAGACCGACGATCAGGAAGATCACTTGCCAGGGCTGCACCGCGCCGATCAGGGGGACCGTCCAGGCATCGCGCGACGTGGCCAGGCGCACTACCTGGCCGCCCAGCAGGAACGCCATGCCCGATCCAATGTAGATTCCCATCGAGTACACGCTCAGCGCGGTGGCCAGCCGCTCTTTGGGGAACGAATCGGTGATTAGCGAGTAAGCCGCGGGCGACAGCGCCGCTTCGCCCACGCCGACGCCGATGCGGTAGAGCAACATTTGCGCGAAGTTCTTCGCCAGCGCGCACGCCGAGGTAAACAGGCTCCAGGCGAAAAAGCCGCCCGCGATAATTCCCCGGCGGCTGCGCAAGTCCGCGAGGCGTCCGAGCGGGATTCCGAAGAATGTGTAAAAGATCGCAAAGCTGGTACCGATCAGCAGGCCCATCTGGGTGTCGCCGATTCCCAGGTGCGCCCGAATCGGTTTCACCAGCAGGCTAAGGATCTGGCGGTCAATGAACGAAAAAATGTAGACCAGCGTGAGCACCGCCACGGCGTACCATGCCACCAGCGGACGCGGATAGGGCGGCTCTTCCTGCGTCGCGGGAGGAGGAGCAGTTTTCGATTGGGGGTGCATAGACAGCAGCAATTGTACACTGCAACTATGCGAACCGCTCTGCTGGCGCTCTGCCTGGCTATCCCCCTGTGTGCAACCTCGGAAGACGACATCCGGAAGGTTCTGGAGGAACAGACGTCGGCCTGGAATCGTGGGGACATCCCGGGGTTTATGGGCGGCTACCTCGATAGCGAGGCCACCACGTTCGTCAGCGACACGGTCACTCGCGGGCATGCCAAGGTGCTGGCGCGATACCGGCAGCGCTATTCCACTCGCGAAAAGATGGGCGAACTTCATTTCTCGGAAGTCGAAGTGAAGGTGCTTGGATCCGGGTACGCTTCAGTTCTCGGACGCTTCCATCTCAGACGCCCGAAGGAAGCCGGGGGAGATGCCACGGGTCTTTTCACGTTGCTTTTCGAAAAGACCTCCGGCGGCTGGAAGATCATCCTGGACCACACAAGTTGAATGGAGCGCAGGGCTGTAATCGTTACCGGGATCTCTGGATCCGGCGGCGTTGTAAACCTTTTAGATAGATGCACTTTCGGACGGCCACGCAATTGCTCGGTTGTACGTGGGGTGATCTATGTACACACGACTTTTCATCGCGGCCGCAGCGTTTGCGGCAATCGCCGGACCGGTTGGCGCTCAGTCTTATCAGCGTAGAGCCGAGATCGTTGGCGGGGGATATTCAGATCGGGGAAAGTGCACGGTTGAAGTAGTTGTCGACGGCGCGGCGGAGGTTGAGATTCGGGGCGATAACGGCGTCGTACGCAATCTATCCGGGCAGCCCGCGCAATGGCGCCGGTTCCAATGCACCAGCGCTATGCCGGGAAACCCGGGGGAATTCCGCTTCGCTGGAATCGACGGCCGCGGACGCCAGGAACTGGTTCGCGACCCGCGCAACGGAGGAGTGGCAATGGTCCGCATTGAGGACCCCGAAGGCGGCGCGCAAGCGTACACGTTCGAGATTACGTGGGGCGGCGGCGCAGTGGCGCCTCCCGCAGGTCAACCACGCGGCGGCCAGTGGGATCAACGCGACCGTCAGCCCGATCCGCGATACGGTCAGCCGGATGCGCGTGATCGCCAGCCGGATCAGCGCGACCGCAGTTGGGATCAACGCGACCGCCAGGGTGATCGCCGGTTCACTGCCGATCAAGCCGTTCGGGTATGCCAGGACAACATCCGCCAACAGGCTGCTGCCCGGTTTCGTACTTCCAACGTAATCTTCCAGAGAACCGCTATTGACGACAACCCTGGCCGGAACGACTGGGTCATGGGCACGTTTTACATTCGCCGCGGCTATCGGGGGCAAGAGACGCATCGCTTCGCCTGTTCCGTGAACTTTGAAAACGGCCAGGTCCGCTCCGCGCAAATCGATGCGGTGGACGGTGGACGCCCGCAGGTCAATCCGGTTGCCGGCCGCGCGATCCAGTCCTGCCAGCGCGCCGTTGAACAGCGCCTCCGCCAGGATGGCTATGATCGCATCGACTTTGGGAACATTAATGTGGACGATCGCCGCAATGACTTGATCGTCGGCAATGCCCGGGCCGATGGCCGCAACGGCGGCGCCGCGTTCAACTTCTCGTGTTCAGTCGACTTGAACGACGGCGACATCCGCAACGTAGATTTGTCTCGCCGATAGCTGGTTCTCTAGAAGATTCGTTCTTGTTTCTTCAGTGTTCCAAATGTGCCGATATTGGATAGCGCGAACGCAACCCGGTACTGAGTCTCGTCGCGCGTTCCAATGTTGAACCGCCGGTATTGGAAGCTGATCCCGCAGCAGTCGGTGTTGTAGTTCACTTGCGTAGTGGAAAACTGCATGATGCTGCGCTTGTAGTCGTAATAGGCACTGAACGCGGCGTTCCAGCCCTTGCGGCTCTGATTGCCGATTCCGACGAGACCGCGGAACTGGTTGGATGTGGGGGAGAGCACCGGGTCGCTCCGCACCTGATCGTGCCCGGCGGAGATGAAATATCTCGACCACCGGACATCGGCCGTGAATCCGCTGTTCGTGATGCCGCCATGTAAGGGGTCATAATCGGTCCGCCATTCGACTCCGAAGCGCTGCTGGAACCGAAAGATTGAGGTCACCGGCGAGTAATTCCGCGGCTGGTTGAGGAAGGCGAAGCCAGTGAGTTCCTCGGAGCTCTCCACCACGTTGCGGCGGCCGGTGACGATCGCGCCGCCGAAGGTGGGATCGAAATACCGGCTCTGCGAAACCTCCCAGCTGAGGATTTCATTCACGTTTCCGTCCTTCGCCTTGACGAACAAGCGGTTGGCCACTGACACCCGCAGCTCATTGGTGTTTGAAAAGACGTCGGCTTCGTCAAAGCGAATCACATTGTTGAAATTGTTCACCCCGTCCACGAAGTGATATTCCGCGCGCGGCTCAATCACATGCTTCAGCTTGTTGCCCATCCAGGAAGGCGCCTGGTAGATGCGCGCGAGGGCGGGCAGGATCAGCTCAATCCGGACCTCGCGGGCGTTGCGGAAAATATCCCGGCCAGAGACTGCCCCGCCTTGCAGGCTGGACCCATAGGCGGTTTCACGGAGGGAGAAGCTGGGGATCAGATGAAAGTCCTTCCAGCGCAAAGCGGTGGTAATGGTGGGGTAGAGGTCTACCCGCCCAACATACTGACGCGTCTGGTAATCCGGTTCGGTGCGATGCAGGAATCCAACCGTGCTGTCGAGTGAAAACCAAAGGGGCAGAACCTTGTCGCTGATCAGGTGCTCGCGGCTGAGGAACTCCACTTCGGGAAGCTTTCGGATGATGATACGGTCATCCGGCAGTACGCTCTGGAACTCTACATCCCGATCCGCCACGATGTTGACCCCGAAGGTGGACCAGTGTTTGGTCACATAACCGACTGAATGCGATTCAGAATAAATGGCTTCGTGGAACGATTCCGTGAAGGCCTGGCGAAACAAGAATGAGCTCAAGTAGTTGAGCTCGCCTCGCGCCTCCCATCCATGTCCCAGGTCGCTGCGTCCTTGCAGCGCAAACAAGAAGCCGCCCTGCTTCTGGGTCACGTCGTGAGTGGCGCCTTGGGCATCGGTGGTGGTGCCGACCTTGATCCCACGGTCATTTACGCCGTACAGGGAGAAGTTAAAGTCCGTGCCTGGACGGACTTTGCCGCGAAAGTCAAAGTTATGCCCCACCCCGCGCTCAGTGAAATACTGACCGCGATACATCATGTCATAGCTGCGGTTGATAGCCCAAAAGTAGCCTCCTCCCAGCATGTAGCCGCGGCGGGAGCTGTGCCCGATGTTGGGGGTAAGGAACCCGCTTTTGCGGGGCGAACGCTTCAAGGATTTGTACAGTACCGGCATGTAGAACATGGGGATGCCGCGCAAACGGAAGATAGTTCGGTAGGCTACCGCCCGGTCCCCGGGGACCACCTCGAATTTCGGTCCGGTCAGCTTCCACCACGGCCGGGGCACTTTGCAGTCCGTAACATAGCCGTCATACAGGATGTACTTATCTTCGTTTCGTTCGGCCCACTTGCCCTCGAAATAGAAAGGATTGCTGGTAGTCAGGACTCCGGGGCGAGCCTCGATCTTGGCGGGAGCGGTGCCCCGAACTTCGTAGAACTTTCCCTGCTCTGAATCGATGTTGTAATTGGCGTGATCGCACTGAATCTTGTCGCCGTTGGCGAAGTTCACATAGTGGACGTTGCCGCGGGCTTCGGCATCCTTGGTATCGTCGTTGAAATCGACCTCGTCCGCGTCCAACATCGAATCCATGGTTTCAATGTGGACATGGCCGCGCAGGTGCCGCAATGCGCCATCCACTTCCTGGGAAATGGCCTCCACCCGGACATCGTTGGGACCGGGTGCGTCGCCTCGCTGGATCCGCAGTTTCAGGTTCGGATTGGCCGGGCTGGGAGGAGTCTGCTCCGGGGGCGGAGGGATGGTTGGGGGCCGGAAAACTTGTCCCGAGGCCCCCGGAAGGAAGGTTAAGAGGGCTGTGAGGGCGCTAATCGCATAAAGTTCGTGACATTTTCGCCCGAATATGTTACGAAGGACATGATAGTCTTTTAGCGGACAGTCGCCAGGCTGATGAAAAGTAGGCCTCAACCGAGAACGCTAGCACGCCGGATGGCCCTGCCGCAACAGAGGACGGATGACCTTGACAGCACCAGGAGTGGTTGACATGGAGTGCCGATTTTGCCGGGCTGCGAATGCCGAGGATGACCATCGTTGTCATCGCTGCGGCCGCCGTCTGCGCATAACGCCGGCTTGGCCGGGAGTGAGCGAGGTCCAGGCGTCCCGGCAGTCGCCAATCCCTGTAGCCACGGCCGATTACGCGCCCGAGCCGGTACCTGAATCCGTTCCCGCGCGCCGCGCCATCAACTGGCAGCCTTCTCTGTTTTCGTCGCGTGAGATGCCTCGTGTAGTTCCCTTTGAGAGCATCGCCCCAGAGCCGATTGCTCCCCGCGTTCAGCGCAGCACGCCTTTGCGGCCGCGAGCCCGCAAGGTCCATCCTGGGCAGGGAACCCTCGATTTGGCCCCGGCGCATGACATGGCCGTGGAGACCGTCATCTACTGCGATGCTCCTGTGGCATTGCCGGTTCACCGCGTCCTGGCGGTTGTGCTGGACACCGGTATGGTGGCCGTGGCGCTGGGCTTTTTTCTGCTGACCTTGCGACTGATTTGCGGCGATATCGTGTTGAACAGCCGCACTATCGCCCTGTATGTGGGGATCGCCGTGGTGTTCGCGATCCTTTACAAGGTTCTGTGGGCCATGGCGGACGGAGATAGCGTCGGGCTGCGCTGGGCGCATTTGAAGCTGGTGAATTTTGATGGCCGGCCGCCGGACCGCGAACAGCGGCTCTACCGGCTGGCGTCTTCTTTTCTGAGCGTGTTCGCGGTCGGTTTGGGCCTGCTGTGGGCGTTAGCCGATGAGGAGGCGCTCACCTGGCACGACCATATCTCGCGCACCTTCCCTACGCCGAATTGAGGAAAAGAGCGGGTCCAGGGGGACCCGCGCGGACGGACCAAGGGGGCCGCCGTGCAACCCACCGTGCCAAACTAAAGCATCTCGTTTTCGAGAGCCGCCGTACGGAGTCGTTTCGGGGTTTCTCTTTCATTCGGGCAGAAAGAGAGCGCTCGAATGGCTCGAGTCCGCCAATCCACCCCTCGCCCCGACCCCAAACAAAACCGTTTGCTCGCCCGCATAGAGCCGGGCGATTACGACGCAATAATCAAGGCTTCGAAGGTAATTTCGGTGAAGCTGCGGGTCCGGCTGCATCGTCAAGACCAGCGCGTGGACGTGGTTTATTTCCCGATCACTTGCATGGTCTCCCTCTTGGTTACCGCGAGCGACAAGCCCCAGATGGAGATGGCTACCGTGGGCCGCGAGGGCGTCGGGGGAGCGTCGGAACTGCTGCTTTATCCGCAGGGAGCCATGGGACTGAATTTGGTTCAGATTCCGGGCGCGGTGTTGCGGGTGGACGCCGATGTATTCCGCAAGCTGGTGGATAGCCGTCCCCTCATGCGGCGAGTGATTGACCGGCACCTGTATGCGCTCATGCGCCAGATCCTTTTTGGAGCCGCTTGCAACCGGCTGCACAGCATGGAGCAACGCTGCGCCCGCTGGCTGCTGATGACCCATGATCGCGCGGGATCGGACACCTTTCCGCTCACGCAGGAATTTCTTTCGCACATGCTCGGCGTGCGCCGGGCCTCCGTCAACCTGGCGACGGGAAGGCTAAAGAAGGCGGGATACATTCGTTACGTGCGCGGGACAATCACGATGATCGATCGCCCGGGTCTGGAATCAGCCGCTTGCGGCTGCTACGGCGCAATCAGCGCTGTCTACGATTCCCTTTTGTCCGGCACTTCCGACTGAATCGGCTCCATCGCGTTCAGACAGACCACGAACGCTCGGCTCGCGACATGAAACAAACTCAACTTTTCGATCATCCATAAATTGCGATGAGCCTGATTAATCCGGCTCGTTGCCCACGTAGAGCAATAAAGGAGAATTCGATAATGAGTAACGATCAAGGGAAAGGTCAGCAGGGCGGTCAGCAAGGCGGCAAGCAGGGAGGCCAGCAAGGCGGGCACCAGGGCGGCCAGCAAGGCGGGCAGCAGGGAGGCCAGCAAGGCGGGCAGCAGGGTGGCCAGCAAGGCGGCCGGCAGCAGGAGAAGAAGTAAGACGGCCTGATCGATTCGGAGGCTAGATTGCGGGGCGGTTGAATTTTGCAGGCCGCCCCGTAATTTGTTTGTGCTTCCCGATTTCTAGAAAAAGCATGGTTCAAAAATCTACAAGGATCCTTTCAGGGAATTTCACCGGCCTCCAGCAGCGGAGCCAGGGGGCTCCGCGCGGGGCAGGGGCCCCGCCCTACATGCCGACGCGGCTGCTGGGCGCCACTGGGGAGCGAGTATCGGTTTTGGGATTGGGCGGATCGCACATTGGGAAGCCGAAGCCCAGCAGCCGTGAAGCCGTGCGCATCATCCGCGCCGCCATTGACCGCGGATTGACCTTCATGGACAATTCCTGGGATTACAACGATGGGGAAAGCGAAATTCGTTTGGGGAAGGCTCTCAAGGACGGCTACCGTGAGAAGGCCTTTGTGATGACGAAGGTGGACGGGCGCACCAAGAAAGAAGCCAGCCGACAGCTCAATCAGTCCTTGAAACGCATGGGCGTCGATCACATTGAGCTATTGCAGCACCACGAAATCATCCGGTATGACGACGTCGACAAAATCTTCGAAGAAGGCGGCGCGCAGGAAGCATTTCTCGAAGCCCGGAAAGCCGGCAAGATCCGCTACATCGGGTTCACCGGCCACAAGGATCCGCACGTGCATCTCTACATGCTCGCCAAGGCCAAACAGCAAGGCTTTCGCTTTGACACCGTGCAGATGCCCCTGAATGTGATGGATGCGCACTTTCGCAGCTTCCAGCAGCACGTATTGCCGGTGCTGGTGAAAGAGAAGATCGGCGTGCTGGGAATGAAGAGTATGGGCAGCGGAGTCCTGCTGAAGAGCAAGGTAGTGACGCCTATCGAATGCCTGCATTATGCGTTAAGCCTGCCCACATCGGTGGTGATCACGGGAATCGACAGCATGGAGATTCTGGAGCAGGCTTTCACCGCGGTCAAGACTTTCCAGCCGCTGACGCGCGGGCAAATCACCAGCCTGCTGGCGAAGACGGCCAAAGCCGCACGCAACGGCCAGTACGAATTATTCAAGACCAGCTCGCACTTCGACTCCACCGCGCAGAATCCGGAGTGGCTGGGAAAAGAATCGCCCCGGGTAGAGTCACTGGCCGAATAAACCCATGCAGGACGGCGCAACCAAATGCCGCCGCAAGTTCCTGCGCTTCTTTCCGCGGGGATTTCGGGATGAGACTTATCTGGCGTGGGAACGGGATTACAAATGGCAGGCGCACCGGCGCTGGCAGGAACTGCTCAATCGAAAGGAAATGGAGCAACTGTTATCCGGCCGTGAGTACGGTGAGATCGCCAGCCGCGCGGTGCGGGTGGAATCGCGTACGAATCTTCTGTTTTCATTTGAGAAGATGGCGCTGCGCGACGCCCTGCGCACAGGCCCCGGAGCACGCTCCTTCGCCACTGGGCTTGGTGATTTTCTGTATGGAGGCGGGCCGGCGGCGCAGAAATTCACGAACTGGTGCACGATGATCGCCGGCTTGCCTCGCAAACAGACGCGCGTGCTTACGTGGCCGCTGGCGACGGTGTTCGGCTTCCTGGCGCAGCCGTCGAAACACATTTTTCTGAAGCCTATGGTGATGCGGCGCGCCGCTGAGCGATATGGGTTTGATTTGTGCTATCGGTCGCGGCCGGGTTGGGATGGGTATGCGAAATTTCTGGAGTTTGCCCGCGTGGTCAAGCGGGATTTGAGGGAGTTGCAGCCTCGGGATTGGATTGACGTTCAGTCATTCCTTTGGGTGCAGGGGTCGGAGGAGTATGAGTGAGGCTTGTGACTGCGTCTTTTTAGGACCGCTCTTGAGGAAGGCAGTTGGTCATGCCTTGTGGGGCAGGCGGTTTCGCCTGCCAGAGGCCGATTGCTAATCGGCCGCAGGATACTATCCTGCCCCACACGGCGGCACGTTCCTCTCCTGTTATGGACACGCTCATCAGCGGGGCGACGGCGTCGGCGTTGCGCTGGGCTACTTGGACTTGGCTTTCTTTTTTGGGATCTTGGCGCCCGAGCTGCGGGCCTCGCTCAGCGCGATTGCGACGGCCTGCTTGCGGCTCTTTACCTTCCCGCCGCTGCTCGATTTCAGGCTGCCGTGTTTGTACTCATGCATCACTTTCTTGACTTTCTTATTGCCGGAACTTGATTTGGTTGGCATTGTATGCTCCCTCTAGAAAAAGACTCTTTTCTGGCCCGCGTTGTTTCCTTTGGTGAAACATCTGGCCAGGCAGGCAGTCTTATGTCATAAAGGAATAGATGAAACATAAGACTTCACCTCGCACCACCGGGCACAAAGGCAAGGCCGGCGAGTTGCACCAAACCGCCGGACAAGACGTCCCGGTTCTCACAACGCAGCAGGGGACGCCGGTCTCCGACGATCAGAATTCATTAAGGATCGGCTCGCGTGGGCCAACGGCGCTGGAAGACCTGCACCTGCGGGAAAAGATCTTTCATTTCGATCATGAGCGTATTCCGGAGCGGGTGGTGCATGCGCGTGGTTTCGGCGCGCACGGGTACTTTGAAGCCTACGAACCGCTGTCCGATATCACTTCAGCCGATCTGTTCCAGCGCGCCGGCGAGAAGACTCCCGCATTTGTGCGCTTCTCCACCGTGGCGGGCAACAAAGGATCGGCGGACCTCGCGCGCGACGTGCGCGGCTTCGCAGTGAAGCTGTACACGCAACAAGGCAACTGGGACATTGTCGGCAACAACATTCCAGTGTTCTTCATCCAGGACGCGCTCAAATTTCCGGATCTGATTCACGCGGCCAAGCAGGAGCCCGACCGGGACTTCCCGCAAGCACAAACGGCGCACGACAACTTCTGGGACTTTATCTCGCTGATGCCCGAGAGCATGCACATGATCATGTGGGCGATGTCCGACCGCGCTATTCCGCGCTCATTCCGGTTCATGGAAGGCTTCGGGGTGCACACCTTCCGGCTGATTACCAAAGCCGGCAAATCGACCTTCGTCAAGTTTCACTGGAAGCCCAAGCTCGGGATGCAGTCGGTGTTGTGGAATGAAGCCGTCAAGATCAATGGCGCCGATCCCGACTTTCACCGGCGCGATCTCTGGAATGCCATCCAGTCGGGCAATTTTCCGGAATGGGAACTGGGACTGCAGCTCTTCGACCAGGCTTTCGCCGATTCGTTCGAATTCGATGTGCTGGACGCGACCAAGCTCATTCCGGAGGAGCAGGTTCCCATTCGGCGAGTAGGCCGGCTGGTGTTGGACCGATGCGTGGACAATTTCTTCGCCGAAACCGAGCAGGTGGCCTTCTGCACCAATAATATCGTGCCGGGCGTCGATTTCAGCAATGACCCGCTGCTGCAGGGAAGAAACTTTTCATATCTGGATACTCAAGTGAAGCGGCTCGGCGGCCCAAATTTCACCCACATTCCCATCAATGCCCCCAAGTGCCCGTTTCACAATTTCCAGCAGGACGGCCACATGGCGATGGTCAATCCGCGGGGCCGAGTGAACTACGAGCCTAACTCGTGGGGCGGGGCTGAGGGAGGACCGCGCGAATGTCCCGAGACGGGCTTCAAGTCCTTCCCCGCAGTGGAAAAAGGACCCAAGGTTCGTGAGCGATCCGAGAGCTTCGCCGACCATTACAGCCAAGCGCGGCAGTTCTACATGAGCCAGACCAAAGTGGAGCAGGGACACATCGCCAACGCGCTGATCTTCGAGTTGAGCAAAGTACAGCGGCCGGCCATTCGGGTCCGGCTGGTATCGCATTTGCCGAATATCGACGCGAAACTGGCGGCGCGAGTGGCCCAGGGATTGGGACTCCGCGAGAAAGTGCCGGCAGCGGCCGCCGCCGTGACGCCCAGGAAGGATCTGAAGACCTCCAAAGCTCTGAGCATCGCGCTCAATCCACCGAATACGTTCGCGGGGAGAAAGGTGGGCGCTCTGATCACCGAAGGTGTGGATCGGGCCATCCTGGATGCGCTGAGGCAGGCACTTGAAGACGCCGGGGCGACGCTGGAAATTATCGCTCCCACGGTGGGCGGGGTGGCGGCAAGCGACGGCACCTGGATCGAAGGCGATCAGAAAATCGGAGGCGGCCCGTCAGTGCTCTATGATGCCGTGGCGGTGCTTCCGTCCAAGGAAGGCGCCGCGGCGCTGTTGAACAACGCCGCCGTCCGCGACTTTATTTCCGACGCCTTCGGCCACCTGAAGTTCATCGGCTGGGTAAAGAGTGCCCTGCCGCTATTCGAAAAAGCCGGCATCGCTGACGATCTGGATGAAGGGTGTATCGAGCTTACCGGACCGCGGAGCGCGGCTCCGTTTGTGGCAGCCTGCCGCAAGTTGCGTCTGTGGGCGCGAGAGCAGGTAGTCACCACGTAGGCGACTCAGCCCGCACAAAGTTTGTCCGGCGCCGACTCGCGAGCGATTTGTCCGCTACCGTTCACAAACTACTGTGCGGTAGCGCTCATATAATCGTCCACTGAACCGGGTTCCGCATTGACTAAGGTTCTACCTGAAGGGAATAATAGGAGTCACCGACGTGAAGACTGAAGGGCGATGTTATGTCTCAAACCTACCAGGTGACGGTTCCTTTCGTTGGAGTGCATCCCGATGCCGATCATGCTTTTGAAGTTGTGACTATCGAGCGCGGCGCCATTATCACGGTGGACACTAAACACACTTCACAGCGTTCCGGACTGGTGGAGGTGCTGTTTCAGGGTACCGTGCTGGCGGCTTACCTCCGAGACATTGAGGATCGAGCCGAACCCTTGAGCGATACCAGCGAGGAATAATGATTGGAAAGCGTTACCGGCTGAAATCTCCAACCTTGGCCATCTTGGTGTTGGACGGACAGAACCTGCCTGTCACGGTTCCCATGGGGAGCGTCGTCCAAGTTAAGAATGGTCCCCTGGACGGGGATCGTCTGGTTGATGTTTTGTGGGACAGCCGGACGGTTTCCATGTTCACGATAGACCTTCGCCAACGTGGCGAAGAACTCGAATAGGCACTGGAACCAGGCTTACGCCTCCCCACGCTCCACCCGAAAAGTCCCGATGATGCCGCGAAACGTTCCGTCTTCGTCGTGCATGGGCGTTCCCTGCACGCTCACCCAAACTTCCGATCCATCCTTTCGCCGCAGCCGGAATTGAAAGGGGTCGGTCTGCCCGCGTTTCTTGCTTTCAAACAACCGCTGGGCGGCTTCCGCATCCTCGGGATAAACATACACGAATGAGTGCTGGCTCAGCATATCGGCGACCGACGTCCCCAGAATTTCCGCCATGCGGTCGCTCGCGAACACGGTTTTCCCGGTTGCGTCAATCTTCCAGATGCCCTCTTGCCGCTTAGCCATTCGCGAAGCCTGGATGCCAGCATAGCAGAGTGCGCAAACAGGGGCCTGCGCCACTAAGCTACGATGTCAAAAGAGTCTTATGGTAATGCCTGGTACGAACACGCCCGTTGAGGCTTTGCTGGCGGCGATCGTCGAATCGTCCGACGACGCGATCATCAGCAAGGACCTGAATGGGATCATCACTAGCTGGAATCGAGGCGCCGAGCGCATTTTCGGGTATGAGGTGGCCGAAGCTATCGGTAATCCGATTACCATTATCGCCACTCCCGCGCGCAGGAATGAAATGCCCGCCATCCTGGAACGCATCAAGCGCGGTGAGCAGATCAGCCATTACGAAACCATTCGCCGCCGCAAGGACGGAGAAGACATAAACATCTCGCTGACAGTTTCGCCCATTCGCAACGAGAGCGGAGTGATTGTGGGCGCTTCGAAAATTGCCCGCGACATCACCGAACGCAAGCTGGCGGAGGAGGCCATCCTGCGCCAGTCTGAACGCCTGACTCGGGCGAATGCCGATTTGCAGCAGTTTGCCTACGTGACGTCCCACGACTTGCAGGAGCCGCTGCGGACCATCCAGGCCTGCACCGAGCTGTTCATGAGAAAGTCGGGGGACAAGCTGGAATCGAGCGAACGGGAATTGCTGGAGCTTGTAATCAATGCCTCCAAGCGGATGACCGGCTTGATCGGGGACCTGCTCACGTACTCCCGGTCACACGATGAGGAACGGCCATTCAGCCTGGTACAGACAGCGGATGTAGTGGAGTGGGCGGTGAATAATCTGGACCTCGCGATTCGATCGACCCACGCGGAGGTGATACGCCAGCGCGAGAATCTGCCGGCAGTGCGCGGGAATCATATCGCGCTGGTTCAGGTATTCCAGAATCTGATCAGCAACGCGATTAAGTACCGTTCCGGCGAGCCTCCCAGAATCCAGATCACGGCCGAGAAGCGGGATGATATGTGGCTCTTTTCGGTGCGGGATAATGGCATTGGAATCGCGCCCGCATACCACAAGCGGGTCTTCCTGCTGTTCCAGCGGCTGCATACTTCGCAGGAGTATCCGGGAACAGGCATCGGACTCGCGGTGTGCCGCAAGATAGTGCAGTCGCACGGGGGCGAAATATGGGTGGAATCGGAAGCCGGGCACGGCTCCACTTTTAAATTCACTATTCCGGCGGAGGAGGGTGCTTGAAGGTTTTCCGAATCGTGGTAGTGGAGGATAATCCGGCGGATGTTCTGCTGCTGGAGGAGGCCCTGAAACAGCATGGCGTCGAGTACACACTGGAACACTTCTCGAACGGGGAAGAGGCGGCTGGAGCTATCTCGGCCATGCGAGAGCCGCCCGCGCTGTTCATTTTGGATTTGAACGTCCCGCGCATCTATGGGCTGGAGCTGTTGCGCCTGATCCGGGAAACGCCCGCGGTTGCCGGAGCGCCGGTGGCCATTCTCACGTCCTCTCAGGCTCCGGCGGACAAGATTCAAAGCCAGCAGCTGGGAGCCAGTGCTTATATTGTCAAGCCCATGGGATTCCAAGAATTCGTGGCGAATGTCGGCGGGCCTATCGTCCGGTTATTGCGTCAGGAGAATGCCGCCGGGGGCGCCGTCCGGCGGTGTTCGCACGCCGCCCGCCAGCCCGCCCGATGCATTATAGTAGTCATATCGCCTGAGGGTATAGTCGTTCAGAACCGCAAGGGAGATTCGCCTCATGATTCGCAGAGTAATCGCACCAGCCCTGTTGGCTGCATCCCTGCTCGCGTCCGCGTACGCCCAGCAGAAACCCAATTTCACCGGCACCTGGAAACTGAATGTCGCCAAGAGCGACTTCGGTATGGTTCCCGGCCCCGATAGCCGCCTCGACGTCATCACCCATAACGAGCCTACGCTTACCGACAAAGTCGCGGCCGATACCGCGCAGGGCAAGCAGGACTACACCGCCGTTTACACTACCGATGGCAAGGAAGCCGTCAACAAACGCGGACCCGTGGAAGCGAAATCCATCCTCCACTGGGATGGCGCCAAACTGGTAATGGACACCAAGCTGAATGTCAATGACCAGGACATCACCATTAAGGCTGTCTGGACCTTGTCCGCGGACGGCAAGACGCTTACGCAGAACGTGCACCTGGCGGCCGCGATGGGCGAGACGGATCAGACGCTGCTTTACGAGAAGCAGGAAGGTGGCGCCGTATCGGCCGCTCCCGCAGCCGCTCCTCAGGCCGCTGCCTCCGTCGCATCAGGGAAGCCCAACTACAGCGGAACCTGGAAGCTGAATGTCGGTAAGAGCGATTTCGGTCCAGTTCCTGGTCCGGACACGCGCACCCAGACGATTGAACACAAGGAGCCCACGCTCAAGGTCGCCAATGCCGAGGAAGGACCCATGGGCAAGCAGAACTGGGAAATCAGCCTGGTTTCCGATGGCACGGAAGTAGCCGCCAAGATGGGCGACCGCGAAGTGAAAAACGCCGTGACGTGGGAAGCCGGCAACATCGTGGTGACTACCAAGCTGCAGTATGAAGGCAGCGACGTGGTGATCAAGGCCACGTATCTTCTTTCCGGTGACGGAAAAGTGCTGACGGTCAATGCGCACATCACCAGTCCGATGGGCGAGTTCGATCAGAAGCTGATTTACGACAAGGCCTGAATCTCTCGCGGTCCGCCGGCCGGTGTCCAACCGGCGGGCCATTTCCTCGCCATATATCCAGCGGAAGGTCCACCGCAAGCCCACAGCAAGCGCCGTTTCGAGAGCAGGGGATTGCAGTATGCTAGCTGAGACACCATGGCTGACGGACGCTTCAAGGACCTTCTAAAGAACGCCGGCTTCCACGCATTCCTCTGGACCCAGTTTCTAGGCGCATTCAACGACAACGTCTACAAGATGGTGGTTTCGCTGCGGGCGGTCCACGTCGCGGGGGCCACCGGATCCAGCTTTTACCTCTCGCTGGCGGGCGCTGTATTCGTGATTCCGTTTCTGCTGTTCTCGGGCTACTCGGGGCACCTGGCGGACGTCATCAGCAAGCGCAAAGTGCTGATCGCGGTGAAGGTGTTCGAGATCTTCGTGATGGGGCTGGGCCTGCTGGCGTTCTTCTCGACGCGCATCGAGCTGATGCTGGTGGTGCTGTTCCTGATGGCGCTGCATTCCACCATCTTCAGTCCGGCCAAGTACGGAATTATTCCCGAGGTGCTGCCCGACAAAGACCTGTCGCGGGCGAATGCGCTGCTGGAGATGAGCACGTTCGTCGCGATTGTGGTGGGGACGGCGCTGGGCGGCTTCATGTTCGCCAAATGGAAGTTCGACGCGTGGAGGATGAGCGTAGTGATGATCGGCGTGGCGGTGGCGGGATTTCTCACCAGCCTGCGGATCACGCGAGTGGCGCCATCCGGAGCGACGGCCCCGTTCAAGCTCAACCCTTTCGCGGAAGTGATCACCGGCACGCGTCATCTGCTGAAGGACCGGCCGATGTGGCTGACGGTGATCGCCATTTCCTATTTCTGGTTTCTGGGCGCGCTGTTCCAGATGGATCTGCTGCTGTTCGGCAGCGACGTGCTGAAGGTGAACGAGAATCTGGTGGCGCTGATGGTGACATCGCTGGCGGTGGGGATCGGCGTGGGCAGCATGCTGGCGGGACGGCTCTCGGGCAACAAAGTGGAGCTGGGACTGGTGCCGCTGGGATCCATTTTCATGGGCGTGTTCAGCATCGGGCTGTATCTGGTGAGCGGATCGTACGCGGCGTCAGTGGTAATGCTGGCGCTGCTGGGCGTGGCCAGCGGGCTATTCATCGTGCCGTTGAACGCTTACCTGCAGCAGCGCAGCGAGGATACGGAGAAGGGGCGAATCATCGCCACCAACAACTTCTACAACACCCTGGGACTGCTGCTGGCTTCGGGCGTGCTTACGGGGCTGCACGATTTTCTGCACGTATCGCCGGACAAGCTGCTGATGTTCGCCGGCATCGCGACGCTGCTGGCCACGGTGTACATCGTCACGGTGGTGCCGGATTTCCTGGTCCGGTTCGTCATCTGGATGGCTACGCACACCGTGTTCAAGATCCGCATTTCGGGGCCGGCTAATCTGCCGCTGCGCGGAGGGGCGCTGCTGGTTTCGAACCACATGTCGCATATCGACGGGTTCCTGATCAACTCATGTGTGCAGCGGTTCATTCGCTTCATGATCTGGAAGCCATTCTTCGAATACAGATCGCTGCGCTGGCTCTTCCGGCTGGGGAAGGCGATCCCGGTAGGCGTGCATGGGCGCGAAATTATCGAATCCATTCGTCTCGCGCGCTCGGAGCTGGCCGCGGGTCACGTGGTCTGCATTTTCGCCGAAGGGGCCATCAGCCGGACCGGCAATCTGCTGCCGTTTAAGCGGGGCCTCGAGAAAATTCTGGAAGGGCTGGAGGTGCCGGTGATTCCGGTGCACATCGACCGGATGTGGGGCAGCGTATTCAGCTTCCAGGGGGGGCACTTTTTCTGGAAATGGCCGCGAAGAATTCCGTATCCCGTCACGGTGTCATTTGGGCAGCCGATGCCGCCATCGTCCACCGCGCATGACGTGCGGCAGGCGATCCTGGAACTGGGCAGTGAAGCCGCCACACACGCCATCGGGTCCGGCGATCGTCTGGATTTGCGGTTCATTCGCACTGCACGAAAGAACTGGCGGCGCTTCGCGATGGCCGATTCCACGGGCCGCGAGCTGACTTACGGGCGGGCGCTAACGGGCAGTCTGGTGGTCTCGAACTGGGTCCGGAAGCAAAGGCCGGACGAAAAAACGATCGGCCTGCTGCTGCCGCCATCGGTGGGGGGCGCGCTGGCGAATATCGGCGTGGTGCTGGCGGGTCGCGCTCCAGTGAACCTGAACTTTACGGCCGGGCACGAGTGGATGAAATCGGCCATCCAGCAGTGCCAAATCAAGACCATTCTTACTTCGCGGGCGTTCCTGGCGAAAGCCAAGCTCGAGGCGGCGGATGGCATGGTGTTCGTGGAAGACATCCTGGGGCAGGCCGGCGGCATGGATAAGGCGCGCGCCGCGCTGGCTGCCAGGCTGATGCCGGCGCGCATGCTGGCCGGCGGCGGCGCGAACCGGACGCCGGATTCCCTGGCCACCGTGATCTTCTCGAGCGGAAGCACGGGAACGCCGAAGGGAATCATGTTGTCGCACGCGAATATCTTGTCCAACATCCAGGCGATGGCCCAGGTCTTCTGGATCGGCGAGACGGATCGTATCATCGGCGTGCTGCCGTTCTTCCATTCGTTCGGCTTCACGGTCACCATTTGGTTCCCGCTGATCAACGGCTGCGGCGTGGCGTACCATCCGAATCCGATGGATTCGAAGGCGATCGGCGAGCTGGTGTCGAAATATAGAGGCACGTTCCTGCTCTCGACGCCGACTTTCTGCGGCGGCTACGCGCGCAAGATCGCTAAGGAGGAATTCGCGACGCTGCGCTTCGTGCTGGTGGGCGCCGAGAAGCTGCGCGAGCCGGTGGCGAAGGCGTTTCAGGAAAAGTTCGGCACGCCGCTGCTGGAGGGCTACGGCTGTACCGAGATGGCGCCGGTAATCGCTGTGAACTCGCCGGATTTCAAGGCTGGACGCGACAGCCAGGTCGGCAACAAGCCGGGTACGGTGGGTCATCCAGTGCCGGGCGTGGCGGTAAGAATTGTGGATCCAGCGACGGGGCAACAGCTCCCGGCTAATGCGGAAGGCCTGCTGCTGGTGAAGGGTCCCAATCGCATGCTGGGCTATCTTGGAGAGCCGGAGAGAACCGAGGAGGCGTTGCGCGCCGGCTGGTACATTACCGGCGACATCGCGGCGCTTGACGATGAAGGGTTCCTCCGCATAACGGACCGGCTGTCGAGGTTCAGCAAGATCGGCGGCGAGATGGTGCCGCACCTGAAGGTGGAGGAAGCAATTTACGGCGTGATCGGCGATTCGGCGTGCGTGGTTACGGGGATTCCCGACGATCAGCGCGGGGAGCGGCTGGTGGCCCTGTATACGCGCGCGGACATCGCGGCGGGCGAGTTGTGGCAGAAGCTTTCCGAATCCGAGCTGCCGAAGCTGTGGCTGCCGAAGCGCGAGAACTTGTATTTGGTGGAGACGCTGCCGACGCTGGGGACGGGGAAGATCGATTTGCGCGGGGTGAGGGTGAAGGCGGAGCAGCTGGCGGGAACGCGCGAAGTGCAATCGGCCTGACTCCGCACGAGATCCTGGGGTGTTCGAGGCCGATACGGAAACCGTCATTGCGGATGTGCACGTTGCACAGCAGGGCCGATTGCTAATCGGCCCGCAGGTTGAATAACCTGCCCCACATGGGTTAACCTCAAGATATCGTTATGGGTTCTAAGCTTTTTACGCTGATGTTGATCAAGCCGTCGCATTACGATGACGACGGTTACGTCATCCAGTGGCTGCGGTCGGCGATTCCGTCCAATACGCTGGCGGTGATGAACGGGCTGGCGCTTGATTGCAAGGAACGGCGCGTGCTCGGGGACGACGTCGAAATCGAGATTGAAGCGTTTGATGAAACTAATACGCGAGTTCACCCGAAGCGCATCGCGCGGCGGTTGAGCGGCGGGCGCGGGCTGGTGGGACTGGTGGGCGTGCAGTCGAATCAGTTTCCGCGAGCGATGGATATCGCACGCAAGCTGCGCGCGGCCGGTGTGCAAGTGTGCATTGGCGGATTTCATGTGTCGGGCTGCCTCGCGATGTTGCCGGAGCCGACGCCGGAGCTGAAGGAAGCCATGGATCTGGGCATCTCGCTGTTTGCCGGCGAGGCCGAGGATCGCTTCGAACAGGTACTGCGCGACGCGTATGACGGTACGCTGAAGCCGCTTTACAATTACATGGACGATCTGCCGGGGCTGGAAGGCGCGAAGCTGCCGATTCTTCCGGCGGCGCAAATCAAGCGCACCGGCGGGCACCTCACCAGCTTCGATGCGGGGCGCGGCTGTCCGTTTCTGTGCAGCTTCTGCACCATCATCAACGTGCAAGGGCGCAAGTCGCGGCGACGGTCGGTTGACGATGTAGAGCAGATCATCCGCGCCAACATTGCGCAGGGCGTGAACCGGTTTTTCATCACGGACGACAATTTTGCGCGCAATACGGATTGGGAACAGATTTTCGACCGGCTGATCGAGCTGCGCGAGAACGCGAAGCTGGACGTGAAGTTCGTCATCCAGGTGGACACGATGTGCTACCGGCTGCCGCACTTCATCGAGAAGGCCAAGCGGGCGGGCGTGGTGCGCGTGTTTGTCGGCCTGGAGAGCATCAACCCCGACAGCTTGATGGCGTCCAAGAAAAAGCAGAACAAGATCACCGAGTACCGCAAAATGCTGCTGCAGTGGAAGCATGCGGGCGTACACGTCTTCGCGGGATACATTCTGGGATTCCCGGGCGATACTCCGGAAACGATACTGCGCGACATCAAGATCATCCAGCGCGAGCTGCCGGTGGATCTGGTGCAGTTCAGCTGCATGACGCCGCTGCCTGGGTCCGAGGATCATCAGAAGCTGTACAACGCGGGCGTTCCGATGGATCCGGATCTGAACAAGTACGACGTGGAGCACGTCACCACGGCGCACGGCAACATGTCCAAGGAGCAATGGGAGCAGGCGTACACGGATGCGTGGGCGACTTACTATACGCCTGAGCATCTGGAGACCGTGATGCGGCGCGAGATGGCGACGGGCGGGAGTCCGGGCAAGGTGCTGACGCTGCTGATGTGGTCCTACGCGTCCGTGGTGCTGGAAGGGATGCATCCGTATCAGGGCGGTTACCTGAGGCGCAAGTATCGTCGTGATCGGAGGCCGGAGCTGCCGGTGGAGAGCGCGTGGTCCTTTTATCCCAGGTACGTGAGTAATCTGGTGGTGAAGCATTTCAAGCTGGCGAAGGCAGTGTGGCGGTATCGGAAGTTCGTGCTGGGGTTGAAGGCGGATCCGAATTCGAGGAACTATACGGATTTGGCGCTGACGCCGGTGGTGGATGAGGATTACGAGACTTTCGAGATGTTCAATGTGAGCGACGCGGCGAAATCGGCGGTGAGTAAGGTGAGGAAGCCTGATTCGCGGCTGGTTACGGTGGGGCAGGTGAAGAACGTCTGACAGGCAAGGATGCCTGTCCTACGTTTTTATTGCGACGAAGAGGCCGAAGGCCATGGCTCCCTGGGCGTACGCCTGTTGCATCAAAGGGAATGACCGGACGAAGCGTTGCGTGGACTCGCCGGTGAAACGGAGCAAGAACCGGACGGCTGGATTGGCGCCGATGCGCGCGCAGTGGGCCCAGGTCCGTTCGACGTGGCGCGTGATGTCTTCGGCGGCGGTGACCGTGAGACCGGCGAGGCCCATCCAATCCCGGTAATCGCTGAGCGAGCCAAGGCTGGCGCTGAGCATCGCTTCCGCGATGGTGTTGACTAGCGCCCGTTCCTCCTCGCGCGGTGGCCCATCGCGGCGGAGCCAGGCGCAGACAGCGAGAACGCCGCCAGGCTTCAAGGCGAGCGCGCAACGTTCGAAGAAGCCAGGCTTGTCATGAAAATGCTCGCTGCTTTCCATGATCCAGATCACGTCGAAGCTGGCAGGGGAGGGCTGCCACCGATCGGCATCGTTCACCTCAAATCGGACGCGGTGGGACAAGCCTCGGGACTTTGCTTTAGCGGAGGCCATGCGCGCTTGAACCGGACTGATGGTGATGCCGGTCACGTCGCAATCGAACTGTCTGGCGAGCCACTGGGCGGATCCCCCGAGGCCGCATCCGATATCGAGCACGCGTGCGCCTGGCCAGACGCCCGCGCGTTCCGCCAGCCGCTCCATCAGTTGGATCTGTGCGCGCGGCGCCGATTCATTGGCTTCCCAATAGCCATGATGAAGATGTTCGCCCCAGAAAAGACGATACAGAAACGACAGACGATCATAGTGCGCGCGAATGTGGCCGATGTCGACCGGGAAGTCTTCAGACTGGACGAGCGAAGATTTCGAAATCATTGTCGACCTCACGCACGTTTCCACACGGTCAAAGTGCGCCCATCGCCAGGCGTCGACTGAAATTGCGTGGGGCGCGGTGTGCCCGGCGCGGCGATGCAGAATTTCAGCAGGTCCCCTTCAAATTCATAGATACCGAGTTGGGTCTTACCCTTGTTGGAGCCGGCCAAATTCAGGTAGTCGATGGCCTTGGGCGACGTCGAGGAGTTGGCGGTGAACTCAACTTGCAACATCACCTGCGGACCGGCATACACCGTGGTCCGATTGCCTTGCGTGACGCGCTTGACCCACTGGACATCCGACTGTTGCATCGGCTTTCCGTTCATGACCGCCGAAACCAGAGGCCATTCGCCTTCGAATTCTGTTGGGGGCCCGCTGCTCGCCGGCGCAACTTTCTTGGAGGCGCGCTCTTTTGTGTTCGTGGCCACGGGAGCTTTGCCGCGAGTCAGCGTTTCGAGCGCGAATCCGCTGCCTGGCGCAGTCGCGAAGCGGGAGGGTCGCGCTGTTCCGCGCGTGGCGAGACAGATCGTCCATATGTCGCCGTTGAGTTTGTAGATCCCAAGGTTGGTATTACCTTTTTCCGGTCCGGCGTCAAACCTCATATTGAGATGCCGCGTTTTTTTGGACGCTGGGAGTTCCAACTTGCCCTGATAGACGGTGCCCATGCCGGTGCTGGTGAAACGGTCGCCATCAATGACGATGCGAGCGTTCGTCAGCATGGAAGCGGGCAGTGGCTGGCCGTCTACTTCAAGTGTGGTAACGGTCCAAGAGCCTTGCAGCAACTCGAGATCGGGGGGCATCGGTTCCTCCTCGGGCGATTATAGCCGGGCGAAAATCTGGAAGTCGATTGTCAGTTCGTTCTTGACCTTGATAGTGCCTCCGGCGACGCTTACGGGTTTGATGCCGAAATCGGTTTGCTTGATGACGGCGTGACCGGTGTAGGCTTCTCCGCTGCGGCTCACCACTACGCTTACGGGCTTCTTTATCCCGTGTAAAGACAGCGTGCCGTCCACTTTCCATTGCCCCTCAGTTACTTTTGCGACGTGCGAGGATTCGAAGGCGATCTCGGGATATTTGGCGGGTTCGAGGGTGAGCTCCTCCATGTCCTTCTGGACCTGCAGGCGGGTTTTCTCGTCCACCTTGGGATCGGGCTTCACGGTCATTCTGGCGGTGGACACCTTGAACTCGACGCGCGGATTTGCAGAGTCGTTGAATTTGCCGGAGGCGATGGGAGCGGTGATCCAATGCTCGTGGCCGGCGGCGGAGAAAAGGCCGGCTTTTCCGACGTGGATTGTGATGGTGCTGCGCTGGACGTCGATGGTTTTCTCCTGCGCGGAAAGCAGGCAGAAGGTCAGAGCGAGAAGAAGGCTGAATTTCGGCATGATGTCGTTCGGGTCAGGTTTGGTAAGAATAGACTCTTCTCAGATTATGCTCAATCAGCCGGGAGGGGAGCAGGCTGGTGATGAGGCCGCGGCCGGCGACGAAGAGTTGGTTCTCAAACTGGCCGATGCGTCCCATCAAGAGCGAGCGTTGCTGGATGTGGCGGGTCCGGTGCGAACGGAGCGATTCGTAGCGTCGTAGCGCGGCCTTGAGGCTGGATTCGGCGGCTGCGCACTTGGCGAGCACCATCGCGTCTTCGAGCGCCATGCAGCCGCCCTGGCCCAGATTGGGCGTGCAAGGATGCGCCGCATCGCCGAGCAAGGTGACCATCCCGCGGCCCCACTGCCGGAGGGGGGCGGAATCGCAAGCGCCGTTCTTGAGGATGCCGCCGGCATCGGTGGCGTCGATGAGATCGGCAACCGGCTGATGCCAGCCTTCGAACATTTTCCGCAGCTCGTGTTTGCGGCCGCCAGCGGCGTCCTTGTGATCCGGAGGCACATTTGCGGTGGCATACCAGGTGAATCTGCCATTACCGGTGTTGAGAATTCCGAATCGTTTTCCAGCGCCCCAGGTTTCGCTGTTCGCGCCGGCAGGGATGGCCGCGCCATCGTACTCGGCAACGCCGCGCCACACGGCATAGCCGCGGTAGATGGGTTGCGAAGGCCCGAACAATTCCGCCCGCACGCGGGACCGGATTCCGTCGGCGCCGATGACGGCGTCGTGTTCGGCGGTCTGGCCGTCTGAAAACCAGAGCCGCACCGTGCGGCGGGACTGCTCCAAACGATGGAGCTCGCAACCCAGGAGGACTCGATCAAGCGGCAGTGCGGATAGCAGAACGTGCAGCAGATCGGCGCGGCGGGTGCAGACGGCGGGGACGTCAAACCGGCCGAGCGCGAGATTCATGAGAATCTTGCCGCCGCTGGTGCGTACCAGGAAATGCGTATTGGGGCCGCTGCGCGCCACCACTCGATCCAGCAAGCCGAGGTCACGCAGGACGCGCGTGGCGTTGGGCCACAGCATCATTCCGGCGCCTACTTCGTAGAGACGCGGGGCGCGTTCGTAAACCGTGGCGTCAATGCCGGCCTGGTGCAGCGCGACGGCGGCAGCGATCCCGCCAATGCCGCCTCCGATGATTGCGATTCGAGGTATGGCGTTTGGACGCGGCGCGGGGTGCGGGGGTTACGGAGGATCCATCCACTACAATCTGCATATGAGCGCTGCATCCATGCCTCGGAAGGAGGGGCGGGCGAAGGTTACGGGGCATGCCCGGTATGTGGACGATTTGCGTCTGCCGGGAATGCTGTACGGGGCTACGGTGCGCAGCGGTGTGGCGCGCGGGCGGATTACGGGGATCCGATTTCAAGGCGGAATTCCGTGGGATGAGTTCACGATCGTTCGCGCGGAGGATATTCCGGGGCCGAATTGCATTGCGCTGATTGAAGACGATCAGCCGTGTCTGGCGGACGGGGTGATCAATCATCCCGAGGAGCCAGTGCTGCTGCTGGCGCATCCGGACCGCTACCTGGTGGAAGAAGCGCGGCGCGCGGTTCGCATCGACGTGGACGAGTGGCCGGGCGTTTTCAGCATCGAGGACTCCCTGGCGCGCAAGGAAATCATCTGGCGCGACGATAACATCTTCAAGCGCTTCCTGGTGGACAAGGGCGATGTCGATTCGGTGTGGGCCACGGCCGATCACATAGTGGAAGGTGAGTATTCGACCGGCGCGCAGGAGCAGCTCTACATTGAGAACAACGGCGTGATCGCGCTGGCGGCGGCGGGCGGCGGCGTTACGGTTTGGGGCTCGATGCAATGTCCGTACTACATTCACAAAGCGCTGAAGAATCTGTTCGGGCTGGAGGACGATCAGGTGCGCGTGGTGCAGATGGAAACCGGCGGGGGGTTCGGCGGCAAGGAAGAGTATCCTTCGATGATCGCGGCGCACGCGGCGCTGCTGGCGTGGAAATCAGACCGGCCGGTGAAGCTGATTTATGACCGGGCGGAGGACATGGCCGCGACCACGAAGCGGCATCCGTCGCGAACGCGGCATCGCACGGCGGTTTCGCGCGACGGAAAGCTGCTGGCGATGGAGATCGACTTCGTAGTGGACGGCGGAGCGTACGCGACGCTCTCGTCGGTGGTGCTGTCGCGCGGTACTATCCATGCGGCGGGCGCGTATGCTTGCCCGAACGTGCGGATTCGCAGCCAGGCGGTGGCCACTAACGCTCCGCCGCATGGGGCATTCCGAGGGTTTGGAGCGCCGCAGAGTTTGTTCGCGCTGGAGCGGCACATGGATAAGGTCGCGCGTGTGGTGGGGCTGAGTCCGGACGAATTCCGGCGTCGAAATTTTCTGCACAAGGGCGATACCACCGCCACCGGCCAAGTGATCCGCGAGGATGTGGATATGGAAGGGCTGCTGGACCGGGCGCTGTCGGAATCGGATTATCACGCGAAGCGGGCGCGGTTCGCGCGAGAAAATCCGGGCAATCGCATCCGGCGCGGGATTGGCTTTGCTACCTTCTGGCATGGCGCCGGATTCACGGGGTCGGGAGAGCGCTATCTGGCATCCATTGTGGATGTGGAGGCGACGGCGGAAGGGCGTATCCGCGTACTGACGTCGAGCACGGAGATTGGGCAAGGCACCAATACGATTTTTTCGCAGATTGCCGCCCAGGCGCTAGGGCTTTCGAGCGACGATGTGGACATCGCTCAGCCGGACACCGCGAGAGTGCCAAACAGCGGCCCCACGGTGGCGTCGCGAACCACTATGGTGGTGGGCAAGCTGGTGGAGCGCGCGGCACTGGACGTGAAAAAGACGCTGCAAGAGGCGGGCCTGCTGAGCGCGAGCAGCACGCCAGCCGAATTTCGCACGGCCTGCGCGGAGTGGACGGCCACGAACGGAGCCCTGAAGGGCAGCGCGCAATACGAAGCGCCGCCGGGAATTTTCTGGGATGACGATACCTATCGCGGCGACGCTTACGGGGCGTTCGGCTGGGCGGTGTACGTGGCCGAGATCAGCGTGGATACGCTGACGTATGAAGTCCGGGTGGAGGATTTCGTCGCGCTCCAGGAGGTGGGGCACGTGATTCATCCGGTGCTGGCGGCGGGACAGATCGAAGGCGGCGTGGCGCAGGGGATCGGTTATGCGCTGTATGAAAACGTAGTGTGGAAAGACGGGCGGATGGCGAATTGCCAGATGACTAATTACATCATGCCCACGTCGGTGGACGTTCCGAACATCCGCGTGTTTTTTGCGGAGCAGCCGTATGAGTTCGGCCCGATGGGGGCCAAGGGGATCGGGGAGCTGCCGATCGATGGGCCGGCACCGGCGATTGTGAATGCGATTGAGAATGCGCTGGGAGTGGGGATCGCGGTGATACCTGTGACGCCGGAGGTATTGATGGCGGCGATGGAGGTGCATGTCTAAAGCCACCGTCCGGTTGATGGTGAACGGAGAAGCGCAATCCGTCGAGACGTGGCCGATGAAGCGGCTGCTGGACGTGCTGCGCGAGGATCTGCAGCTCACCGGAACCAAGGAAGGGTGCGGGGAAGGGGAGTGCGGGGCCTGTTCGGTGATTCTCAATGGCGAACTGGTGAATAGCTGCCTGATCCCGGCGCTGCAAGCGGATGGCGCTGAGATCACCACTATCGAAGGGATTCACCATCCAGTGCAGCAGGCTTTCGTTGAACATGGGGGAGCGCAGTGCGGTATCTGCACGCCGGGGATGATTCTTGCGGCGGTGACTTTGCTTAAGGAACATCCCCAGCCCACCGACGACGAAATTCGCAACGGGCTTTCGGGGAATCTGTGCCGGTGCACGGGATACACCAAAATATTTGAGTCGGTGAGGAGAGCTTGAGAGGGAACGTACCTGCTTATTCGCTGCGGACGCCGAAGAGCCTGAGCGAGGCGCTCGATCTGGTCAGCGAAGGCTGTAAGCCGCTCGCGGGCGGCACGGATCTGATGGTGCTCTTCGAAGCGGGCAAACTGGAGCATCGGAAACTGATCAATATTTGGGGACTCGGCGAGCTGCGCGGGATCGCGGTGACGCCGGATTCGGTTACGCTGGGTGCGCTCACCACTTACACAGATGTATTACGGCACTCGGGAGTGTCGCGGGAATTTCCGTTGCTGGCTGCGGCCGCATCGCTGACGGGCGCGGTGGCGACACAGAATAGAGGGACGCTGGGCGGCAACATTGTAAATGCGTCGCCAGCGGCCGATTCGCCGCCCGCGCTGCTGATTTACGATGCGGAGCTCGATCTGGTGTCGCCCCGCGGAGCGCGCTGGATTCCGTACCGTGATTTTCATACCAGCTATAAGCGGATGCGCATGGAAGCGGACGAGCTTTTGCGCTCGATCCGGTTGCCGCGGCGCGCGGGACAATTCGATGAGGTGTATCGCAAAGTGGGGACTCGCAAGGCGCAGGCGATTTCAAAAGTGTGCTTCGCGGCGTTGCGCGACCGGGGAAGCGGCGAGGTGCGTATCGCGCTCGGAAGCGTCGCTCCAACGCCGCTGCGATGTGTACAAACAGAAGCCGCGATTCGCGAGGGCGGCGACGCAGTGGCGGCGCTGACGTCTGAAATCGCGCCGATTGACGACATGCGGTCGTCGCAAGCGTATCGTTTGCGTGTGGCGCAGAATCTGCTTCGCGAGTTTCTCGATGGCGGGCGCTGACTGGATCCTGCGAGGACGGCGAGTGGTTCTGCCGGGCGGCATGCGGCCGGCCGCGATCCGTGTGCGCGATGGCGTTATTCAGGAAGTGCGCGGGTACGACTGTGCGTACGACGAAGACGCGGGCGATCTGGTGGTGATGCCTGGGCTGGTGGATTCGCATGTGCATATCAATGAGCCAGGCCGCGCCGAATGGGAAGGATTCGCGACGGCGACACGCGCGGCCGCGCGCGGTGGCGTAACCACGCTGGTGGACATGCCGCTGAACAGCATCCCCGCGACCACTTCGCTGGAGGGATACGCGGCGAAAGTGAAGGCGGCCGCGGGGAAGTGCTGGGTGGACGTGGGATTCTGGGGTGGCGTGGTGCCGGGGAATTCGGATCAACTGGAGGGATTGCTGGCGGCGGGATGCCTGGGGTTCAAATGTTTCCTGGCGCCCTCGGGCGTCGAAGAGTTCGCGAACGTTTCTGAGCACGACTTGCGCGAGGCCATGCCCGTGCTGGCTCGCGCGGGCGCTGCGCTATTGGCGCATGCTGAATTGCCCGCGTTCTTGATGGAGCCTCGGGGCGATCCGCGGTGCTACACGACTTACCTGGAATCGAGGCCTGCCGCGGCGGAGAATTTTGCCATCGAGCTGCTGATTGGCCTTTGCCGCACGACCGGATGCCGTATTCATGTGGTCCATCTGGCGTCGTCGGAAGCAGTGGAAATGTTACGCGCGGCGCGGGGGGAAGGGCTTCCCATCACAGTAGAGACGTGTCCTCAGTATCTCTACTTCGCGGCGGAGGAAATCCCGGATGCAGCGACGGAATTCAAATGTGCGCCGCCTATTCGTAA
Source organism: Acidobacteriota bacterium (assembly GCA_030776455.1). GTDB lineage: Bacteria > Acidobacteriota > Terriglobia > Bryobacterales > Bryobacteraceae > JALYHQ01. Next base: position 2,574 of record JALYHQ010000099.1, on the reverse strand, counting down.
CGCTGCGAATCGCGACGCGTTGTGGGAGGCGCTGCGCGCGGGTGTGATCGATCTGATCGCGACGGACCACTCGCCGTGTCCACCGGAGATGAAGCGCCGCGATACGGGCGACTTCTTCGCGGCGTGGGGCGGGATCGCCTCCCTGCAGCTGGGACTGCCCGCGGTCTGGACGGAGGCGCGGCGACGCGGGTTTGGAATTGAACACGTATCCAAGTGGATGTCCGCGGCGCCCGCGCGGCTCGCGGGGTTGGAGGGCCGCAAGGGAGCGATTGAAGCCGGGTGCGATGCGGACGTGGTGCTGTTCGATCCGGACGCCGAGTCTACCGTCGACCCCGGCGAGCTGCTGCATCGCCACAAGCTGACGCCGTACGCGGGGCGCAAGCTTACAGGTAAAGTAAGAAAGACTTGGCTCCGCGCACACCGGGTGCAGGTGGATGGAGCGCCGCAGGGACGCTTGCTTACGAGATGACGCCGCTCACCGAACTGCTGGACCTGGCTAACGAGCGCCTGGGCGGCTGCGTGCTTGCCGCGAGCGACGATTTTTTCGCGGAGAAGGAGAATCTTGTCAAGGCTGCAGACCCTGTCTTCGTGCCTGGAAAATATACCGATCGCGGAAAATGGATGGATGGCTGGGAATCGCGCCGCAAGCGCGTTCCGGGGCATGACTGGGCCATCGTGCGGCTGGGAGTGCCGGGTGTGATTCGCGGCGTGGTGGTGGACACCAGCTTCTTCACGGGAAATTATCCGGAGCAATGTTCCATCGACGGGTGCGAAGCGGCTGGAGACGCGCAAGCCGGGGATCTGACGGGCTGGACCGAGTTCTTGCCGAAGGTAGCCCTTGGTGGAGACACGAAAAACGTCTTCGAAACGCCGTCCGCGCGGCGGTTCACGCATCTCCGGCTGAATATCTTTCCCGATGGCGGTGTCGCCAGATTGCGCGCGCACGGTATCGCGCTGCCCGATTTTCAAGGCGGTGAGATCGATCTGGCTGCCGCTGCATACGGAGCATCGGTGGTGGATGCCAGCGACCGGCACTACGGCCATCCCGAAAATCTGATCCTGCCCGGACGCGCGGCGAATATGGGCGAGGGCTGGGAGACGCGCCGCCGTCGAGGTCCGGGACACGATTGGGTGATTCTGCGGCTCGCAGCCGAGGGAGTGATTGAGCGGGTGGAAGTGGACACCGCGCACTTCAAGGGGAATTATCCGGACGCGTGCTCGCTGGATGACGGCGCCAGCGGCCATGAGGATTCGTGGACCGAATTGGTGCCGCGAACGAAGCTCAAGGCCGATACTATTCACGTGTTTCCCGTGAAGGCAACGGCACGTTTTGTGCGCTTCAACATTTTTCCAGACGGCGGAGTGAGCCGGCTGCATGTGTACGGGTCCCTGACCGAGTGCGGCCGCATCGAAACCAGGCTGGCGCGCTTCAACGCTTCTGGAGGCGAATCCGCCACGGCGGATCTGCTGGGCTGCTGCGGATCGCCGAACTGGGCGGGCCGGATGGCGGACAGCCGTCCATTCGCGAGTCTTGCGGAAATGGAAGAGGCGGCGGACCGTGTGTGGTCCGAGTGCAGTAAAGAGGACTGGCTGGCGGCCTTCGCCGCGCATCCGAGAATCGGGCAGCAGTCCGCTAGCAAGTGGTCGCAGGAAGAGCAATCGCGCGCGGGAGAAGTTCCGGCGGAGCTGGCCGAGCGCAATCGCGAATACGAAAAAAAGTTCGGGTACATTTTTATCGTGTGCGCCACCGGCAAGAGCGCGCCGGAGATGCTGGACCTGTTGAAGCAGCGGTTGCAGAACGATCCAGCGGATGAGATTCGCAACGCGGCCGAGCAGCAGAGGGCTATCACGCGCTTGCGATTAAGGAAGCTGCTCACCGAATGAGTCCCATCACTACGCACGTTCTGGATACGGCCGCGGGACGTCCCGCGGCGGGAATTTCCGCCGTCTTGGACATTCTCGGATCCGATGGGGTAACCTGGAACCTGCTGGGTCAAAGCGTCACCGATGCCGACGGGCGCATTCGCAGCTTCCTGGCGGACGGCAGGGCGCTGCTTCCTGGGTTATACCGGATCCGGTTTGATACGTCGCACCAATCGCGATTCTTTCCGGAAGTGACTATTGAGTTCCGCGTGGACGATCCGGCGCAGCACTATCACGTTCCGTTGTTGCTGAGTCCGTATGGCTACAGCACATATCGGGGGAGTTGAGATGCCGGTAACGCTTGCAGAGAATCGCTACGGAAAATCGCGAGTCCGGCTGGTGAAGGTGGAGCGGGATGGACCGCGGCACAATCTGAAGGATTTGAACATCGACATCCAGCTTACGGGCGCGTTTGAAGAATCGTACACGCTGGGCGATAACAGCTCAGTGGTAGCCACCGACACGATGAAGAACACCGTGTACGCGCTGGCGCGTCAGGCGCCGGTGGGGGAGATCGAAGAATTCGCTCTGCGGCTGGCGGACCATTTCCTGTCGCGCAATGCGCACGTAAGCGATGCTCGCGTCGCGATTACCGAGAACGAATGGACGCGGATGGACGAGCATTCGTTCGTGCAAGGCGCGGAGAAAAGG
>JALYHQ010000098.1 GCA_030776455.1 Acidobacteriota bacterium | reverse complement strand
GGCTGACAGGCCGGGAGGCCTGTCCTACGGGGAGGGGAAACCTCCTTAAACCCGCATACGTCATTCTTTTTGATATAGTCCCCCTATGAAACCCCTTAGAATCTTTGCGGTCCTGGTTGCGAGCGTGCTCCTGGTGGCGCAGGAGGGTCCCAAGTCCCAATCCTCCGAAACTGTTGCCAAGCCGCGCAAGAAGGATCCAGCCGAAGCTCCGGAGGAGCCCAAGATCCCGTCGAAGTTCAACAAGAAGAACGGCGACTTTCCCGAAGGGCTTCCCACCTTTAAGAGCGATGCCACTACCGTGCAGGTGGAGGTGGCTGTACTCGACAACAAGGGCCGTTTCATACCCAAGATCCCGCGCGGCAATTTCCGGATTCTCGAAGACAATGTGCCGCAACAGGTTTCTTCGTTCAACACCAGCAGCGAAGCCCCCATGACCGTGGCCCTGGTGATCGAATTCAGTAACCTCTTCCAGCAATACTGGCGCGAGGGCTGGTATCAGACGCTGACCGCCGCTTATGGTTTCGTCGAAACGTTGAAGCCCGAGGATTACGTAGCAGTAGTGGCGTTCGACATGCGTCCGGAAATCCTCAGCGACTTCACCACGGATCGGATGAAGACGCAGGAAGCCATGCAGCGGCTGCGGATCGCCTCCTTCTCCGAGTCGAACCTTTACGATGCGCTGGTAGACACCGAAGAACGCATGAGCAACATCGAGGGGCGCAAGGCTATTGTGCTGATCGCCTCGGGCATAGACACATTCAGCAAGCTGACGTTCGACAAGGCGCGCAAAGGTATCCAGAACGGGGGCGTTCCCATTTATGCCATTGGACTGCTGCAGGCTATGCGTGAAAGAGCCGACGCTCGCGGCAGTATGACCTCCATCCAGCGTCTCGACTTCTTGCAAGCCGACAACCAAATGAAGACGTTCGCGAAGGAAACGGGCGGCCAATCGTTCTTTCCACGCTTCTACGGCGAGTTCCCTTCCATCTATCGCGAGATCTCAGACTCTCTCCGCAATCAGTATTCGCTGGCTTACCATCCCACCAACCAGGTCCGCGACGGCAAATATCGCAAGATCAAGATTGATCTGGTGAACCCCGCCAACGGCGAACCGCTGCGCGTGGTGGATGAGAAAGGCAAGCCGATCAAGTATCAGATCATTGCCAAAGCCGGCTACACTGCACCGCGCGAAGTGGAATAGTCCTTCCTTCGCGAGGCATAACCACGTTCGACAGTCAAGCTCTCAATCTTCCACTCTTGCAGTTTGATAGAAATTGGTTGACAGTTGCGTTACGCGCCTGATATCTTCACTTGAATTCATGACAGGCGCGCAGCGTACTTCTATCGCAAACATTCTTCTGGTGGACGACAACAACATGGGTCTTATGGCTCGTAAGACGGTGCTGCAGGAGCTGGGACATCGTGTGATCACTGCGCTGAACGCGCATGACGCCCTGGAGGTGTGCGGCAAGCAGCGCTTCGATCTGCTGATCACCGATTACAAGATGCCTAAGATGAACGGCGTCGAGCTGATCCGCGAATTGCGTAAAGTACAACCTCAAGTTTCGGTGATCCTGATCTCTGGATTCACCGATACGCTCGGCCTGAATGAAGCGAATACGGGCGCAGACGTCGTGATACAGAAAAGCGCGAACGAAGTGAGCCACCTGGTCAGGTCAGTGAACCGGTTGATGCGCCCCGCGTCGAAGAAACCCCCCGGATCCCAAAGCTCTCCTCGGCCAACCGGCCGCCGCAAGCAAGTCTGACCAAACGCCCGGCCGCGCTACTCTACCACCGGCAGCACCACGCACGACGCTCTCTCACCGCCGAAGAACACTGTCTGCCGGGCCACTACCATCTCACCGGAATCGCGGCCGGTCAAACCGGTGTTCAAATTGCGGTCGAACCGGGGGAAGTTACTGCTGGATATCTCCACTCGCACGCAATGGCCCCGCAGAAACACGTTGCTGGTGGCCCATAAGTCGATCGTGTGTTCGCGTGGCTCCCGCGCTCCCTCTTTCACGCGCAAAATCCCGTCACACAAGTTGAACGCCCGGCCGTCGGGAAATACATCCACCAGTTTGGCGGTGAAGTCCGTCGAAGGCGCGCTGGAAGCCGCCCATAGTTTCACCACTACCGGACCCGTCACTTCCAGGTCGCGTTCCAGCACCATACTTGTGTAGACCAGCACGTCCAGCCGCGCTTCCACGCCGCGCTGGTCCACCGGACCCCGTGGATAATGCGCGGGCAACAGATGACTTCCCCCGCGTGTCGGCACCGGGTTGCGAGGATCGTAAACAAACGTATCCTCCTGGACGGCGGGGGGCGGTTCCGCGCCCAGTTCGCGCGAGGCCTGCAAGTACCAGGGCGTAAACTTCGTGCGCGCCAGGGGCCATTCATTCTCGGACCGCCAGCGGTTCTCTCCCATCACGAACAGTTCCACCGGAGGCTGTTCGTCAATCCCGTTCTTGATTCCCCGCAGCCAGCGGTCAAACCAGCGCAGTTGCAACGAGGTCAGATCGGTCTGTAGTTTCAAGAACAGACCGGATGCCGCAGGTCCGAAGTTGCGCTCCCCTACGGCCTGCCAGAAGGCCGCGTGCGCCCACGGACCGACCATGAGCCGCGTCCCCGTTCGCGCCACTTCCGTGGCGCCCATGGATCGGGCGGAGGAAAAATGCTGCAAGTCCGATTCGAGCAGACAGTCATACCAGCCAGCGAACACAAACGCCGGAACCTCCACTTGGCGGTGCTGGTCACCGCGCACGGAGAGCCGTCGATGAAATTCGTCAAACTCGTCGTGTTCCAGGATCTCGCGCATCCAAGGCGCGAAATTCGGCGTCACCTCGGCCAGCGGCAGCGTCTCAAACACGCGCTCGATGTCGCCCAGATCGCCCGCCAGCTTTATCAAATCCCCTATTATCTCCGGCTGCTGCTTTAAGGCTCGCAACAGCGCAGCGGGTCCGATGCTGGTGAGGGTCCAGTTTGCGAGCAATCCCCACTCCACAGCGCCGCCGGTGTGGAAATACGCACCGCTGGCCGCCGTACAGGGAAAAATCGCCTTCAAGTGCGGAGGACGCATCACGGCCGCCTGCCACTGAGTCATTCCCATGTACGAAGCGCCGAACATCCCGACATTGCCGTCCGAGCAGGGCAGCGCGGCGGCCCACTCCACGGTGTCGTAACCGTCCGCGAACTCGTCGCGATAGAGATAGAAAGGACCGCCCTCGCTCTCGAACCTTCCGCGCACGTCCTGAACAATAACTACGTACCCCGCATGCGCCGCCACGATGATATCCAGGCAGTACGTCGCAAACGGCAGGAATCCCTTGCCGTACGGGATGCGCTGCAAGAGCACAGGATGCCGCAGGTCGTCCGCGGGCCGATATATATCCGCGTACAAGACGCATCCATCGCGCATGGCGGCGCCCACGTTGCGCTCCATCACGATCTTGGTCTGCTCCGGCATGGGATCTTCAGTGTAGACTGTCCGTTAATGCCTGTTTGGTTTAACGAATCGGACGTTCGGGCTTTGCTTCCCATGCCGGACTTGATTGAATCCACTGCGCGCGCCGTCACAGCCTTCTCGGGCGGTCTAGTAACGCAGCCGGTTCGCACCGTATTTGCAATCCCCGGCGGCTTCCTTGCCGCGATGCCGGCCTGCATTGCCGCCGGCGAAACAGCGCTCGGCGCAAAGCTGGTTACCGTCTGCCACCACAATGCGGGCCATGGGCTTCCCTCCCACCTGGCGACTATTTTATTGATGGATCCCGCCACGGGCGCCATGCTCGCGGTGATGGACGGCCGCTATATTACTGAAGCGCGCACGGCCGCTGCATCGGCGGTCGCGGTTCGTTTGCTGGCCCGGGAAGATGCCTGCACGCTCGCCATCCTGGGATCCGGAGTGCAGGCTCGCAGCCACCTGCAGGCGCTGTCCCTGGTCCGCCACTTTACCGATATCCGCGTCTGGAGTCCCACTGCCGCGAATCGTGAGAAGTTTGCCGCTGAATCCGCCGGCCGCCCGGTGCGTGCCGCCGCCACCGCCGAGGAAGCCGCGCGCAATGCCGATGTAATCGTGCTGGCAACCGCTTCCGACACCCCTGCCGTCGAGATCGCCTGGGTCAAGCCCGGCGCATGCATCGCCAGCGTGGGCGCCTGCCGTCCCAACCAGCGCGAAATGGATCCGGATCTGGTGGCGCGCGCGCGTCTGTACGTGGATTCACGCGCCGCCGCACTCACCGAATCCGGCGATATTATTCAGGGCATTCGCGAAGGCCGGTTCGGTGAAAGCCATATCGTGGCTGAGCTGGGCGAGCTGGTGTCGAATTCGGCGCTCGGCCGCACGTCGCCCGATCAAGTCACGGTTTTCAAGTCGGTGGGAATCGCCGTCGAGGATGTTGCTGCCGCGGCCCTGGTCTATCGACGCGCCATTGCATCCGGAAAAGGCCAGCCGCTTGGTTAAGACCTATGACGTCGCGATAGTCGGAGCCGGCGTCTTCGGCGCCTGGACCGCGCTCGCCCTGAAGCGCTCCGGCCGATCGGTAGTTCTGCTGGATGCTTACGGGCCCGGCCATTCCCGCGCGAGTTCGGGCGGCGAATCGCGCGTTATCCGCATGGGCTACGGCGACAGCGACATTTACACCCGGATGGCAGCCCGCTCACTGCATCTATGGCTCGATTTTTTCCATCATGCGGGACACCCGGAGTTGTTCCATCGCACCGGTGTTCTGTGGACCGCGGCGCCCGATAGCGAACACCTGGCTGGGACGCGGAAAGCACTCGACAGCTGCGGAATCCGCCACGAAATTCTGGCGCAGTCTGAAATCGCCAGCCGCTTTCCGCAGTTTCACTTCGAAGACGGCCGCACCGGCATCTTCGAACCCCAAAGCGGCGCGATCATGGCCCGCCGCGCGGTGCAAGCTGTGGTGCAGGAAGCTGTCCGCGAGGGCGCCGACTACTTCTGCGAATGGGCCGAGGCGCCCGCGGGAAGCGGTCGTGTGGACGCCATTCACACTCGCTCGGAACGCCAGATCCGCGCGCGTATTTTTGTTTTCGCGTGCGGCCCGTGGCTTCCCGGCGTTTTTCCGGAGCTTCCGGAAGGACTCATTCGGCCAACGCGCCAGGATGTCTTTTTCTTCGGCGCCCGTCCAGGCGACCGGCGCTTCAGCCCGCCGGAAATGCCCATCTGGATGGACTTCAGCGACCCTCGCGGCGCCTACACGCTACCCGATCTGGAGAACCGCGGGGTCAAGCTCGCCTTTGACCGCCATGGTCCGCCGATGATCCCCGATACTGAGCCGCGCGTGGTCTCGCCGGAGTCCATCGACGAGGCCCGCGCTTTCCTGGCCGTCCGCTTCCCTGCCCTGGCCGATGCCCCGCTCATCGAGACCCGAGTCTGCCAATACGAAAACACGAGCAATGGCGATTTTCTGATCGACAAGCATCCCGATTTCGCCAACGTATGGCTGGCCGGAGGCGGCTCCGGCCACGGCTTCAAGCACGGCCCCGCCATCGGCGAGTATCTGACGCGCGTACTGTTCCTGGGGGCTACGGCGGAGCCTCGTTTCTCGCTGGCGAGCAAGGCTCGGGAAGCGAAGCGTGCGGTTTACTAGACCTTCCGGCCCAAGATCTTCACTGCCTCCGCCACCGTAATCGTTACAGTCAGAGGATCGACAGGCGAGGCGACAAATCCGTAGCCCTCATAGAAACGCTTGGCCGCCTCTGAAATCGTGTGGACCAGAATCGCGCGAATGCCAGCGATCTCCGCTGCTTGCACGGTGCGCAGAACGGCATCGCACAGTAGTCCCGCGCCGATGTACCGTCCCTGAAAAGCCTTGTCGATTGCAAGCCGGCCGAGCACCATTGCAGGCACGGGGTCCGGCATGTTTCGCCTGCCACGCCCCGGTGCTTCCGCATGGGCGACCGCGCCAACAGCCAGCGTGTAGAAACCCACCACCCTGACGCCCGTACAGACAACATAAGTGCGTGACGCCCCGCTGGCTTCATTTTGAAGAGCGCGGCGGCGCAGCCATTCATCCAGGACCAGCTCCCCGGAGTCGAACCCGGACAGGTCGTGCTCCGCCGACAGCTTCTCCGGCGCACTTATTTCATCAGGGCCGCCACTCATCGCGCCCAAGGCGCCTTGGTCTGAAGCAGCCGCTGCAGTTTCGGATTGCTTGCCGGAGGTTTGTCGAGCATGGCCGTAAAGCGCTTGAACGCATCCGGCGAAAGCGAGAAGTACCGGCGATCCAGCAGCACCGTTTCAGCTTCCCGACACGCTGTTTCCAGCATGAAATCAGACCGGCTGCGCCCCAGCGTTTCGGCCGCCCGGTCAATCAGCACCTTTTGCTTCCGGCTGGCGCGCAGGTTAATCGTCTCCACCCGCGCCCCTGTTTCTTTCGTTCGTGTACCGGCCATACCTGGGTTCCCTTGTGTATACAACCAGGATACGCTATTGTGCGTACATTGTAAATACAAAACAGACCCGGATCACTCTCCGCTAGCCGACCAAGCTGCGGCTACCCTAATTTTGGGCATTGATATACTTGGCGGACGCAAGCCACTACGACCAAGGCTTGCCCGTATACCATGATGGTTTCTCACCGTCTTCTCCAAACCAACCCCAATCATTGAGTGTGTCAATAAAGTGCTCACGGACGTAGCTTCGATAAGACGGAAAGAGATTGGAGGCGTAGTAGCCAAGGCGTTCTCTGACGTCGTGAAATCCGCCATCGTGATTTCCCACAATCGTCCCGTTAGGTCCGCCGAAGTCTGAGATGTATGCCTCGAACCACTGAATTTCTCCGCTCTCCGTCGCTAGTGCAAATAGCGCTACGACTCTGATTCCCAGGTCAGCGGCCGCCTGTTGCCACGCGTCCGAAATTTGCATGTCCACAGCCATAGAGGCTTTGCGCGTGTCAAGTATATCAACGCCCGAAACTTGAGAACTGGAAGAATTAGAAAATAAAACTCAAGCCGCCGCGGACGGCGCGGGGCGATTGGATCAGCAACAACCGCCGTCCATCTCCCGCCGATACCGGCAGATATCCCTGCGCCAGGAGGTTGCGCATATCGGCAGTCGCTTCCAGGCGACCCGGCATCCCAGGGAACGACGGAATCGGCTGGCGGATGTGAATATTCAAGCCCGCCTCGGGATAGCTTCGCTGGGTGAGATACAGGTGGGAAGGCATGATTGACCCGTAATCAGTCCACTGGTAGCTGCCGCCGATCTGCGTGCCGGATCCCGGCAAAGTCGCGGATGCTCGGGCGGTGGCCCAGAAACGCTGGCTGGTATGGATACGCGCTCGCAATTCATCGCCGGTACCTAAGCCCAGGTCCTGTTGGTCCGCGTTGAGCACGCCTGCGCGTCCCACAGCCGCGCCAACTTCCACCTTGTCTCCCAGTGCCTGCGTGACCGACGCAGAGTATCCAGAGCGTTCATAGTTCCCGACATTGAAAATGTTGCCGTGCCGCGAAAGATCGGGCAGCGCGTCGGGGGTCACGAACAGATCGTCGGGAGCGTACATCGTGATGGCTCCGTTGGTCACCGTCTCGCGGAAGGCGCTGAGGTTCGCGGTAGTGGAGCCGAACCGTTTTTCGTAGCCCAGTTCCATGTTCTGCGTCCGCTGCACTTTGGAGCGCCCATCGCGCAAAGATACGCGCGGCAGCAACGCCAGCGCCGCCAGATCGCGCGATAGCGCCGCGCCATCGCCGGTCACTTCCCCAGCGGCCCCACGGGTTTGTACCAGTTCCGGGGACGGCGCTCCCGAACTCCACGCAACTTGAATCAGCCCCAGCGTACCCAAATCGTACCCGAGCCGCGCATACGGACTGAAATAGTTCACATGATCCAGGAACGATACCGAGTCGAGCGACAGCCCGTAATCCAGCCTCAGCCGATCCAGCACCTGCATGTGATCGGACATGGCCACCGACATCGTGCGCAACGCGGGGGCCCCATCCTGCCCCGTCATCAACGCGACGCCCGCGCGAGAGGGCAGGTAGATCTGGCGCATGGTGATGGTCAGTTCGGGACTCATTCCTTCGCGACGATACGTGGTCCGGAAACCAGCGGCGGGCGAACCGGTACGCGACGCATACCCGACATTGCCGCTCACTTCGAGCTGGTTCCGGCCGAACACGGAAGTTGCCACCGCGAACGCCGTACCCAGATCAGCTTGCGTGCTAAGATCGCCGGGCGAATTCGAATCCCCCGCGGACACCTTCACCAAGCCCCGAGTCTCCGAAAAGATCGCAGAAGTACGCTGCCGCTTATTCGGATCGGACGCGCTGTCTTGCTTCGGCAGTGCCCGCAGCACCGGCCGCGTCGCCGAAGAAGCTTTCAGCGTCCACTTCCAGTCGTCACTCATCAACGCGCCTTGCCCCGGCGCGGCATACACCAGCTCAATCGAGCTCAACAGACTCGCCATGTTGATGTACAGCAAGCTCTGCATGCCGGGCTGCACGGCGATTTTCTGTTTGAGCGCAGGCACGAAGCTCGCCAGGTTCACACGGACGGAGTAGAAGTCGGCGGGCAGCGCGTCAAAGCCGAAAATGCCGCGCTCATTGGTCAGCGCCTGTTGGACCAGACGCTCATGCTGGTTGAAAAGAAGGACTGTTGCGCCCATCTGAGGGATGCCGGCCGTATCGCGCACAAACCCGGCGATGCTACCGGTCAGCCGGATCGGTTCCACGGCCAACGCCGCGGGCGCCGACACCAGCAGAACGGCCAACGACCCAATCGTGAGCTTCGTCCGCTTCCTCATCCAATATGACGCGGGGCAGGAATCATCCTGCTCCACCTGTCCTTTACTTTACCGTAAAGTTAGCCGTCGGGGTAAGCACCTGGTTCCGGGTCCGGTCGGTCACCGTCATCTTGAGGGTGTACTGGCCCGGTTCCAGACTCGCCATCGGCAGCAGTTTCTCTACCGTCACCTGTTGGGCCGAAGCGCCGGGCAGCGTCGTGATCTCTTCCGTATAGTCCAGCACGGATTTGTCCGCTCCCGCCTTCGTAATCCGATACTCGATGGATCCGCTCGGTTTCTTGGTCTTCTCATCGGGCCCGAAATTGTAGAACTGTTGATAAATGCCCAGCTTTTCATCCCGGCCGAAAGTCTCATTCATCCGCGGCCGGACTTTGGTGTCGCCAATCACGAACTGGCCTGTTCCTATGCTCTTGGTCGGCACTTTCTCGATCAAGTCCGCCAGAATCAGCGAGCTCGACGCCAGCTTCTCTTCCTCGAAATGCGGCACGTTCAGCGCCATCTCATAGCTGATCATGTTCGCGCCCACAATGTCCTTGGCCACCACGTTCAGCCGGTACATCCCCGGGGGCAGCGGCACGGACTTCTGGTAGACCGAGGTGCCGGAGATTGCCTTGCTCAGCAACTCCGTCGGCACTTCCACCGTCACTACATCCTCAAACACGTTCACCACGCGCCGCGCCAGTGAGGTAATGCGCGCGTAAATGTTGATGGTGGCTTTCGAAATGTTGTCCTTCTGCTGGAACTGCAGATCCTTGCGGTCAAACTGAAGAGTAAAACTGCTGAGAATGGTGGAATCCGTGATCTTGATGAAGTCCGCCCGTACCTTCATCGGCAGCGTGTTGTACCGGATGGACGACGTTACCGCCGCTTCCAGGTCCCGGAATTTCACCGCGGGTGGCTTCTGCAGCTTGGCGAACTGCTCCAGGCGCTCGAACTGATTCATGCTCGCCGGCAGAGGCTGGGTGCCGGTACCCAGATGCGTACCGTCGGTGCGGTTGAAGCGGTCCGTCTTGGAAGCCATGCCCATGGATTCCATCATTGTTAGTCCCGCGCCGGGAACCATCAGCAGCGCGTCCTTCTCGGAGGGATCCATGGTCATGCGATACTCGCCCGTCATGGTGGGATCCACGAATTCGATGTTTACGTCATTCCCAATGCCGTCGATATACCGGTACCGCCATTTCTCGAATGGATACGTCGAGGTGCTTCCGCCGCCCTCTTCGTAGGGGCGCTCATAAGTGCCGCCGGAAGGATGCGATTCCACTTCGTCAGCCGGCCCGAACGTGATGTAGATCCGCCCGCGGTCCGTTTTCCAGCCCGGAATGCCTGAGGCGTAATGCTCATTGGCGTAGGCGATACGGCGATAGTGCTCTTCCTTGAACTCGTTCTCTTCGGTGTCCGGCGTGGGATCCCGGCGCAGCCAGAACTGCTCCACGAACTGCTGACGTTCCTCATCGGTGGCGAAACGCTTGAACGCCGCCTTTTCCTCGTCGGTGATGATGTAAGTGACGTCCTCGTTGAGCCATTTCTTGTAGGGCGTCTCCAGCTCTTTGCGCAGCTTGGCTTCCTGCTTCTTGCGCTGCTTGTCGGTCATCGGTTTCGCCACCGTCTCCCGCGTTTGCGTGGAAGACGAGTCGGCGGGTTTCTTTTCATCGCCCGCCAAGGCCAAGCTGACACACGCCGCACCGGCCGCGAAGGTTATGACCAAAGAGTTCATTTTCATAGAATTCACCACTACACCGCACACTGGGGAACTGCTTCAATTCTAAGGCTATAAGACCACCACGTCAAGGTGCGGGACGTACCCCGCAGCCTGCCGGTTTCCTGCGCCGGTCCGTCATTTCACCGTGAAGCTGGCCGTTCCCGTAATCGTCTGGTCCCGGATCTTGTCTATTACCCGCATCTTCAGGGTGTACTGGCCAGTTTCAAGGGTCCCGATCGGAAGCAGCTTCTCCACCGTCACCTGTCTGGCTGATGCCCCTGAAATCGTCGAAATGTCTTCCGCATAATCCAGCGCCGGCCGATCAGACCCGGCTTTCACGATTTGATAGTGGACCGATCCGCTTGGTTTCCGGGTTTTGCCGTCGGCGCCGAAATTGTAAAACTGCTGGTAGATGCCCAGCTTCTCATCGCGTCCGAAGGTGGGATTCAGCCGCGGCCTCACTTTTTTGTATCGCCAATGACGAACTGGCCGGTTCCGATGTTCGTGGTCGGGACTTTCTCGATCAGATCCGCCAAGATCAGACTGCTGGAGGCCAGCCTTTCTTCCGCGAATCGTGGGACCTCCAGCACCAGTTCCTGCGTGCCCATGTTTCCGCCCACAAGATCCTTGGCGACAATGTTCAACCGGTAAGTACCCGGTGGCAGCGGAAGTGACTTCTGATAAATCGGGGAGCCCAGGCCTTCTACGGTAACGACGTCTTCGAACACATTCACTACGCGTCTCGACAGTGAGGTAATGCGCACGTAAATGTTAACCGTGGCGGTGGACACGGCGTCCTTCAGCTGGAACTGCAAATCCTTGCGGTCGAACTGAAGCGTGACGTTGCTAAGGACGGTGGCGTCGGTGATCCGCAGATAGTCGGCACGAACCATCATCGGCAGCGCGTTGTACCGCAGCGTGGAGTTTACCGTCGCTTCCAGATCCGTGAACCTCACAGCCGGGGCTTTCTGCAGACCGGCAAACACCCGCTGGCGTTCGAAGAAGTCCGCGCTCCCCCGCGGCGGCTGCGGCCGGTTCCCCGTGGTAGCCACATGCGACAGCGCATTCTTCTCGTCTGGATCCATGGTCATGCGATACTCGCCCGTCAGCGTCCGGTCCACAAACTCAATCTCGACGTTGTTTCCTATCCCTTCGATATACCGGTAGCGCCACATCTCGAACGGGTAAGTAGTGGACTGCCCGCCGCCGCCCGAGGGGTGCGGCTCCACTTCGTCCGGCGGCCCGAATGTTATGTAGATCCGCCCGCGATCCGTCTTCCACCCTGGAACCCCGGACGCGAATCGCTCATTGGCGTAAGCGATGCGCCGATAATGCTCTTCCTTGTATTCGTTCTCCGCGGTGTCCGGCGTCGGGTCGCGCCGCAACCAGAACTGCTCCACGAACTGCTCGCGCTCTTCATCGGTAGACAGCCGGTTGAACGCCTGTTTCTCGTCGTCCGTGATGATGTAGGCGACGTCTTCCTCGCGCCACTTCTTGTAGGCTGGCTCCAGTTCCTTGCGCAGCCGCGCTTCCTGCTTGCGAACCTGCTTCGCGCTTTGCGGCGCTTGAGCGAAACAGGCGGCCACAGGCACCAACATCAACACGAGACCCTTGATATTTTTCATCGCGACAAACCCCCAACGTCACGAACCGGGACGCGCTCCGAAACACGCCGGTTTCACCCGCAACGCATTCATTCGAAAAAAGAAAGGAGTAGTAGCCCAGTGCTCACAGTGTGCCGCCGAAGTGTGACCCTCAGGCTCAGTGTGCGCCCGTTCGAGGGGCCCGCCGCGGGCTGTATACTCTTACCATGCGAAAAGGCGCGTTGGTTCTCTTGTTGTCGACTCTCACGACGGTCCTGGGGCAACCGGCTTATCGTGTCACCCATACCTATGTACTGGGCGGGGATGGCACTTGGGACTATGTGGTGCCTGATCCGCCAGATCACCGGCTGTTTATCGCGCGGCAGAATCGCGTGATGGTAGTGGATGAAGATAGCGGGAAGTTGCTCGGGGAAGTCACCGGCATCCAGGGAGCGCACGGGACTGCGGTGGCGCCGGCGACGGGGCACGGGTTCGCCACCGCTGGTGACGACAAATCGGTGCTGATGTTCGATCTGAAGACGTTCAAGGTACTCGGGCGTATTCCGGCGGCTGAAGACGCGGATGCGATTCTTTATGACGGCGCGTCGAACCGTGTGTTCACTTTGAACGGCGATGCCCACTCGTCAACGGTGATCGATCCAGTGAAGGGAACGCTGATCACCAACATTCCGCTGGGGGGTAAACCGGAATATGGGGCTTCAGCTGCCGATGGGAAGGTGTACGCCAATCTGGTGGACACCAACGAAGTGGTGGAGATCGATGCGAAGACGGCGGCCGTGTCCCGGCGCTGGCCGACGACGCCCTGCAAGCAACCGGTGGCTATGGCCCTGGATACGCTGCACCACCGGCTGTTCAGCGGATGCCGCAGCGGTGTGATGGCGGTCTCCGACTACCAGGCGGGCAAAGTGGTGGCGACGGTTAAGATCGGCAACGGCGTGGACGGTGCGGGGTACGATGCGGCGTCCGGCGACGCGTTTGCCTCGAACGCGGATGGCACGCTCACAGTGATTCATCAAGACACGCCGGACTCGTATCACGTAGTGGAGAACGTACCAACGCCGGTGGGCTCAAGGAATATGGGAGTTGATCCCAACAATCACCGCGTATACGTGGTTTCCGCAAAGTTCGGGCCTGCGCCGGCGGGGGCGCGCCGAGGGCCGGTGGTTGCGGGGTCATTCACGTTGATGGTGATTGAGCGGGATCCCGCGGCGCACTGAGACTAAGCGCCGGTCAACCGGTCGGGTAGGATGGTTATAAACCCCATGGAGCCGACCTTCGATCTTAAGAAGACCGTGAACCTTCCGCGTACGGATTTTCCCATGAAAGGGAACCTGCCCGTGGCGGAGCCGAAGATGCTGGCGCGCTGGAAAGCGGAGGGACTTTACGCGCGCATTCGCGAGGCCCGGGCGGGGCAGCCCATGTACGTGCTGCATGACGGGCCGCCGTACGCCAACGGCAACATTCACCTGGGGACGGCGTTCAACAAGATCATCAAGGACATGATCGTCAAGGTGAAGACCATGGAGGGTCTGGACTCTCCATACGTTCCGGGCTGGGACTGCCATGGGCTGCCGATCGAGATCAAAGTCGACAATTTGCTGGGCTCGAAAAAGGCCAGGATGACGGCTGCGCAGATCCGCGCCGAATGCCGCAAGTATGCGCAGAAGTTCGTCGATCTGCAAAGCCAGGATTTCCAGCGTCTGGGTGTTTTGGGGCGGTGGGAAGATCCGTACTTAACGATGTCGGCGCAGTATGAATCGGTGATCGCGGGCGCGTTCGTCGAGTTTCTGGACAAGGGGTACGTCTACAAGGGGCTGAAGCCGGTGAACTGGTGCATTCATGACCGCACCGCGCTGGCCGAGGCCGAAGTGGAATATGAGGACCACACCAGCCCGTCCATCTGGGTACGCTTCCGGCTAACTTCGGACCCGGCCTTGATCGACGATGCGCTGGCCGGCCGCCAGGTATACGGGCTGATCTGGACCACCACGCCGTGGACCATGCCGGCCAACATGGCGATCGCATTTCATCCGAAGCTCGAATACGTGGCGGCGCAGGTGGGCGAGGAGGTCTATATCGTCGCCCTGGAGCTGCTGAAGGCCACGGCTGAGAAAGCCGGATGGGCCGATCCTCAAGTGCTGGCTGCCTTTCCAGGGGCCAGGCTGGAAGGGGCCATCTTTCATCATCCGTTCCTGGAGCGGGATTCGCTGGGAATTCTCGCGGATCACGTCACGCTGGAGCAAGGAACGGGCGCGGTGCATACGGCGCCCGGGCACGGGCAGGAAGATTTCGAAGTGGGGCGGCAGTACGGCCTTGTAACCTACTGCCCGGTGGATGGCGCGGGCCGCTTCTACAGGGCGGAGGGCGTGCCGGGCGAATTGCCGGAGGAGATCATCGGCAAGACGGTGTGGCAGGCCAATCCGCTGATCATCGAAATTCTCAAGCAGCATGAGGCTCTGGTAGCGCATGAAGACGTTACGCACAGCTACCCGCACTGCTGGCGCTGCCACCACGCGACCATTTTCCGGGCCACCGAGCAATGGTTCATCGGAATGGACAAGAACGACCTCCGCCAGCGCGCGCTCAAGGCCGTAGCGGAGGTGAAGTGGAATCCGGCGTGGGGCGCGGAGCGCATCGGCAACATGATCGCGACGCGGCCGGACTGGTGCATCTCACGCCAGCGCGTGTGGGGAGTGCCGATCACGGTGTTTTATTGCGAGGGCTGCCACCAGCCGGTGACGGAGCGCAAGTATCTGGACCGAGTGGTGCAGCTTTTCGCCGAGCACACCGCCGATGTCTGGTATGAGCGCAGCGCCGCCGAACTGCTCGGCGACGACACGGCCTGCCCGCGGTGCGGCGGGCACGAGTTCCGCAAGGAATCCGACATTCTGGATGTCTGGTTCGATTCCGGATCAAGCCATCTGGCGGTGCTTACGGCGGAGAACGGGCTTCCATGGCCTTCGGATATGTATATGGAAGGCGGCGATCAGTACCGGGGGTGGTTTCACAGCTCGCTGCTGATCGGGGTGGGTTTGCGCGGCGCATCGCCGTACCGGGCGTCCGCGACGCACGGGTGGACGCTTGACCGCGAAGGTCACGCGATGCACAAGTCCAAGGGCAACGCCATCGAACCCGAGGAGTTTATCAAACAGCACGGAGCCGAATTGCTGCGGCTTTGGACCGCGTCGGTGGATTTCACGGAAGACGTAAAGCTGTACGGGCTAATCATAGACCGGCTGGTGGAAGCCTACCGGAAGCTGCGCAATACGTTCAAGTACATGCTGGGGAACCTGCATGACTTCGATCCGGCAGCGGACGCCGTGGAGCCCGGCGAGATGCTGGAGATTGACCGCTGGATCCTGGTGCGCGCGGAGACGCTGGTGGCGAATTGCCGCGCCTGGTATGGGGAGTTCGCGTTCCACAAGGTTTACCGCGCGGTCTACGATTTCGCCACGATCGATCTGAGCTCGATCTACTTCGATGTGCTTAAGGACCGGCTGTACACCTCGCCCCCGCGCTCGGCGGCGCGGCGCAGCGCCCAAACGGCGTTATACCGGCTGACGCATGCGCTGGTGCGACTGCTGGCGCCGCTGCTGTCTTTCACCACCGAAGAGGTCTGGACCTATTTCCGGAAGCCGGCGGGCGCGACTGACAGCGTCCATCTGGCCCTGCTGCCGGAGCCGTCGGAACTGACCGAAGGATTCAGCGCCGAACAGCGAAGGCGGCTGGAGAACTGGGATCGCCTGCTGCCGGTCCGCGATCGGGTGCTCAAGAGCCTGGAAACGGCTCGCGACGAGAAACTGATTGGAGCGCCGCTGCAAGCGCGGGTTCGTTTGAAGGCCGATCCCGACCTTTATCCACTGCTGCGCGAGTATGCCACCGATCTGCCGGCGCTGTTCATTGTGTCCGAAGTGGCGCTTGAAAACGGGAGCGCCGGGCTGGCGGTGGACGTGGAACGCGCGGACGGCGTCAAGTGCGAGCGCTGCTGGAAGTACACGCAGGATGTAGGGCAGCATCCGCGATTTCCCACGGTTTGCGCGGCGTGCGGCACGGCGTTGGATGAAATTCTGAGGGACGCACATGCGTGAACGAGCGCTGCCTTTCGCGGTGGCGGCCGTCGTCTTCGCGCTGGACCGCGTCACCAAGTGGCTGATCCAGACGCATCTGTCGCTGTGGGAACAACTTACGGTGGTTCCTCAATTTTTCAACATCGTTCATGCTGAGAATCCGGGCGTGGCTTTCGGGCTGTTCGCAAACTCAACGGGTTGGTGGCGTAACATCGCGCTAATTGGCATCTCGCTCGCGGTGCTGGTCTACATCACCTACACACTGCTGGCGCGGCCGGGAGCGCACGGCGCTTATCTGCGCCTGGGACTGGGGTTCGTGCTGGGCGGCGCGGTGGGGAATCTCTGGGACCGTTTACTTCACGGCACTGTGACGGACTTCATCGAAGTTTACGCGGGCTCCTGGTATTTTCCGGCGTTTAACATCGCCGACAGCGCGATTTCCATCGGCGCGGGCCTGCTTCTGCTGGACATGTGGCGTACGCGAGGCAGCCAGCCCTCGCCCGCCACGGACCGCGCCTGAAACCATGCTTCCCAAACTGATCTCTATCGGAAGCTTTTATATCCCGACGTACGGAGTGCTGGTAGCCATCGGGTTTCTGGTGGCCATTTGGGTGACGATTCGTCTGGGCAAGAGCGCCGGACTCGCCCCGGAGCAGGTAACCAATCTCGCCACCTACTGCGCGATCGCCGGGCTGATCGGCGCGAAGCTTTTCATGATCGCCTTTGACTGGCAAGAGCGCGGCTACGGAAGCGATCCGGGTTCGATCTTCTCGCTCAACAATTTGCAGTCCGCGGGCGTGTATCAGGGCGGATTGCTGCTGGCGATACTCGCAGCGATCCTGTACATGCGGCGGCAGCATATGCCGATTCTGCGCACTTGCGACGTTTTTGCGCCGGGGCTGGCGGCCGGGCACGCGATCGGACGGATCGGGTGCCTCGCGGCGGGGTGCTGCTGGGGTGAGGAATGCCATCTCCCCTGGGCCATCACATTCAACAATACTGAGGCGGGCACCGGCGTCCCGGTGGGAAAACCCTTGCACCCCACCCAGCTCTACGAATCGCTGGGGAATGCGGCGATCTTCGGCTTTCTTTTGTGGCGTTTCCGGAAGCGGCACGTGGACGGTGCGATTTTCGCCGAGTATCTGGTGCTCTATTCTTTGATGCGATTCGTGGTGGAGTTCTTTCGCGCGCACCAGCAAGGGCTGCAGGCGGGGTTGTCGCTAACGCAATGGATCTCGATTGGCACGCTGATCGCCGGAATATGGCTGCTGGTACGTAGCCGGAGTACAGCGCTGGCTCCTCCCGTAAGTCAGTACTAAGTCACATTAGTTGCCGAACAGGCGTTTCCTCCGACTGGTATGCAGCGCCGAAATGCTTTAACTTTGGTGTACCTTGGCCAGTACCCTCGCCAAATCGCATCCGCTCAAGAGCTCAGTGGCGCAGTTCGCGCTGGCTGCGTTCTTTGTAGTGCCGTTGCTTACGGGCGTATTTCTAGCGGGTTCAAGCGTGAACCGCCGGGAGGTGGCCAGCCGCATCAGCCACGATATCGGGGGCATGTATGCGCAAGGAATGGACTTTGCGCAGCCGGCGAACCGGGCGATTGCGGAGCGGGTAGCCGAGAGCCTGGGCATCCGGCTGGAGGAAGGGCGCGCAGTGATCATTCTGACCAAGGTACGTATGCCGAGCGAGGCCGACTGCGAAGGCTGCACGAACCTGGGGATTCCGGTAGTGGTGCAGCGGCTGGTGATGGGAAATGCGGCGCTGCGAGCCAGCGGGTTTGGTACTCCGCGGGACATCGATCCAGGCACGGGGAACGTTCGCAACTGGGCGACGGATATCTCGGCGCGGGCAGCGGATTTTCCGGGGGCGATGAAGCCCGGGGAGTCGACGACGGTGACGGAGTGCTTTGTGGCGTCCGAGGGGCGGTCGGGAGTATATTCGCGGACGCTGGAATAACGGACAGGGCATGGCCCTGTTCTACTGCTATCCTGGCAAGTGGCTCGAATTTTTCCTTTTCAACCTTACCGGTACACTCCCAAGGCGGGGGCTCTTGAGCATCTGGTTACGCAGCCGTACGACAAGATTTCGGCTGCGATGCAGCAGCGCTATCTGGCGTTGAGCCCCTACAATCTGGTACGCGTCATTTTGGGCGAGCGGTCGCCCGGCGACGATGACACGAATAACGTCTATACGCGCGCGGCGGCGCATTTGAAGGATTGGATTTCGGGGGGCGTTCTGGCGCGGGACGCTCAGCCGGGAATTTATCCTTACTTCCAGCGCTTTTCGGTGCCCGATACGGGCGACGTACTGGAGCGCAAGGGGTTCATCGCGCTGGGCGCCGTGGAGGATTATTCGGCGGGCGTGGTGCACCGGCATGAGCAGACGCTAGCCGGGCCGAAGAAGGATCGGCTGGAGCTGCTGCGGCACACCCGGGCGCACTTCGGGCAGATCTTTATGCTGTACCCCGATCCGGCGCTGACTGTGGATGCGCTGCTGGATCAAGCCGCGGCGGCGACTCCGCTCGCCACCGTTGACGACGAGTATGGCGCGGCGCATCGTATCTGGCGCGTGTCCGATCCGGCGGCGATCGGCGAATTCCAGCGGCTGATGTCGGACAAGAAGCTGCTGATCGCCGATGGACATCACCGTTATGAGACCGCGCTGGCGTTTCGCAATGAAAATCCTGAATTGTCCGGCGCGGACAAAGTGATGATGACGTTCGTCAATATGCATTCACCAGGCCTGAAGATTCTGGCCACCCATCGCGTAGTGCGGAATCTGGCGAACTTCGATGGCGCGGCACTTATCGCATCGGCGCACGCCCGCAGGCTGGAATCGGTTGCGGAACTGCGGCGCGTGTTCGCGGAGCCGGCGCCGGATCGCATTCGAATCGGAATCACACTGGGCGAGTCCGGGGACGTCTATCTTTACGAGCGGCCGCGGGCGGCGGGAGAGCTGGATGTGCTGGTGCTGCACCAGTACCTGCTGGGCCAGTTGCTGGGAATCACCGAGGAGGCGGTCCGTAATGAGAGCCATCTCCAGTACGTGCGAGGGATCGATGACGCGTGCGAGAAGGTCCGGGCCGGTGGCGCCCAAGTCGGTTTCTTGCTGGAACCGACCACTGTCGAGCAAGTGGCTGGAACCGCCTTCGCCGGGGGCGTGATGCCGCAAAAGTCCACCGATTTTTATCCGAAACTGCTGAGCGGCGTTACCATCTATCGAGTGGGCGATTAGCGCGGCGCAAGCGGGACTGCTTTGCCGGTGCGCACGGATTCTTTCGCGGCTTCGATAATCTCAATAACGCTGACATTGATGTCCACCGCTGTGAGACCTTCGATGTGCTTTTTGTTTCGAAGCGTGCTGACCATGTAGGCCACCGGCTCTGCCTGGCCGGGGGCCAGGGGCTGGAGATCGAGGTCCTTGGTATCGCGGCCTTTCACCACCGTCACTTTGTTGTTCTTCATGTAAACACTGCCGCGATTGCCAAAGACTTCCAGATCCTG
Organism: Acidobacteriota bacterium; assembly: GCA_030776455.1. Lineage (GTDB taxonomy): Bacteria > Acidobacteriota > Terriglobia > Bryobacterales > Bryobacteraceae > JALYHQ01. The sequence goes on along the minus strand of JALYHQ010000098.1, from coordinate 1,352 downwards.
GTAACTGCGGGGAAGATCCCAGCTGGCCTCGAAAATTCCAACTCCGTTGGGATACCAGAGCTCGAGGTTGGCGCTATCCTCTACTTTCGGAAACACATCGGGACGCAGATGCAGCGCGGTGGCGAAAACTTTCTCGGGACGTCCCAGGTACCAGAGGCTCCACAGTGCGTTGTAGCAGCCGAAGTCCATCAGTGCGCCGGCGCCGTTCTGGACGGGATCGGTAAGCCAGTCGAAAAAGATCTTGTTGCGCACACCTTGCGAGCTGGGACCGCCATGGCCCACGATGCCATGCAAGCGCCAGATCTTGCCGAGCGAGCCGGAATCCGATTCGGCCTTCGCCGCGTAATTCGCCGGCCACCAGGCCATCTGATAATTGGTCATCACTTCGATGCCGTGTTGGCGAGCCAGATCGCGAATGGCCGCGGCATCCGCATAGGTCGACGCCAGCGGCTTTTCAAAAATCACGTTGATCTTCCGGGGCGCACAGGCTTTTACAATCTCCAGGTGTCGGTTGTTTTCGACGAACGCCCAGACGATGTCGGGCTTCCGCTCGTCCAGCATCTTGATGTAATCGTTGTAAATGGGGACGGCAGGGGCGATCTTGCCGCCTTCAGCCACCAGATCGGATTGGTTTCGAATATCGCGACCAGTTTTGCAGCGCTTCCCTCTTGCACCATTTTGGGGAGATGTCCCCAGGCGTGGGAGTGCACCAGTCCGATGACTGCAATCTTGTAATCCTGGGCCAGCATGGGCAGAGCGAGACTTAGCAGACATATCAACAGTCTCTTCATGAATGCTCCTTTGTTCCGGCGCGAGTGTCCGGTTAATTGGCGGGCGGGGCGGCTTTGACTAGCGACGGCTTGATCAGGTCATACGCCTCATTCGCCGCCGCGGCCACCTGTTCGACGATGGCTTTGAACTCTTCGCCGTCCAGAACGCGAGCGCTGGTATCGGTGCGCACAAATGCGTCGCCATCTTCGTCCAGGCCAACCTTGACGCGGTCAAACTTGTGGTTGCAGCGCAGCATAGTCTCGAGAAACTCCGCTGTCATGGGGATTTCGGCCTTCTTGGCGATGATGGAGAAAATCACCACGATATTTTCCTGCGCCACCATGATCACGCGGAGGCTGCCGATGGACTTGCCCTCGAAGTCAACGCCCCATACCACCGGAGAATACTGTTTGAACTGATACCCGGACTTGGGCAGCAACGCGAGCATCTTGGCCACGGATGCCTGCGTCTCTTTGCTGGGTTTCTGCGCCGAGACAGATGGAATCACGCTCAGCGCCAGCATCGCGGCCACGGCAAGCCTCATTGTCGTTTTCATCCTTGCTGAGCAGTATAGCATCGGT
>JALYHQ010000097.1 GCA_030776455.1 Acidobacteriota bacterium | reverse complement strand
GCTTCAAGATCAGCGGACGAAGGAACATCAATGTCGATGATGTCGGATTCAAATGCCTGTTTGTTCATGCTAACTGGACGACGCTAGCCCCTGAGGATTCGCTCATTAAGCACTATCGCAAAGCCGGCGAGGGGGAGTGCGCGTGGAACGGCAACGGTTTCGGCCAGCACGATCCTGGCAGGGAGCGCGAAACCACGAACAAACCGCCCGACGGGTTCGATGCTCAGTACCCGATTCGACAGGACTGGGTGTGCGACTGGATCAAGGCCGGTGAACCGAACGTGGCAGCACTGCTGAAGAGTATGAAGGCCAAACTGCCGTATCTGCTCCGCTATCAGACTGCCAAAAAGAAATCGCGGAATCCGCACGCCGACTATGACGACGTCACCGTTGCCATTGCGCAGGACGGTAGGACGGCCAAAGATCTGCTCCGCACTATCACGGTGGCGTTGGCGGGATGGCAGGCCACCGCGTTCCCAAGCCACATGATCTTATACAAAGAGCATCGAGAATACGAACACGGCGAGATTATTTGGCCTCTAAAGCGATGAAGGTCGCGCAATCTGGAGCTAAGATGACGCGAACGATTAAGATTCCCTCCATGAGAAACCGTCGAGGCTCGTTGGGTGCAGACTCCCCAAAGAATCGATGAAATCCACCCGACTGCGCGGCGTTTCTACAGGTCCGTTAGACTAGAAAGCGCGGGTGGGACCACAAGTGCTCCAGAGCAAGCGATTGAGGTGAAGTGGAGCCGACGGACAATTGTTGCAGCCGCGCGTAGCAATGACGTAATGAAATCTGTTGCGTTTCTGGTGGCTGACGAACAGCCGACCTTCTGGTTCGTAGCCAGACGCTCTATCCAACTGAGCTACGGGCGCGCCTGTGGTGACGACGAGACAAGTATAGCAAGCGTTACTGGTCCGCTGCACTGGACTGCTGCAGTCCCAACTCCCTCGCCAGACTGCGCACCGCATCCGCCAGCTCGGACGGGCTGTGGATATGCCAAGTCTTGCCTGCCACCGCGCGTGTCGCGTGGTCGATGCTGTCCGGAAACTCGGCGTGCCGGCCCCAGTACGGGAAGTATTCGAAATAGAAAACCTTGGGCGCCGGCGCATTGGCCGCCGCGATCATCGACGGCGGGAACTTATCGAACTGCCGCGCTCCCGGACCCACGAACAGAATGGCGTCCGCCGGCTCGGCGGCCGTTCGCTCTTCGTTCAACATGCGCGCCAGCATATCGATATGCCCGGTCCTGCGCCGCAAGGTTTCGATGGGTACCGTACCCAGCTCGATATTCGCCATCGCACTTGCCAGCCGCCCGTAGCCCGGCCCATCGAAATTCTCCTGCCGGTATATCTCTTTCTGCTGATCCAGATTGAATGCCACCAGTTTCACCGAAGTAAACGGCGATTCCTCCAGCAGCCACACCAGCGAGCTCAGCAGCAGGAACCGGTCAAAGGATCGCAGCCTCGTCGAGCGCGTGTACAGCGGCGCCACATGCAGCAGCACCGTCACCCGCAATGGCCGCGCGGACGCGTCGCGCGGCTTCAAAATTTCGCCCGGATTCAAAGCCAGCGGCGAAATCTTGCCGGGCGGCTGTGCCACCCGCACGTTGCGTCCCGGCGAGCGCGCCTCAATCTCCCACTGCTTGCGCAGGCAGCGCCCGGACTCGTCGAACAGCGCCCACTCCACCGTGTAGCGGCCTTCGCCCACCTGGAATCCGCCTTCGATGTCCAGCTTCTCCTTGGTGCCTTCGGGAATCCGCGGCGGCAGCGGGACTGCCTGCACGAAATACACCGGCTCGCCCGAGTCCTTGGGCGTGATGCGCAGCGCCACGCCCAGCCTCTGCCGCGAGGCAGCGAACTGGCGATAAGGCAGGCTCGCCGCGTAGCCCACCTGGAATCGAAAACCGAAATTCAGATGCGGCTTCAGCAGGCGCACTTGCCCTTCCAGCGGTGTCTTGTTCTGGATCTCCCCGAAAGCCGGGCTTACTCGCGGTGTGACTTCCGGATCCACAATCGCCTGCGCCCAGCCGCATCCCGCCCCGGCCAGCGCGAGCGCGAACAGCGGGATTGCCGGGCGGGTTCGAAACATGGCTTCAGGTCCCCTGCTTCACCGTACTGCCTTCCTTAACGTCGATCACACGATTGACGGATACATTCGCCAGCGTATCGATAATACCGCTGGGCCAGCGGATTTCAAGATCGGCCTTCGCAGCCTTGCCCAGGCCAAAATGGACCCGCATATCGTTTTGCGAAACGTAGCTGCCGCCGCTGCGCACTTCGTCCATCTGCCGGTGCCCGCCCGCGGTGGTGCAGATCACCCGCGCGCCGATCCCCGAACGGTTTGACTTCACGCCCACCGTCTTCACCTTTATCCAGTTGTTTCCCAGCGTCGAATCGCAGCGCAGCAGCTGCGGGACGTCGTTAACGCAGTTCACCACCACGTCGATATCGCCGTCATTGTCGAAATCGCCGAACGCGCAGCCGCGCCCCGGGACTTTCTCGAGGATGCCCGGCCCGGCGTCCATCGACACATCCGCGAATTTACCGTTCCCCAGATTTTTGTACAGCACCTTCCGCTCCCGGTAGCCGGATTCCACGTCGTTCTCGCCTACTTCCGGATAGACGTGACCGTTGCAGACCAGGATATCGGACCAGCCGTCGTTGTCAAAGTCGATGAAGCCCACGCCCCAGCCGAGGAACCGGGTGTTCGACCCCAGCCCGGCTTGAAACGTCTGGTCGTCGAATACCATGTTCCCCTGATTGCGATAGAGGCTAGCGGTGTCGCCCGCGAAGTTGGTCTTCACGAGGTCCAGTCGCCCGTCACAGTCATAGTCGACCGCCGCGACGCCCATGCCCGCCTGCGGCTTGCCATCGGGGCTGTAGGCCACGCCGGCCTCTATGGCGACGTCGGTGAAAGTGCCGTCGTGGTTGTTCTTGTAAAGCGCCGACGAAGTGGAATCGTTGGCCACGTAAATGTCCGGCCAGCCGTCGTCGTCGAAGTCCGCCACCAGCACGCCCAGCCCGTAGGTTCCCGGAGTTTTCAGAATGCCCGACTTCTCGGACACGTCTGTGAATGTTCCATTGCCGTTGTTGTGGAACAGAATATTCTTGCCGCCTTTGAGCCCCGGCGGACCGCAGGCCACCATGATCCCTTTGTACAGGCACGGCCCCGATTCGGGCAGCGGCGTGGTTTTGGGGTCGAAATCGATATAGTTGGCGACGAAGAGATCCAGATGGCCGTCGCGGTCATAATCGACAAACGCGCAGCCCGTGTTCCAGCGCTTCAGGCCCGTCGTGGTACGGGTAGTGACGCCGGCCTTCAGAGCCATGTCGGTGAACGTGCCGTTCCCATTGTTGTGATACAGCGCGCAGTCGCCCCAGTAGGTGACAAAGAGATCCTCGAAGCCGTCATTGTCGTAGTCGCCCGCGCAGACGCCTTGTCCCCAACCTGTCCGGACCAGCCCGGCCTTGATAGTGACGTCGGTGAAGGTGCCGTCGCGATTGTTCTTGTACAACCGGCTGGTGGGCGCGTCGGCTTTGGTCCAATTGGCTTCAAACCGTGTCCCATTCACCAGGAAAATGTCGAGCCAGCCGTCGTTGTCGTAATCGACGAACGCCGCCCCGCACCCGGTGGTCTCGAGCAGAAACTTGTTCTTGGCCTCGCTCCCGAAAATGGTCTTGGCCCGCAGCCCCGCCTCCCGGGCCACATTGACAAACTTCACCCCCAGCGGAACTCCGTGCAGGAGTTGATCAAATGAGAATACCAACGCGGAAGCGGAGAGCGACCGGACAAAACCACGGCGGGAGTGAGTGGGAGCAATCACTTCACTGACACACCAGTATATTAGGCAAAGTGTGAGGCAGGCGTTTCCGCCTGCCATTTGACGACTCGGGTGACGCTTGAATCGTTACGGAGCCGCGACCGTCAGGAAGCGTAACGAAAGCGAGTCATTTCACGCCCGTAGAGCGAACACGCTTGCTGACGCGCGCGGCTCCGTACCGGCGTTCGTTAGATGGTCGAGCGACGGGCTGGCAGGCGCAAACGCCTGCCAGCCCTGCCCCACAAACAAGTTAGAAGTTAAGACGCAGCGCGAATTGCAGTCGGCGCATCTCATAATTCGGAGCCAGACCGTTGATCTTACCGGCGTTGCTGCCGGTGACGTTGCTGTCCGGATCTCCCAGGTTAGTGTGGTTGAACGCGTTGAAGGCCTCGGCACGAAGCTCGGCGAAGGCCCGCTCCGTCACGTGGAACTTCTTGGCCACTCCGAGATCCTGATTGATAAAGATCGGACCACGGAGACTGTTCGGCACATAGTTCCCGAACACGTTGTTGGCGGGCACCGCGAATGCGTTGCTCAAGCTGCCGCCGGGACCGACGCTCAACCAGCCGTCTCGGCTCGGATTGCTGGCATACGCATTGCCCGAGCCCTTATCGGGCCGGCCGCCGGGACCCACATCCGGCCGGATTGCGCCGGCTGGGAAGTTACCGATGTTCGGAGTGAAGGGACGTCCGCTGTAGAACGTGGTGACGGCATTGAGATTCCAGCCGCCGATTATAGCGTCGGCCACGCGGTTCATCTGCGAACCGTACTTGCGGCCTTTGCCCCACGGCACTTCGTAGTTCTGCGCGGCGATCAATTGGTGCCGCGGGATGCCGTCTTTTTCGCCGTACCCCAGCTGGCGGTCATACAGAATCGTGTAAGAGTCGCCGCCATCCGCCTTCGCGATCTGGTAGGTGTAGTTGAAATTCAGGACATACCCCGACGAGAAGCGCTTGTCGACGGTGGCCTGCATTGAGTTGTAGCTCGAAGTGCCTTCTGGACAATAGCAGTCGATGCCCTGGGTCCAGCCATACTTGCCGAAGAACGGCTTGCGCAGGTTCTGATCGACGCCCGGGATGAACGACGGCTGATTGATGTTGTAGTTGGGGCCGTCGCCGAAGAACTGGTGCCGTCCCTGGTTGCCGACGTATCCGAGAGAAACCGACAGGTCATGGAACAGCTGATGCTGAACGGTGAGGTTATACTGCATCACGCGCGGCAGCACCGTGGTTGGCAGCCGGGCCTTTCCATTGATTCCATCCGGCAGCGTGAAGCGGCCAGTGGTGGGATCCGGAGTAGCGAACGTCGGGGCCGGCGGTCCTTGCGCCAGCGTAAATACGCCGCTGAAATTATTGGCGCGATTCACGGTCTGGTTGGCCAGCACCGGGATGTTCTGCGTCACGTTGTGACCAAACGTGGATCCGAAAGTGCCGAGCTCATACGCCCAGCCATAGCCCGCGCGGACCACGGTCTTGGGAGTCAGCTGATAGGTCACGCCGATCCGAGGCGCCCAGTTTGCATAGGAAGTGTTCTGGATGCCATGGATGGAAGTCTTGCCGATGCCGAATACGGCGATCTGCCCCGTGCTCAGGTCAAGTTGGGCGCCGTTGCCCGGCTTGTTAACCGTCTCCGGGAACACCAGTTCGTAGCGCATCCCGTAGTTGATCTGCAGCTTGGGGGTGATGCGCCATTGATCCTGACCGTAGAAGAACCAGCGGCGCTGCCGTTCGCGGGCATCCGTGCTGGTGCTGACGTAGCGGCCGAATCCGGTCACTTCACCCAGCAGGAATGTGGCATAGCCCAGACCTTGCTGCGGAGACGAACTGCCGGTGGGCACAAAACCCGTGTAATCCGGGCTGAAATGCAGCTCGCCCGCGCGATGGCTGTCGCTGGGCACGCGCAGGTTCAAGGCGTAACGGATATCCGCGCCGAACTTCAGCGAGTGGTTGCCCTGCATCTTGGTTACGTTGGCGACAAACTGATATTGCTGTTCCTGCTCTTTCAATGGGCAGTTGCAGTGGCCGTCGCCGTTCACGCCGCCCAGCTTGTAGCCCAGGCTGGTGCCGCCGTCGCCTTCGAAAAAGAATCCGGGAAGACCGGAGGTAAAGAAGTTATCCAGGTTCAAACCCGGGATCCCCGCGGCTGTGGCCGGCGCGCTTCCTACGTCCGGAGGCAGCACGTTCTGCGCCACGCGCAGGTAGCCGAAACGGAAGTCCCCGATCAGCGTGGGTGTGAAAGTGCGCGTGTATCCGATGGCTATGCTCTGGTCAAGAACGTCCGAAATACCGGCGAAGTTCACGTTATCCAGGGCCTGGCCGCCGCTCAAGAGGCCGAAGACGCCTGGAGCGGTCTGGCTGAACGCCGCGGAGGTGTAGCGGCCGAAGAACGACGACTTCTCATTGATGAAGTAGTCTACTCGCGTATCCCACTGCTGGCTGTTGAAAGACTGGCTGCCGGTGCCCGCATAGTTGTTGCGGAATGTGGCGCCCGCGTTTCCGGGAGCGTTTGGCAGCGGCAGGAACTTAAGAATGTTCAGCGCTTGCGAGCTCAGACGGTTCACCGGGATCGCATTCAGGATTCCGTTGGTCTGGAACGCCTGGCGGCCGGCGCCGGTCTTCGGATCGCCCGTGGTCGGATCGAAAATCATGTCTTGCCGAAGGGCCACCGAATTGCCAGCCGTGGTTCTCACGCAGCCGGCCGTGGAAGGGCTGGCCGCGCAGGCCGCGTCGCTCAGGCCCGGCGTCGTGATGGCGCCCAGATATTCGTTGAAATTGCCGTTGCGTGCATTGGCCGTAGGAACCGACGTCAGCGCGGAAGAGCCGAACCGCTGCCGCAGAATCTGCGCATCGCCAAAGAAGAATAACTTGTCCTTCTTGATCGGTCCGCCTATGGAACCGCCAAATTGATTGCGCTTCACCGGCGGAACGCTGCTGTTCTCAGCCGAGTTGAACGGGTTGCGCGCGTAATCCTGGAACCCAGGAGAGTTGTTGCGCATGAACTCGAACGCGCTGCCGTGAATCTGGTTCGTTCCCGATTTCGTCGAAGCGATTCCGATGCCCGCTCCCGCGTATCCGAACTCGGCGTCGTAGTTCTGGCTGGCAATCTTGGCTTCCGTGAGTGAATCCAGGTTCGGATTGATCACGATGATGCCCAGAATCGGCGACTGGTTCTCGGTGCCGTCCAGCTGGAAGCCGGTCCCGCTGAAATGCTGCCCGTTTACCTGAATCTGAATGCTGCCCTGCGGATTTTCGCTCGATGCGTGCTGCCATCCCAGCTTGCTGGTGCCCGGCGTCAACAGTTCATAGGATTGAAACTGCCGGTTAAGGTTCGGCAGGTTCGTCAGCTGCTGCGACGTGAACGTGCTCGCCACGTCGGCGCGATCCGCCTGCAGCAGCGGCGCCGAGGCCGTCACTTCCACCGCCTGCGTGACGTCGCCTACCGTCAGGCCGATGTCCACACGAGCCGATTGGTCCACGTTCACCGTGACATCCTTCGTCGCGGTCTTCCGGAAGCCCTGCGCCTCCACCTCTACCGTATACGTGCCCGGGATCAACTGCCCTTTGTTGTAGTTCCCTTGCCCGTTGGTGGTGACTTCGAACTTGGTATCTTTGCTCTGGTCCGTAATGGTGACCTTTGCGTTCGGGATAGCCCCGCCGCTGGCGTCGGTTACGGTACCGTAGATGCTCCCGTAGACTTGCTGGCCGAGGCCGTTGACTGCCATGAAGGCTGCCAAACATACGGCAAGCAGAATGAACTGGATTCTGGCGGATGGCTTAAACATTCGTTTTCTTCTCCTTGGAAGAATCTGTAACTACCTGATTCGGTTGAATACAAGGCTCGCGAGTCGAGCTAAACCCCTACAGCTTCGGTGATTATGAACCCTTTTTTACAAGACGTGAAGTAAAAGAGCGTTTGATACTGTTAACGGATCTAAAGCCAGCGCTTGCAATTGATTCTAGATGTTGTTACCCTTCTGTTAATGTCGGTTACAGGGGCTGTATTGACGGATCGGGAGGAGAACCTCCGTCAGGTGGAGCGTCTCATCCAAAGCAACATCCTGCACGGCTCCGAATCTCTCTGCAAGCTTTTGCGATACCTCGCTGAGCAAACTATCGATCACGCCGGCTCTCAAGTCAAGGAATATCAGATCGCCACCGAAGTGTTCGGACGTCCCAAGCACTTCGATCCGCGCCTCGATTCCACCGTCCGGGTTCAAACAGGACGGTTGCGCTCCAAGCTTTCGGAATACTATGGCGCAGCCGGCGCCGATGACGCCGTGGTGATCGAGATCCCTAAGGGTTCTTACTCCGTCCAATTCCATCGCCGCCCAGGCATCCTCGTGGATGTGCCCCCGGTCGCTCTGTCGCCCGAACGCGGGCTGAGTGAACGGAGTCCCGAGGAAATCCCGCACGGGCTGGTAACCCGGACTTGGCGGACCGCCGCGCTGGTTGTGGCCACGCTGTTGTTGGCCGCTGTCGCCGGTTTGCTTTTTCAGGCATCCGCCCGTCGCGGCGGCGCGCCCGCGTCTACCCCGGAATCGAGAACCTTCCAGGCTTTCTGGAAACACTTCGTTGACGTCCCCGACGAGCCCTGGGTAGTCTTCAGTAATGCCGAGTTCGTGGGCCGGCCGGAATCGGGAATGCGCTATTTCGTCTCAGGCGACCCCAAGGATAAGATTCTGGATCACTACACCGGCGTCGGCGAGGTGCTCGCCGTGCACGAGTTGGACCGCGTTTTCCAAACTCTGAATCACGGCCTGCGCGTCAAGCGCGGCCATCTGTTGTCGCTTGACGATGCCAAGAACAACAACCTGATCTTTCTGGGATCTCCGTCGGAAAATCTGACTTTGCGGGATATTCCAGGCACCCAGGAGTTCCTGTTCCAGCGCTCCGCCATCCTCGCCCGCGAAGACGATCTGGCCATCGTGAACATCCACCCGCGCACCGGCGAGCAGAGCATGTTCTTCGCCTCGCCCAGCATGCCCCTCAGTGAGGATTATGCCGTGATCGCGCTGGCCTCCGGATTGAACCAATCCCGCTGGCAGATGATTCTGGCGGGCACCACCACTATCGGAACGCAAGCCGCCGTTGAGTACGTTAGCCGCGCATCGAATCTAGACAGCCTGCTGCCCCGCATAGGCCGCGAAGTGAGGCCGTTCGAAGCAGTGCTCCACGTGAAAGTCCGCAGCGGCGTCCCGGTGGACAGCGAAATCGTCGCCCTTCACGTCCGCACCGACACCAAACCCTGACGCCCGCTACCTCCCCAGCTGCTTCCTCACCAGTTCGAGATACCGGCGCGCCTGCGCATGTCCGGGATCCACCCGCAGCGCCCGTAGAAACATCGCTTCCGCTTCCTTCGACTCCCCCGCGCGTGCATACACTGTCCCCGTATTGGTGAGCAAATCGGCATCCTCGGGCGCCATCTCCACCGCCTCCCGAAACACCGCAATTGCCTCCGATAGCTTCGCTTCAGCCGCCAGCGCCTTCCCATGCTCCTGCAGCGCCGCCACAAGTTTCCCGCGCGCGGCTGCATCCCCAGGATTCGCCCGCACCACCGCGCGCAAATGCCCCGCCGCATCCTCAAACTTGCCCTGCGCCAGCAGCGCGTTCGCCAGATTGTAATGCGCATCTGGATAGTCCGGCCGGATCTTCAAGGCTTGCTCGAAATGCCGCGCAGCTTCGTCCAGCTTTCCTGCCGCTTCCAGCGCCGCTCCCAGACTGTTGTGCACGGTGGCGTCCGCCGGCGCCGCTTTCAAAGCCTCGCCAAAGAACCGGATCGCTTCCTCGAACTTCCCCTGCGAACCCAGCGCGGCGCCCAGATTATAGTTCCCCGAAAAATCCGCCGGATCCTTGCGCAGCTTGGCGCGCATCAGCGCTTCCTGCAGCAGCACGCGCCCCGCATCGCCGATTTCATTGCGCGGCAGCACCTGGAGCCAAAGGTGCGCCATCTCGTCCGATGCCCGGTTCCCCGCCCTCACTCTCTGCGGGGGCCGGTTCGGATTCGCCGGATTTTTCGCCGAATTGTCGTATGTGTAGCGCATCGAAATCACCGTTCCCTTCGGCAGAAACACCGGCTTCGAATATCGATACACCGCCTGCCAGTTCAGGTCCCAATGCTTGATCCAGATCAGCCACTGCTTCACTCCATTGGGCAGCGTGGCGAAACCTTGCAGGTCCTTGCCCAGATAATGCGCGTGCGGATACACCGCCAATACATCCACATCCGCCGGCAGCGTGAAATCGTCTTTCACCGGAAAACTCTCCACGCCGGCTGGAATATCCAGCGCCTTGTCGTTCTCCAGTTGCACCAGCATCGGATGCTGCGCGGGCGGCGTATCGGTGAAGTAGAGTCCCAGCGCCGGCCGTACTTCCTGTGCCTTGCCCGAAGGCTGCAGGTGCATGTTCAGCACCAGATCCGTGCCGCGATCGACGCGCCACGCCATGCCCTCCGCCTCCACAAACGGCGTTGTGCCCGGCTTCCAGAAGAGGAAATAGCCGTCGGGATCGAAGGCCTCGGAAGTAATCTTCAATTCCATGCCCGGAAATCCCGGCTCGCCGTCCGCGCCATCCAGCGCGCGCGAAGTCCGGTCCAGGTCAATCAGAATATTCGCGTGATGCACTATTTTCGGATTTCCCGGACGCACCTCTACCGCCCGGACATAGCGCGGGCCTTCCACGGGAACCGGGAAAATGAAATTCCGGTATACATCCGTGCCCCCGGGACGCAGCGTGTACGCGCGCGGCATTTCGAGAATCAAATCGGGCTTCCCCAGTTGCCAGCCCTCGGAAAACTTCGGCGGCCGCGGCAAATCCGAGGAATCGCCCTCCGGCGCGCCGCGCGCCACCCACTGCCCTATCAGCGCGATCTGCCGGTCTGAAAGCCTGCGAACCCCGTCGAAATTTCCGAAGCCCGGCTCCGGCAGCCACGGCGGCATGAAGCGCGATTTCGTGACCGTCACCATCTGGCCGGCGTGCTTCTTCACATCCGTATAGCTAAGCAGACTGAAGGGTGCCGATTCTCCCGGCCGGTGGCACGGTGAGCAGTACGAAAAAACGATGGGCGCGATATCTTTGGTGAACGTCGGCTGCGCCGCAAGCATGGCGCTGGGAAAAAGCAAAATGAGAACGCGCCAGGCGTTCATGGCAGATCGGAAATGTAGCAGCCGACGGCGCTGGTCTTTTCCCGCGGAACCGGCCGGCCCGCGGCTATCGCCGCCAGCGCCGTTTCCAGATCGTGCGTGCTCGCCTGCGCCCGCGATTTTCCGAAACCGGCCACCCGGTCATCGATGCGGCCGTGATACACCAGCTTCGCCCCCGCCGCGAAAATCGCCACTTCCGGCGTCACCCGCACTTGCGCAAGTTTCACCAGCTCTTTCTTCGGATCGCGCAGCGGTTCACCCGGGAATCCGTACTCGGCAACATGCTTCCGAATGTGCTCAGGCGACTCGGACGCGTCCGGATAAACCATCCAGAACCGCACGTTCTTCGCCGAAAACTCGCTCGAGATGCGCTGGATCTCGGGCGCATACCGGTTCGAAATCGGACAATCGGTGCGCACGAACACGAGCACCGTAATATCCGCTTTGAATGGATCCACCGGCCGCCCGTCCATCCCCATCCCCATCAGCGCACCGAGCAGCAGCAACACCACGCCCGATTCTCCCACAGTATCCGTCCTACTTCCCCTTCTTCAACCGGTTCGCCAGCTCCGCTTCGGCCTTCTCTTTCACCTTGGCCCCCTCCGAAAACGCCGCCTTGCTTCCCTCGATATCCCCTTGCTGCCGGAGAATCTGCCCCAGAGTGTTATACGGCCCCGGATTATCGGGACTCAGCCGAATAGCTTCCTTCAGCGCCGGCACGGCCCCCGCCAGATCGCCTTTTTGCTTCAGCGCCGTCCCCAGCATGAAGTAAGCTTCGCCGTAATCCGGCCTGAGCTTGATCGCGCTCCGCATTTCCTGCGCGGCTTCTTCGAACCCACCCGTCTGCCAGGCCGCGATCCCCAGCGTATAGTGCGCCTCCGCCATCGCCGGGTCTAGCTCCAGCGCTTTCTTCAACTCGATCTTGGCCTCATCCAAGCGATCCTTCTGCTTCAGCGCCACCCCCAGATCGTAATGCGCGGCCGCCGACTTCGGATCGGCCGCAATCGCTTCGCGCAACTGCGGAATCGCCTTGTCGAGCTCGGCCTTCTGCAAATACGCGAATCCGATATTGAGTTTCGCGGTCGCGCTGCCGGGATCAAGCGCCAGCGTCTTCTGAAACTGCTGGATACCTTCCTCGGCATGTCCCGTATTCACCAGAACAATGCCCAGGCTGTTCCAGATTTCCGGATCTTTGGCATTCAACTCGCTCGCGCGCCGGTACGCCTTCACGGCGCCTTCCAGATCCCCGGATTTCTGAAGCGCCAGTCCCAACTGCTTCCACCCGTCAAAGCTGGCGCCATCAATCTTCGTGGCCGCCTGCAGTTCGGCGGCGGCCTCCGCAAACCGGTTCACGTCGTTCAAAGCCATCCCATAGCGATAGCGATAATCGAAACTCCGCTGATTCAGCGCGGCCGCCAGCCGAAACTCGCGCAGCGCCCGATCGTAATCCTTATTCAGCCAGCAAGCCACAGCGAGGTGATAATGCGGCGGAGCATAATCCACGTTGAGTGTAATCGCCCGCTCGAATCGCGCAACCGCTTCGTCCTGGCGCTGCAGCACCGCCATGAGAAAGCCGATCTCGTCCTGCAATTCCGCCGAGCTCGGCTGAAGCCCAGCCGCTTTTTCAAACGCCGCCAGCGCCCCGGCAGCATCTCCCTGCGCTTTCAATTGCCGCGCCCGCTGCTCCATCTGCTGCAGCGTTTCGGCGCCCAGGATGGTGAGCGCCGAAAGTAGGAACACAAGCCTCATGCACCCACTAGAATATCCGTATGGTCGCGCCCACGCTCATCTTGCTGCTGCTCCTGATGCAAGACGCGTATCAGACCGGCCTCGATGCGTACCGGCGGCGCGACTACGTCAAGGCGGCCGAGCAGTTTGAGCTGGCGATCAAGAACGCTCCCCCGGACAGCCCGGCCAAGCGCGAGGCCGTGGTTTTTCTTGGACAGAGCCTGTACCTCGGCAACCACTTCAAGGAAGCCATCCCGTGGCTCGAGCAGGCGGCGGCCGGACAGGTCCGGACCCTCGAATCGAACTACATGCTGGGTGTCGCCTACGTGCAGGTGCGCGAACCGGAAAAGTGCGTGGCTTCCTTCGCCAAGATGTACAACGTGTCTCCGTCGTCAGCGGCCGCGCGTCTGATCGCGGCCCAGATGATGGTGCGCTACGGCTTCGAGGAGGACGCAGGAAAGCAGCTCAAGCGCGCCCTCGAACTTGATCCGAAGATTCCCGAAGCGCATCTGATTCTGGGAGAGCTGGCTACTTATCACGGGGAGATCGACCGCGCCGTCGCTGAACTTAATCAGGAAATCGCGATCAATCCGAACTTAGCGGTCGCGTACTACAAACTAGGCGACGCCTATAGCCGGCGCGAGCAGTGGGACGAAGCCATCCCCAACCTGGAGCGGTCCATCTGGCTGAACCCGAACTTCAGCGGTCCCTACATTCTGCTGGGTAAGGGGTACCTGAAGCGGAAGGAGCTTCCCAATGCCGAGAACACGCTGCGGCAGGCCATCCGCATGGATCCCCAGAACTACTCCGCGCGTTACCTGCTGGGCCAGACTCTGATGCAGTTGGGCCGGACAGAAGAAGCCCGCAAGATTCTCGAGGAGGCTAAAGCGCTGAAAGGTCCGGAAAACTAACCCGCAATCTATTACGCTCCGCTGGTTTTGCGCGAGGACTCCGGCGTCACGTTCTTTAGTACGGTTTCGGCCAG
This sequence comes from Acidobacteriota bacterium, assembly GCA_030776455.1. Lineage (GTDB taxonomy): Bacteria > Acidobacteriota > Terriglobia > Bryobacterales > Bryobacteraceae > JALYHQ01. The sequence goes on along the minus strand of JALYHQ010000097.1, from coordinate 127,681 downwards.
CAGCGCTTTAATGGACTGCTCAAAGGGACTCTTGGGGTGCTCCCAGAAGTCCACGAACCGGGCCGCCACGGGCCGGAGTTGCGCCGGGATATCGGCGCCTGCCGCCCCCGGTGGAAGGGCCGCCGGATGCTCCCCGGGAATGCGTGCGTCCGGCTCCTGGGTGAGAATTGAATCCGATACCGCCGCGCTCAGACCAGCACCCGGGAAGTATTCCAGCCAGGAACGGAACAGCGCCGATCCCAGCGACTGGAAACTGACGCGCATCGCATGCCGCTTATCGTTGAGCTCATCAAACAACTGGTGGTTAACTCGAATACTGATGCGCTTGCTGTTGTCTATCATGATCCCTGACCGCCTGGCACTATTAACCATTGACGCTCTGGTGAAATGGTGCCATGTTTTGGGATATTTAGCAATATCAAAGATAGCGTGATATAGAACCGGTAGAAGCGCGAGCGCGGCGGCCAGATTACCTCTGCCCGATAATACGGCCACTTCGGTCTAAAACCAGCTTGCGGCCGCGCCACAGGACCGTTTTGCCAAACAGGGCGGCAGCCCAAACCGCGGCGGTATAAAGGTCGCGGAATGGAATCAACAACGCCAAGCGAAGTGCGTCGCCGCTTCGCAATATCACCCACCCGCCCGCGATCCCGGTGGCCAGACGCAGGATCAGGAGCGCGATTGCGATGGGCCATGCGCCGGCCGCCAATGCCACGCCAGCCCACAGGCCGGCGAACGTTACCGGCAGCCCCGCGTAGCCCCACGGCTTGGATAGCCGGACGGTCCGTGACCAGCGGACCTGGTGAGCCCAAACGGCGCCCCAGGATTTCCCCTCCAGGTGCGTGCTCACCACCACTTTCGAGATAACATTCCGGCGTCCCAGCGCATGCAGCATCGCGCCCAATTGATAATCGTCCGCCAGATAATCCCGCAGCGCCGCGAAGCCTCCGATACGCAGCAGGTCTTCGCGCCGGAACGCCAGTGTAGATCCCAATCCGAACTCGGAGACCCCGAACAGCGGCGCCACCAGCGTGCTGGGCGCGAAATCGGTCGCGATGCCGAGAGCTTCCCAGCGTCCCGGCCAGCCGGAAGATTCCGCACGATAAAGGCAAGTTACCAGGCCCACGCCAGAGTCTTCGAGAGGCGCCACAACGTCACGAAGATATCCCGCCGGCACAGTAATATCGCTGTCATTCACAATCCAGACCGGATGCCGCGCGTGCGCCGCCAGGTCCATCAAAACGCCTACTTTCCCGTTAGGCGCTTCGGTGGTGGATTCGATCAGCCGGATCGCCACGCGCGGAAACTCGTCAATGAGCCGCCGAATCTCCGGAACGGCGGGATCGTCCAGATCCCGCACCCCAAAGAGAATCTCGAACTCGGGATAATCCTGAATCGCGTGGGATCGAATGGCCGCATAGAACCCTTGATCCAGCCCTCGAATCGGCTTCAGGATGGAAATGCCCGGCATGCGCGAGCCGCGCGGCGCGCGCGCAAAATAATGCCGCAACGCAGCGATGAGTGCGATGCCCTGATAGCCCATCGCAACCGCGACAACGGCGTACAGTACCTGCAGCATCGCCTTGTGGGGCAGGGCCGCTACACCGCGAGCAGCGCGACGCCGCAAGCCACCAGCGATGCTCCGGCCCACCGCAGCGCGCCCACTGATTCCTTCAGCAGCACCTTCGCCAGAATGGTTTCCACCACCACGCTGGCCGCCGTCACCGGAACCGCGAAGCTCAAGTCCGCGAGCGACAGCAGCTTCAAGAAGGCGAAGAACGACACCGCCATGAACGCCACCGCGAGTATCAGATAGCGTCGGCGCGCGAGACCTGCCAGCAATTGCTTCAGCTTGCCGGGGCTATAATCGTCCACCTCGCCGTGCCGCTTCATTTCGATGCTCTGCAGGATGTCGCCGCACACGGTGCTGCCGATAATAATGCAAACCAGGATCCAGCGCATTATCGCCGCCCCTCATTCGCCGCGGGCGTGGTGCGGGGCGACGTGAGTCCCACCAGAACCGTCCCGGCCACGATGAACAGCGTGCCCAGCCAGCGCTGCCAGGAGATTTGATCCGCGAAGAAGTACTTGCCGATCACCGCTGAGAGCACATAGCCGATGCTGGTGACCGGCAGCACGAAGCTCAAGTCGGCCCAGCTAAGCAGGGTCATGCGCGAGAGCAGCCAGACGATAAGCAGCGAAGTGCCCAGCAACACCCAGGGACTGAAAACGGTGGCCAGCCACGCGGTAAGACTGGATTCGCTTGAGGCGGGATGTTTCATGCCCCAGGTGAGCGCCCAGTTTCCCAGCACCTGGGTGAGGATCACGATCGTGGTCAGCAACCAGGTCTTGTGCTTGAGGCGCGACGAGGCGGCCGGAGGCGCGTTTTCGCCCACGGCCACGGACGAGCCGTTCATCCGGAGATGCTTTCTCCAGCGCCGGTGAGCACCGCGGCCTGCGCCTTCAGGTCTTTCTGGTCTCTGATGTACTGCTTGCGTTTGGTGCGCAGCGCCATATACTCGCGCGCTTCCTTATACAGCCGGCGCCGCTCGTGATTGTCGAAGATGGCCTTGCGCACAATGCGCCAGGCGGCCTTGGGACGGAAATAGTATTCGGCGTAGAATCGCTCCACCCACTCCATCAGCTCGCCGCTGTCGAGGCCGGGGTAAACCGCATTGGGCAACTGATGGCCGCCATCGTCGGTCATGCTTTCGATGGTTACCAGGCCGTTCTTCTTCGCGTGCTCGTAAAACTCGGTGCCGGGAAACGCGTGTCCTAGCGAAACCTGTATGGTCTCGACGTCCAGCCGCTTGGCGAAATCGATGGTCTTGCGCAGCGTCTCTGGCGTCTCGCCGGGGAGTCCCACGATGAAGTCGCCGTGAATCACCAGGCCGAGCTTCTTGCAGTTGGCCGTGAATCGCTCGGCCATGTCGAGCGTCGCGCCCTTCTTGATGTTCTTGAGGATCTGCGCATCGCCGGTTTCATAACCAACAATCAACAGCCGGCAGCCGGCTTCTTTCATGGCCTTGAGCGTGTCGTAATCGGTGGTGACGCGCGAGGTGCAGCTCCAGGTGAAATTCAGCTTCTTCAGCTTCGCGCACAGCTCGATGGTCCGCGCCTTCTGGTAGTTGAAGGTATCGTCGTCGAAGAAGATTTCCTTCAAGCCCGGAAAATTCTCGAGCACGTACTTGCACTCGGCGGCGACGTCATCCGACGAGCGCAATCGCCAGCGATGGCCGGAGTGGGTCTGCGGCCACAAACAGAACGTGCACATGGCGGGACAGCCGCGCGTGGTGTAAAACGAGATGTACGGATTCAGCAGAAACGGGACGTTGTAGCGCTTGAAGTCCAGGTCGCGCTTGTACACCTTGCTGACCCAAGGCAACTCATCCAGGTTCTCAATGACGCCGCCTTCGGGGTTGTTTACCACCTGGCCGTCTTTCCAGTAGCTGACGCCCGGCAGCTCGGAAAGCGGAACGCCCTTGGCGAAGTTGGCGATCTGATAATCGAACTCGCGGCGGACCACAAAATCGATGGCTTTGGATGCCCGCAGGCTCTTCTCCGGCTCAATGGTCACCGGTGGGCCGACGAAGGCCACCTTCATGTTGGGATTCGCGCCCTTCATCATCTCGGCGATCTTGCAATCCACCGTGAAACCGGGCGACGAAGTAAACAACACCAAGAATTCAAAATCCGGAGCCATCGCGACTGTCTGTTCGATAGAGATCCCGTGCGAGCAGGCGTCCACTACCTTGCTGTCCGGAATCATGCCCGCCGGATAGCACAGCCAGACCGGGTACCAGTAGGATTCGATCTCACGCGAGACCGGCCAGCGCGAACCCGCGCCTCCATCAAAGCCTTCAAACGACGGCGGATTTAGAAAAAGAGTTCTCATGGACTTCCTTGCGCTTAATTCGGGTGATACGCCAGTTTACCAGATTGGCGCGGCCGCTCGCTCAGCGCGGCTGAATGGGCGATGAGGTAGACGAAGCCACGGCATCGGCCTCGGTTTCCTTGGTCACGTTGGTGTAGTTGATGCTCATCTCTACCGTGCCGTAGAAACGGGCTTCCACCCGGCTGATCATCGCGGTCGGAATCGCCACGCCGTCCTTGATATCGTAGAAGCGCACGAAATCCACGTTCTTCAGGAAGATAGACGGGGTCTTCACCAGGCGGCCGGACTCGCGAACGGGCATGTACGTGGCCGAGTCAATCCACAGTTCACCCTTGAACAATCCGACCAGCTTCTTGCGCGGGGTCAAATGAAAGATGTAAACCTCGCGGCCGTCGCGGTCTTCCTGGCCCTTGTACTTGAACTTGTAGTTCTCGGGCGTGATGGCGATACTGGGTCCGGTGTGTTCCTGAGTCTCGGCTGAAAGGAACCGCGCGATAACTTCTTTCTTGATGGTGTCGTCGCCGGAGAAGCCCAGCGCGTGATAGGTGATCTTGCCCAGCTTGGAGATGTTGCGAAGCGCGTGCAGCTTGCCCTGCTTCTTCAGCTTGGGAACGCTGGCGTCCACTTCCACTTCCATGGAGACGCCCCGCAGGGAAGCCTGCTGCTCGCGGGTGGCGGTCATGTAGTGGTCCACTATCTCGGTTTCGAGCGATCCGGGCTTGGCTGGTTCAGCCGGGATAACAGTGGGTATCAAAACCGCTAACGTCGCTAGAATCAATGGTTTCAATGTGGATCTCGGAATGATAGACGAGTTCGCCGAACCTGGAGTTACGGCGGACTGTTTAGATAATTTAACAGTTTGGCAGGTCAATACGCAATACCCATGCAGCCACTACGAGGGGCTTCACCCCTTTAGATTCACCCGGGAGGGATGAAGATGCCCAGTTGCGCCTGAATTTTCTATGTAAGACACCCTACAAACATGGATCGGTTATTCGTACCGCAGCGCCGTAAGCGGGTCTACACGGATGGCGCGCCGGGTAGGCAGCAGGACGGCGACCACGGCCATTAAGGTCATCAATACGGCAATAACTTACTTGACAAAATCACCAGATTTACTGTAGCCTGGGTTACGGCGTGACAGGCCGTGCCAACGTTGGGAACGTTTGTCCCCCCGAAATGGGACAGTATGTCCCATCGGCCCCTGGGCGTCCTAACGATATCAACAGTTGCGGAATGGCCAGTTAGGTGCATTACCCCGGTAAGCGATGATCGTATGGGGTGAATAGAACTACGCGGGCCGAACCGATTGAAGGGGACGGGCTTGGTATTCTGCCAGGGGCAGACTCTTAGCCTGAGAGCGTTAAGCCGACGACCTGAAGCCCGTTGGATCGATCCTCGGCAATCTGCCAGGCGAAGGCGTCTTGTTCGGATCGTGAAAGCTCGCGTGGCTCCGTCCGAGGCCATATGGGTAGATCGGCGTCTTTGGTCCAACCGCGCTCTGTGAGGTAACTGGCGATGAGATCGGCTCCGGTGAAAACTTCCGAAGCTTGGTATCGGCTATCGGTCAAGGTTTCTTCGCCCGCTTCTTCTTCGCCCGGTCGCGCTTCCACTTCTCTTCTGCCTTCAGCAAGTCTTTCTTGGTGACGCTGAAGACCGTTCGGACGGCGTTGTCGAATCGCTCAAACTCCGTTGTGCCAGGTACGTCTGGGGCTGGTGCTGGTTTCATCGCTTCCCATGGTAGCGCTTTCTTCTCGCTGCTACAATCGAGCGAGAGGCTCCCCGAATGGCTATCGACAAAACCAAGGAATATAAACCGGGCGACAAATGCGAACAATCCGGCATCTACAATGTCACCCACGACCGTAATCACCACCAGACACATCAGGTAACGGTCGTCTGGGGAGAACCGTTTCCGCCCTGCAATGGCTGCGGTCAGCACCCACGGTTCATGCTATCTCAGGCGGCTATTCACGTAAAAAACGACGAGCAGTTTAAGAAGTAACGCTCGGCTCCTCGCCTTCTACGGAGTGCATGGAGAGCCGATAGCCGCTCTCTGTTTTGTCGATGTTGATGCTGAGGTGATCCGTTTGCTCGGCATGAGCCGAGATGGCTGATAACACGCTGCTAAAGTTCAGGCTTTCAAGTTCGCAATGCACGTCTTTTCTCCAATCCATAAGGGTGCTACCCTTGTGTTCAGAAGTCAGAAGTGTATCCATGGAAGGCGGAACGCTGTCAAGCTTGGCGGCACGCTGCGTTCGTCCTTTCCGCTTAGTCGAAGTGTATCACACGGCGGAAAGGCGGGAATGTGTACTGGGGCAGCGGGCATCCAGATCAGGGACGCAGAAGATATGGGATGGGCAGAACGTCAGTTCACGAGAAGCCAAGTGGACGCAGCGGGCAACCTGCTCGCGCAGTCTGGCCAGCAGAACTTCCCCTCGGTCATGGATTTTGACGAGATGGATCGGCTTGATCTTGCGCTTGAAATCATAAATAACTGGAGGTCGTGTCACAACTTTCCCCTTAACACTTTCCAGATAGGGCTTCGCCGCCTTTCAAAACAGATATTCGCGGACAGCCTCGTAGCGCAACGGATTAAGCGGCTTTCTTCGATTCAACAAAAACTGAGCCGCTTCCCATCCATAAGGCTTTCGCAGATGCAGGACATTGGCGGCTGTCGCGCCGTAATGGATAGCGCCTTCCAGGTTGACGAATTAGTGAAGCTGTACCAGGACAGCGCCATCAAGCACAAACTAGATCATATCGATGATTACATTCGGAAGCCGAAGCCTTCCGGTTACCGAGGCGTACACCTGATCTACCGTTACTTCAGCGACAGGCAAGAGACCTACAATGGGTTGAAAATCGAAATCCAATTGCGGTCCCCACTTCAACACGCGTGGGCTACGGCAGTGGAGACGGTTGGGACGTTTACGCGGCAAGCTCTCAAGTCCAGCTTTGGGGAAGAAAACTGGCTGCGCTTCTTTGCGCTGATGGGAAGCGCCATTGCAATACGCGAGAGAACCAAAGTCGTCCCAGGCACACCTACTGGCAGGCAGGCCATGACGAGGGAACTGCGCAAGGTCGCGCGCCAGCTAGATGTTGAGAATCATCTAAGAACGTACGGTTTAGCGATTCAGACACTCGATGAGCCGAGCACGAAGAACGCTCACTACTTTTTGCTGGAACTGGACCCCATTGGGAAGCGCGTCAAGATCAGCGGATACAAGAACAAAGATTTGCAAACAGCATCCAAGGATTACTTGGCAGTAGAGAAAAACATCGCAGGAACCGGCTCTGACGCTGTTCTGGTTTCGGTCGAATCGCTAGCGGCATTGCGCCGTGCCTACCCAAACTACTTTCTGGACACCCATATGTTCATTCAGGCATTCAAGCGGGCAATCCGCTACTAAAGCAAACCGCTGCCCTTGGGTGGACTCCCGGAAAGAAGTCCATTGAGGCACCGCATGAATTCTTTGTCGAACACCTCAGCGACGATGCGCCCACCCTCTGCCTGATTGATAATGCGCCATCCAGGAACGCGTGTCCCGCTTGGATCGGTAACCTCATCTGTCTGCTGTATCTTGTATGGGTTCTGTTTCACTTGCTTCCCTTCCGTTTCCCGCGCCCTTCGCGCTTCGCTTCCTTCTCAGTTAGAACACGGTCGTTCGTCGCTAAACCAAGTGTGCTCTTCAGGAAGATTGCCGGTCAAACGATCCCAGGTCAGGCGTTTGCCGACAACCTCGCGGACGGCGATATCGAAGCGTTCCCCATCGGTCAGTTTGCGATTGTTGTACCGGAACGATTGTTCGTCCAGATACCGGAACAAGTGGAAAGGCTCCACGCTGATATAGGTGCCGTGCAGCCCGCGCTTGAGCAAGCTCCAGTAGTTCTCCAGGCCGTTGGTATGGACGTTCCCTTCGACGTAGGACACCGCGTGGTCAATCACATGGTGCTGGTAGTCGGCATCGTCCAGGGTCTTGTAGGAATGCAGGGCATCGCTGTAGATTGCTGATCCCGCTTCAACGTGTTTCTTGATCTCATCGTGTAGGGGTTTGCGTCGGACGTTGGGAACCACGGCGGTATGGACCTTGCCGCCACGTTCCAAGATGCCCATGACGATGGTCTTGCCAGCGCTCCGACGCGATCCCTTGGGGGGATTCTTTTCGGCCCGCTTGCGCTTGTGCATGTTCCGGGCCTTGCCGCCAATGAAAGTTTCGTCCGCTTCGACGTGGCCCGAAAACTTCTCGATTGAGCCGCTGTGCAATGCGAATCGGATGCGGTGATCCAAGAACCAAGCGGTCTTCTGAGTGACGCCGATAGCGCGGTGAATCTCGTAGCTGCTGATTCCGTTTTTGCAGTTCACAATCTGCCACATCGCCATCAGCCACTTGTCCAGGCCGACAGGTGAATCCTCGAAAATGGTGCCAGTCTTCAGGGTGAACTGGGGAGCGGAATGCTTGGCCCGACAGTGCCAGCGGTTGTACTTTTCCAGAAACAGGACATCGGTACTCCCGCAACGCGGACAGGTGACGCCCTTGGGCCAACGGCGGGCTACCAGGTACTCGCGGCAATTGGTCGGATCGGCAAAGAATACGATTGCTTCTTGGAGGGTCTTCGGTTCGGCTGCCATGATCTAAGTCTAGCTGGTTTGGTCTATTTTGTCAAGTAAGTTATTGCCATCAATACCAGCACCGCAATCAGTGAGAAAGCGTCCATCGGCTTCAGCCCAAAGAGCAGCGATTGCAGATAGCGGCTCAGCCCGAGGGCGATGGGGATGCCCGCTATGAGGCCGAGACCGACCAGAATCAACGCGTCACGGAGCACCATCCAGACTACTGCATATCGGCTGGCCCCCAAAGCAATGCGGATGCCGATTTCCTGCGTTCGCCGCACGATGGAGTAAGACATGATGCCGTAGAGCCCGACGCAGCCGAGCACCAGCGCGAGGATGCCGAAGAAAATGGCAAGCTCGGCTACCAGGCGCTCCATGATCATCGAGTTGTCAATCTGATCGATGAGCCGGTGGATAGTAACAATGGGCATGCGCGGCGCGACAGCACGGACGGCGCCGCGAAGTTGCTTTTCCATCACCGCTGCATCCAATGGCGTGCGAATCTCATAGTCGGCGCCCATCTGCCCGTCGACGGCTTGCATGTATGAAACGTAGAAACGCCGGGGAGCGGCGTTACGGACCGTATGGTCGCGGACATCTTTCGCCACGCCAACGATGGTCAGGGTGAACTTCAATGGCGCGTCGTAGAGGAACGTTCGTCCGACTGGATTGCGATTACCGAAGTAGAACTTCGCCATGCTCTCATTTATCACGGCGACGCGGGTCGCCCTCGCGGTGTCCGAGTCGGCGATGTCGCGCCCAAGCAGGATGGGAATCCCGACCGTATGGAAATAGCCGGGACCCACCTGGTCAAAGCGAACCAGGGCGTCTTCACGCGATGAGGGTTGATAACCTTCGATCCGAATGCGAGTGCCCGATTCCTTGCCTCCGAACAATCCATTGTCGGAGTACGATGCAGCCGTGACGCCGGGCAATTCGCGAATCCGTTCCAGAACGCGTTGCGAGATGGCGCCGACGTCATCGCCCTTGTAGCCGCCACCGGTTGGATCCAGGCTGGCGATCAGGATGTTCTGGGGCACGTACCCCAGGTCCTGCGCTTTCATGTTGTATAGCGTCCGGATGAAGAGCCCGGCGCCGAACAAGAGCACCACGGATAGCGCCACTTGCGCCACAACCACTGCTTTGCCGGTGGCGAGCTGCGAGCGCGCGCCCGACGATCCGCGCGCGTTCTCCTTGAGCACCGCGCCGATCTCGAGGTGGGTGGAGCGAAGGGCAGGAACCAGTCCGCAGATCAGCGTAGTGAGGATCGCGATGAGGGCGGTGAAAAGCAGAACGCCCGCGTCGGGCGCGAGGTCCATGGTCAGGTTGGATTGGCCGGAGGAAACCATGACGAACAGCGCTCGGGCGATTGCCCATCCCACCGGCACACTGAGCGCGGCGCCAATCAAGGAGAGGATGAGACTCTCGGTAACCAACTGCCGCACCAGGCGCTTTCGGCTGACGCCCAGCGCCAGCCGGGTAGCGAATTCACGGCGTCGCGCCGCACCGCGCGCCAGCAGAAGATTGGCGAGATTCGCGCAGGCGATCAGGAGGACTGTTCCAACCATGGCCATCAGAACCCAGAGCGGCTTCGAGAACTCATCGCGCAGATTCGAGAATCCTTTCCCGCCATCCAGGACTCGGACGGTATTCCGCTGAATCTCGCGCCGGCGGGCCTCCGTAAGGGCGGGTCCTTCGGATTCGATGAGCCAGCGCTGGTGCTGCAGGGTTACGGCGGCTTCGGCCTGCTGTCTTGAAACTCCCGGTTTGAGTCGCGCCATGACGCGTACCCAGCTCGCCGTCTTGCGCGAGATCCAGTGGCGGCCGGGGAGGAAGTGCTCTTCCATCATGAGCGGCGCCCAGAAATCCGCACGCTGGCCGACGGTTTCACCGGCGAACTGCGGCGGCATGACACCGACCACGGTGAAATCGCGACTAGCCGGGACTACAGGCCGGTCCTCCTCGAAACCACCAAAACCCCAGCCACTGCTCAGCCGTCCCGGTCCCAGCCGGATGGTCTGGCCCAGCACGCCAGGATCGCCATGGAAACGGCTTTTCCATGCCGCATAACTGATGATGACGACAGGGTGAGCGCCAGGATTGATGTTATCGGCGTCAGTGAAGGCGTGGCCCAGCAACGGGTGGACTCCCAACACGTCGAAATAATTGCCCGACACCAGGACGCCGTTGAGAACGTTGGAGGGATCGTCAGTATCGCCGACGGAGACGCCGCTCAAGCTCGCGCTGCCGGCGGCGCCGTCGAAAACGGGATACTTGTCGCGAAGATCCTTGAATTCAGGATAGGGCAGCACCTCATCAAAGACCACCAACTTCCGTGGATCCTTGACTGGCAACACGCGGAGCATTACCCGATCGATCAGCGCGTAGATACCCGCGTTCGCTCCGATGCCGAGCGCCAGCGAGAGGACGGCGACCGCGCTGACGCCGGGCGTGCGGAGCATGGTCCGCCAACCGTAGCGGATGTCTTGGATGAGCGTTTCGAGGGCTCGCATCGCGGAAACCTCCAATCCTCATTTTGACGGACCAGGTTGGAATCCGTTGGTAGCATATGCTTTAGCTTGTGCGCGTGCCTATTCGTAGCGCAGCGCAACCATCGGATCCACCCCAGCAGCGCGCCGCGCCGGCAAATAGCTGGCCAGCAGAGCTACCGCGGCCAGCATCACCGCGACGGCCGCCGAGGTAGTCAGGTCAGTGGGGCGCACTTCGAACAACAGGCTCGCCAGCAGGCGAGTCAACGCGAGCGAGGCCAGGAATCCCGCCGCGAGACCGAAGCCGATCAACGTCAGACCCTGCCGTAGCACCATCCCCAGCACGTCACTGCGTTCGGCGCCGAAAGCAATGCGGATACCCATCTCACGCGTGCGCAGAGTCACCGAATACGAAATCAGGCCGTAGATTCCGACTGCGGCCAGCGCCAGCGCCAGACCACCGAACAAGCCCAGCAGCGCCAGCGTGAAACTCCGCTGCGCCAGCGACGACGCCACGTAGCTCTCCATCGGTTGCACGCGGAACAACGGCAGCGTGGGATCGGCGGCCAGGAAGGCCGCGCGCGCGGCTCCTTCGAGACTGAGCGGATCGACAGTAGTGCGGGCGACCAGCGAGTAGACGAAGGTCAGGTTCTGGGACTGCACGATATAAGCCGCCATTTCCGGTGGGCGATCAAGCCCGTATTGGCGAACATCGCCGGTCACGCCGACGATGGTGGTCCAAGGTTTGTCATCGTCCCGGCCTCCCAACTGAATCTGCTTCCCTATGGGATCCTCATTGGGGAATATCTGGCGTGCGCAGGCATCACTGATGAGAGCCACTTTGGGCGCCGACGGGCCGTCCTGATCGGAGAAACGCCGGCCGCGCAGCAGCGGAATCTTCATCACGTGAAGATATTCGGGAGACACCGCGTACAGGTCCACGCTGGGCGCATCCGATGGGTTGCGCAGATGACGATCGCGAATGTGAAACCCGTAGCGGTCAGAGTCGGCGAGGGGAAGATTGCTGGTCATGCCCGCGCTCTCAATGCCGGGCATCGAGCGGAGGCGCTGCAGCGCACGGTCATAATATGCCAGCTCGACTTCGCCTTTTTTATAGCGCGCGCCGTAAACATAGGTCTTCAGCGTAAGCACGTTGTGCGGATCGAAGCCGGGATTGACGTTCACCAAACGGACAAAGCTTTTAGCGAGCAGCCCGGCGCCCACCACCAGCACGAACGCGATAGCCAGTTCGGCCGTCACCAGGACGTTACGGAGTCCGAAGCCCGAGCGGCTTTCCGTGGCTTTGCCCAGATCCTTGAGAGCGTCGTTCAAATCGACGCGCGAAAAGCGCATCGCCGGTGCAAGGCCGAACAAGACGCCGGTGAGTATGCTCGCGGCCAAGCCGAACAGGAATACGATCGGGTCCATGTGTATCTCATTCACGCGGGGGATCTCTTTCGGGCCGAGGGAGGCTAGTACGGAGGTCCCCAACCAGGCCAGCAGAATTCCCGCGATGCCGCCCACCAGCGAAAGCACCAGGCTTTCGGTAAGAAGCTGGCGAATCAGCCGCCTGCGTCCGGCGCCGAGCGCAGCGCGCAAGGCAATCTCCTTGGTCCGGCGAGTGGCGCGCGCCAGCATCAAGTTCGCAACGTTGGCGCAGGCGATCAGCAGCACGAAACCAACCGCTCCCAATAGCACCCACAGGGCCATGCTTACCCGGCCCACCAGGTAGTCTTGCAACGGCTCGAATGCCACGGTGGCGCCGGGCGGATAGGAAGCCGGATACTGCTGGACTAAGCTGGCCATAATGGCGTTCAACTCCGCATGCGCCTGGCTGGCGGGCACGCCGGGTTTCATCCTGGCGATGAAACGCAGATGCTGGCAGTCGCGGCAAGCAAAAGGCTGCGACAAATCGTAGCCTAGCGGCGTGAAAATTTCCGGCGTGCCCCCCGCTCCCGGGATTTCGAGGGTGTGAAAACCGGGAGGCAGCACGCCCACCACTGTGTACGACCTCTCATTTAGCCGGAGCACGCGCCCGAGAATCGCCGAGTCACCGCCAAAGCGCCTCATCCACAGCCCATGGCTGAGGATGATCTCATAACGGCGGTCCGGGCGATCCTCCTCTGGAAGAAACGCGCGGCCGAGTTGCATGCGGATGCCGAGGGTGTCGAAGAAATTGTAATTGACGCGCAATCCGGGGAGCAGCTCTGCCTCGCCGCGCTCAACGATGGCTCCTATGCCGTCGCGATACAGGGACATGCTTTCGAACGAGCGGCTGAGCCTTCGCCAATCGTAGGCGGTCGCGTAGCCGATGGTTTCGGGGCGTTTGTCGCCGGAGTCGGCTTCTCCTAGTGCCACAAGACGGTCGGGCTGGCGATAGGGCAGTTGGTTAAGCAGAACCGCTTTCACCACGCTGAAGATGGCGGTGTTCGCCCCCACCCCGAGCGCGAGCGTGATCACAGCCACCAGGCTGAACGCAAGGTTCTTGCGGAGAGAACGCGCACCGTGGCGAAGATCCTGCACAGTTGTCTCGAGCGCCGGAACGCCGCGGCGGTCGCGGTAAATCTCCTTGGCCGGCTGAATGCCGCCCAGTTTGATCAGCGCCTGACGGCGGGCTTCTTGGGGCGTCATGCCGCGCCGCAGGTTGTCCTCGATGTGCATCTCGAGGTGGCTGTCCATTTCGGCAGCGAGGTCCTGGTCCCGCCGGTCTTTGCGGAATAATCCGCCCAGTCGCAGGAGCGCAGCGCGCAGTTGACGCATCAGGCTACTCATATTGGTTACCCATATCAGAATGACACATCTCCTATGGGAAAACAATAGGCGTGATTATCGAAGGCTAAGGATGGTGTCGGGATCCTCGGTCCCGCTGCGCCCCTTCCAGCCGGCGGCTACGACGAAGACCAGCAGGATCCCCGGAATCACTGCCGTGAATGGCCCAGTGCTAAGGACAAACACGTGGAGAATGATGGCGCCGAGCATTGTGCATCCAATGAGTCCCGCGCCGAGTCGCGCCGTCCATGGAATCAGAAGCAGCACACTCCCGGTTATCTGAACGATGCCTGTGAAATACCGGAACCATTGACCGAACCCAATCTCCTCGAACAGCTTCACCCAGGTATTGCCAGTCAGCTTCTCCATGCCGATCAAGAAGAACACCAATGCGACACCGCCTCGCAACAGCCAGTCGCTTGCGGATAGCTTGGACATAGGGGCAGCGAGATTAGACACCTGACTATGTTGTAATGTTCCCGTGCCTGACCTCCCGATTGGAACCCGCGGCGAGGAGCGGCGTCGAGTGACGCCCGAGATCGCCATCGATTTTCTCGGCCTTCCCGGCGCGCGCGTTCTGGGGACGCCGTTCATGATCATGATGATGGAGATCACCTGCCGCAATTCGGTGCTGTCGCTGCTCGGAAAGGGGTACGACACGGTGGGGACCGAGGTGTGCATCCGGCATCTGGCGGCCACGCCGCTGGGGATGGAGGTGACGTATCGCAGCGAACTGATCGCTGCGGAGGATCGGCGGCTGAGGTTCAAGGTGGAGGCGTTTGACGATAAGGAGAAGGTAGGAGAAGGCACGCACGAGCGCGGGATTATCAATGTCGCGAAGTTTGCGGCGAGGCTGGAGGGGAAGTTGAAGGGGTAGGCAGTATCCTGAAGTGTGGGGGACACTGTTCACGTTATTGGCGGGGGGCTGGCTGGGTCGGAAGCGGCATGGCAGATTGCGAGCCGGGGCGTCGACTGTGTGCTGCATGAGATGCGGCCGGTGCGGCAGACGGCGGCCCACAAGACGGACCGGCTGGCGGAGCTGGTGTGCAGCAACTCGTTGAAGAGCGAATCGGAGAACACCGCGCCGTGGCTGCTCAAGGAGGAACTGCGGCGGGCGGGCTCAATGCTACTGGAGGCGTCCGCGCGGGCGCGGGTGCCGGGCGGGCATGCGCTGACAGTGGATCGCGACGTGTTCGGGGAAGAAGTGCTGCGAGCGATCGAGATGAATCCGCGGATCGAGCTGCGGCGTGAAGAAGTAGCTTTGATCGATCCGGACGCTATCACGGTGATCGCCAGCGGTCCGCTTACCAGCGACGCGCTGGCCGCCGAGATTTCGCGGCTCACGGGTGTGGAACGGCTGTTCTTTTACGACAGCATCAGTCCGATTGTCGACGCCGAGACGATCGATCTCGAGATTGCTTTCCGGGCATCGCGTTACGGGAAGTCGCTGGACGGTTCGGACGATTACTTAAACTGCCCCTTTGATAAGGAGCAGTATGAGCGTTTCGTGGATGCGCTGCTGGGGGCGGAGAGCGTTCCCGCGCACATCGCCGAGGATCAGTGCCCGTATTTCGAGGCGTGTCTGCCGATTGAAGAGATCGCGAGACGCGGACGCGACACGCTACGCTTCGGTCCGATGAAGCCGATGGGGCTGAGCGATCCGCGCACGGGGCGGCGTCCGTACGCGGTGGTGCAGCTGCGGCAGGAGAATCTGCGGGCGGACAGCTACAACCTGGTTGGGTTTCAGAATCACATGCGCTTTCCGGAGCAGGCGCGCGTGTTCCGCATGATTCCGGGGCTGGAGCGGGCCGAGTTTTTGCGCTACGGGCAGATGCACCGGAACACGTATATCAACGGCCCGGCGCTGTTGAATGCATCGCTGCAATTGCGCGCGCAGCCGAACGTATTCTTCGCGGGACAGATTTCGGGCGTGGAGGGCTACGTGGAATCGATCGCGACGGGGTTGATCGCGGGACGGTTCGCAGCGGGGCTGGCGCTCGGCGAGGAACCGAGTACGTGGCCGCGCGAGACTGCACTGGGGTCACTGTGCGCGTATGTTTCGGGGGCGGATCCGAACGATTACCAGCCGGCGAATATTACGTTCGATCTGCTGCCGCCTTTGGACGATGAGACGCGGCAACGGATGCGGCACGACAAGCGCGGGCGGCACGCGCTGATCTGCCAGCGCGCGCTCGCGTGCGTCGACGAGTATCTGGCGGTCCATGTCTGAACTCGCCGAGCGGATCGAGAGCTATCTGGCCGAGCTGCGGCGCGAGAACGTGTCGGCGCACACGCTGCGGAACTACGGCGTCGACCTCGAACAGTTCCTGGATTATTTCAGTCCGCCGGGAAAGGAGCCGCCGGCGCCGGCGAAGATCGAGCTGCTGGCGATTCGCGAGTGGCTGGGAGATTTGTACCGGCGCAAGCTGAGTGCGGTGACGATCCGGCGGAAGCTGGCGGCCTTGCGATCGTTCTTTCAATTCCTGGTGCGCGAGGGGGTGCTTGCCGTCAACACCGCACGATTGGTGCGCACGCCCAAGGCGCCGAAGACGCTTCCAGTGGTGCTGACCGCGGAGCAGACTAACGGGCTGGTGGACCAGGTGGCAGCGGGAAAGATTGAGCGGCCGCATCCGGAGCGCGATCGCGCGATTTTCGAATTGCTGTATGGCTGCGGGCTTAGAGTGAGCGAGCTGGCGGGGCTGGATCTGGACGATTTCGATTTGAGCGAGCGGTGGATTCGCGTGCGGGGGAAGGGCAAGAAGGTACGGCAGGTTCCGTTCGGCGGAAAGGCCGCGGAAGCGGTGGATGCGTGGCTGGCGGTGCGGCATCCGAAGACGCCTGGGGATCGCGCGCTGCTGATGAATCATCGTGGAGCACGGTTGAGCGACCGGGGGATTCGGGGCATCGTGAAACTTTACGCGGTGCTGCTGACGGGGGATTCGTCGATTCATCCGCATAGTTTCCGGCATGCGTTCGCTACACATCTGCTGGCGGATGGGGCGGATTTGCGGGCGATTCAGGAGTTGCTGGGGCATTCGCAGCTTTCGACGACGCAGAAATATACGCAGGTTTCGCTGACGGATCTGATGGGGGTGTATGACCGGGCGCATCCGAAGGCTTGAGGGGGGACGATGATTGTTGCGGGACAAGGTTTGAGGCTGGACGGGGGGCAGGCCGGGAGGCCTGCCCTACGAATGACGGGAAGGGAGACGGAATGCGGAAGATGCGGGGTTTGCTGATTGGGGTTGCGATGGTGGCGTATGCGCAGCCTCCGGCTGCGGATGTGGTGAGGAAGCAAGTTGAATATACGCGGGAGCATTACACGAAATACGAGTACCGCGTGCCGATGCGGGATGGGGTCAAGTTGTTCACGGTGGTGTATGTGCCGAAGGATTTGGGGAAGCCGTATCCGATTCTGATGATGCGGACGCCGTATTCGGTGGCGCCGTATGGGGTGGACAATTACCGGCCGGTGGTGGGGCCATCGGAGTTGTTCACGAAGGAAGGATTCACGTTCGCGTATCAGGATGTGCGCGGGCGGTATCTTTCGGAGGGCACCTTTATCGATGTTCCCGCCCACAAGACGCACTTCTCGGGTCCGGCGGATACGGACGAGAGCACCGACACCTACGACACGATCGAGTGGCTGGTGAAGAATGTTCCCAATAACAACGGACGGGTGGGGATCTGGGGCATTTCGTATCCGGGATTTTTCGCGGCATACAGTTTGATGAACGCGCATCCGGCATTGAAGGCGGTTTCGCCGCAAGCGCCAATGGGGGATGTGGGGAACGGCGACGATGGGTATCACAACGGCGCGTTTCACTTGGCGGCGAATTTCGGATTCTATTCGAACTTCAAGCCGCGGGGCGCCGATCCGCAGCGTCCACCGGCGTCGCAACGTTTCGATTACGGGACGCCGGACCAGTATGAGTTTTTCCTGCGCATGGGTCCGCTGGCCAATGCGGGCGAGTTGTATTTCAAGAACGCGAATGTGTACTGGAGCGATTTGCTGAAGCACGCGACCTACGACGAATTCTGGGCAACGAGAGCGCAGTCGCCGCATATGCACAACGTGACGCCGGCGGCGCTGTTCGTGGGCGGATGGTACGACGCCGAGGATCTGGCGGGTCCGCTGAAACTGTTTCGGGCGGTGGAGCAGGACGGGGGCAAATCGGGCAACACGCTGGTGATGGGTCCGTGGTCGCACGGCGGTTGGTCGCGTGGAGATGGACTGACGCTGGGCGACTTGAACTTCGCGTCGAAGACCGGCGAGTATTTTCGCGAGCACATCGAGCTGCCGTTTTTTGTCGAGCACTTGAAGGGCAAGGGCGATGGATTGAAAGGGGCACCGGACGGAAAGATCCCGAAGGCGTGGTTGTTCGAGACGGGGACGAATCAGTGGCGGCGCTTCGAGGCATGGCCTCCGAAAAACGCGGTTGAGCGAACGCTGCACTTTGGCGCGGGAGGGAAGCTCAGTTTCTCCGAGAGCGCGGCGGCGGGGTTTGACGAATATCCGAGCGACCCCGCGAAGCCAGTACCGGTGCAGGCGGGAATCGGCGCGGGGATGCCGGGCGATTACATGACTTACGATCAGCGCTTCGCCGCGACGCGCCCCGATGTTCTGGTGTACCAGACGGAGCCGCTGGAGCATGATGTGACGATCGCGGGTCCGGTGTCGCCGGCGCTGAATGTTTCGACGACTGGGACCGATTCCGATTTCATCGTGAAGCTGATCGACGTGTATCCGGGAGATTTTCCAAATCCGGATCCGAATCCGAAGAATTTGCAAATGGGCGGCTATCAGCAACTGGTGCGAGGCGAGCCGTTCCGTGGGAAGTTCCGGCACAGCCTCGCGAAGCCGGAGCCGTTTCAGCCGGGCAAGCCGGACAGGATCGAATTTTCGATGCCGGATGTTTGCCACACTTTTCGGAGTGGACATCGGATCATGGTGCAGATTCAGAGCACGTGGTTTCCGTTGGTGGATCGGAACCCGCAGCAGTTTCTGGATATCCCGACGGCGAAGGCCGACGATTTCAAGAAGGCGACTGAGCGGGTGTATCGCGGGGGGCGGGATGGGTCGCGGGTGAAGGTTCTGGTGGTGGAGTAGGCAAGGCTCTGGCGTCGAAGGATCGCGGCGATTGTCGGGCGGCAGTGGATTGACGATTATTTGACCTCCGGTGACGTGGATTCGGAGGGTTTCGGGACGTCGGGACGGGGCAGGGATGCTGGGACATCGGCTCGGGGGGCGCTAATCGGACGCACGTCAGAAGGCTTTGAAAAAACGAAGCCACGAGTGGTAACTGGCTTGTTTTCATGGGCGCGACGCTCGGCCTGGACTTGGCGGAGCTGCTTGACGATGTTGTGGAACTGGCGCGAGAGGCGCTGGCTGTGCATGCTGAGGGCGTTGAAGGCCTGGATCTGTTCGCGGAGCGCATGGATGATGACGAGCGCGGCGTGAATCTGGGGATGTTCGGTGACAATTTTGTTTTCGTGCTCTGCAAATCCGAGAGCGATCAAGTTATTTTCGAGCGCGGGAACGCGATTCATGCGCCACGCGGTGTCGGCGAGAGATTGTACGAGTTGGTTTTCGAGCATACTCTGCGGCTTGAACTCAACGAAGAA
Organism: Acidobacteriota bacterium; assembly: GCA_030776455.1. GTDB lineage: Bacteria > Acidobacteriota > Terriglobia > Bryobacterales > Bryobacteraceae > JALYHQ01. The sequence continues at coordinate 108,288 of JALYHQ010000097.1, read as the reverse complement.
TTTCCGCGTGAACGTGTGGTAGGCATCCAGGTCCTCGACGGGCAGGATGATGGTGTGGCCGGTGAGGCCGTGACGGTAGGCGTTGAGGGAGGAGCGTTTCTTGCCCGCCTCTGTTTTCGGTCCGGTGGAATGGGCCGCGTTGGCGCGATTGCGCGCTGCGCGGGCCTCGTCAGGATTCATAGTAACTGGGTTGCTTGACATAAACTGCCTCCGAGTGGAAAGTAGCATGGGGTCAGGAACTACGAGAAAAATCAGGCGCGGGAAACGCCTGGAAGTGCTTGAAGAGGAAACGAAAATGCGATTTTGGGCGGCTGGTGACCGGCGAGGATGATATGATCAGCAAACATGCCCAACAATACGAAAAGCATCGAGTCCGGCAAGGACATGGTCCGGCGGCGCTTTGCGGAGCTGGATAAAGGCAATTTCGGCATTCTGGACGAGCTTTTCGCACCGTCCTACAAGCTGAACCTTCCGGGCTTCGGGAAACCGATGAGACTGGGCGAGGCCAAGCGCTTTTATCAAATGTTGTACCTAGCCTTCCCCGGCCTGCGGCACAACATTATTGAACAGGTGAGCGCCGACAACCAGGTGGTGACGCGCTGGACGGCGCGCGGTACTCATAAGGGCGTTTGGATGGGAGTCAAGCCGACGGGGCGCCGGGTATCTTTCAGCGGGATCAATATCTACACGATCGACGGCGGAAAGTTCGTTTCCAGTCACGTCAACTGGGACTTGCTGGGCATCCTGCAACAAATCGGCGGCCTCAAAGCGCGCGCGGGCCGGACCTGACGAAGTTCTAGAGGCATTGTGGCGGACGAAGCAAGCGATCCCGAGGTCTTGACGCTGGTACGGAGTCACGTCAAGGATTTGCTCACGAGCAGTCACGCGTTCAGAGGATTGCCGGCTGAACGGCAAAATCAGGTCGCGCGGGATATGACGCAAGTGGCCGCATACCTCGCGGCGCCGGAATCAATCAAGGCAAACACGCTGCCGGGCGCGGTGACCATTGTGCAAGATACCAGGAACGCGCCCGGCGAGGTGGACTTTCCGAAGTTCGTTGGCGGGCTGATCTCCGGCGTATTTCAAGCGGTGGTGGATGCATCGGTCAAGCAGATGGATGCGTATGCCGAGCTGATGAAGAATGTGGCGCAGACAGTAAGCGAGTTCCTGCGGGACTCTGTTTCAGACGACGACAGCCGACGGTATCTAGCGACGACATATCCCGAGTACTTCGAGCTGGATCCCGATTGCCAGCTTCGGGCGAGGGATCGCTTGGATAAGTACGAAGCTATTGGACGGTTGAGTTTGCTGGCGCTGGAGGCCTCGCTAGGCAATATGGATCAACACGAGATTGATCGGGTCTTGGTTCCGGCCGGACGGAGGCGGATTGTCGCGCAACGGCAGCAGATGGTGGCGTGCATGGTGCTGATGGGTGTTCATCATGCCGCGGGGCGCTAAGACTATTCGTCGAAGTAATCCCGGTCCAGCTTTTTGACTTTATAAGTATTGACCAAGTCAACACCAACATCGTGTTCTATCATTAACTGCGCGAGTTGCTCGCCGTTAATCAGAACGATGCGTTTTTCTATTCGTTTCACATACTCGTCGGCGTCTTTGCTGAACTGCGAGGTTGTGATGAAGACGCCCTTGCGAGCGCGCTGGCCTTCCAGGCTGCCCGCGAAAGCCTGGATCTCGGGACGACCAACCGACGCGGTCCACCGCTTCGCTTGAATGTAAACCGCATCGAGGCCCAGGCGGTCCTCTTTGATAATGCCGTCGATGCCGTCATCGCCCGTACGACCTAGCGCTTGACCCGCGTCCTTCAGCGATCCGCCGTAGCCCATCGCTACCAAGAGGTCGACGACGAGGTGCTCAAAAAATGCCGGGGTTGCAGACCGGACTGTTTGGAGAAGTTCGTCCGCCAGTTCGCGTCTCAATCGTTGGTAAGCATTCTCCAAGATTTCCAGGGGCGTCTGATTCTCCGGCGTTACCGCCGCGTCGCTTCCCGGCGTCTGAGCATCACTCTTTGGGCTGAGGAATTCGACGAATTCCGGGAACTGTTTGAGGAAAGCGACATCTATCTTCAGCGGCTTCGATTTCAACACATCCGAGCCTCGTAGAGTTATTCGATACTGACCACGAAGGACAGGCTCGATCAAACCGGCCTTCTTGAGGTAGGTCCTGGCCCATCCGACTCGGTTCTCGAAGATCTGGACTGGCCGCTCGGGATCCTTTCAGTCTTTTCCGCATCGCTCATAGACAATTGCGCTGCAAGGATGATGCCGACGTCCGTGGCACGCCGGACGACGCCATCGGACATTGCGGTGAGGAACGGGAGCATGAGTGCCTGGTAGTCGGGTATCGGCAAGAGTCCTCCAACGGGTACCAGGATAACCGGATGCTCACGAGGGCTAGGTTCAGGTTACGTGGTTTGTGATGGGATCGGGGTTGATGCATATATTTATTCGTTGGGGTGCTGCATTTCTGTCAGCATCACTGGCCCCTCTGGCGTTTAGCGCCCAACCCTGGAGCGCTCCGTTTTCCGAAGACACGCAAGCTTTAATGCGTGCGGCTACGGCGGTGACGCGGGCCGACCACCCTGAGGTGATCATACTTCTCAGCGAACATCAATACCGCATCCGCGCAGACGGCCGGGTGGAAGCGATTATTCGGCAGGTGTACCGAGTGAATCAGCAGGAGGCGGTGGAGGAGTGGTCGGCAATGGAACAGCAGTATCAGCCCTGGTACCAGGACAAACCGGAATTGCGGGCGCGGGTAATTACGGGGGACGGGAAGGTCCGGTGGTTGGACGTCAACACAATCGCCGACTCTCCCATGCGCGAATTTGAGTCGAATATTTTCTCGGACGCACGAGTCTTGCGCGCTCCGCTGCCTGCCGTTGCAGCCGGCGCGCTGGTGGAATACGAAATCAAGGTCCGCGACAGGATTCCGATGCTGAACGCCGGAACGACGCATCGGATTTTGGTGAATCGCGCTACAGCAATGGAGCGATTTCACGCGGTAATTCAGGCGGAGCCCGGAGTGGTACTGCGAATGGCGGCACGATTGATCCCGGAGTCAGCGATGAAGCGGGAAACGGGCAAGGAAGGGGCGAGGATCGAGGTGGAGTTGGGGCCATCTGATCCACCGAAGGAGTACGAAGGGAACCTTCCCTTCGACGAATCGAGTTTCCCATACCTGTCATTTTCCACCGGCAGTTCCTGGCAATCGGTTGCGACGGCCTATGCAGCGATCGTGAACGCGAAAATCGGCAGCGGCGAGGGCGGGCTGCGGCTGGAAGCCATCGACCGGCAGGGCAGTCCACGAGAAATCGCAACGCAGCTGACGGCGAAACTGCACAAGTGGATCCGCTACACCGGTGTGGAGTTCGGTGAAGCGGCTATTGTGCCGGTGAGACCAGCGGATGCTGTGAGCCGCGGGTATGGAGATTGCAAGGATAAAGCAACTGTGTTGGTGGCGATGCTCCGCGAGGCAGGCCTGAAAGCGGACGTCGCCTTACTATTGTCCGGTTTTGGGCCGGACGTAGATGCCGGCACTCCTGGCTTGGGCCAATTCGATCACGCTATCGTCTATGTCGATGCTAAGCCGCCGCTGTGGATTGATGCCACCGCGGCAGAGGTTCGCGTGGGAATGCTTCCGCCTGGCGACCAGGGCCGGCTGGCACTGATCGCGAACGCTGGGACCACGGCATTAGTGAAGACGCCGGAATCGAAGGCGGAGGAAAACTGGCAGCGGAACAAGATTGAGATGAAGATGAGCGAACTGGGCGCCGGGGAGGTCAAGGCCGTGCTGGAGGGGAGCGGTGGATGGTATGAAACCAACGCACGCACCACGTACGGCGGCGACGGCAAACGCGCGAAGCAGGCGTTGGAAGCGTTGGTGAAGACTGTATTCGCAGCGAAGTCACTGGGCGCCTACAGGGTGATGACGAAAGACGATTTCAGTGGTCCATATCGGATTGAGGCGACGGCGAATCAAGCAGCGGTGGCCACCACGGGCACCGAAGATGCGGGAGCAGCGCTCCTGCCATCCGCGGTGTTGGAATCTCTGCCGTATGGCCTGGCGGAGTCGTATTCCGAAAAGGGGGACGAGCCGGCTAAACCACGCCAGCACGATTTTGTGTTCGCCTTCCCCTTCCAGTCAGAGTACCGTTATCGAATTGTTCCACCGGTTGGATTCAAGCTCAGTTCGAAACCGGAGCCGGCGGAATTGAAGCTGGGGCCGGCGGCGCTCTCGCTCAAATACACATTCAACACAGACGGGACGATGGAGGCGGTCTACCGTTTCGATAGCGCGAAGCGCAGGTGGACCGCGGAAGAGGTGGAGGCGTTTCGGGCAGCGTACCGAAAGCTCAACCGGCGGCAGCCCGAGGTGCTGGTATTTCTGCCGGAAACCAGCGAGTTGGTTGCCACGGGCCAAATGGGAAAGGCGGTCGCGCTGCTGCGAGACCACGTGAAGCAGGATAGCGGCAACGCCATGGCCCACGCGCGTTTCGCCCGGATTCTGATCGGGGCAGGAATGGGCGGGGTCGCGCTGGATGAAGCCAGGGAGGCGGTGCGGCTGGATCCGAAGGCGGCGGCAGCGTGGGCCACTCTAGGGTGGACTTATCAGCACGACACCTTTGGCCGTCCGATGAAGGGCAATTGGAACTACGCGGAAGCGGAGAAGTGTTTGCGCAAGGTAGTGGAGCTGGAACCAACCGACTACACGGGCAAGATGAATCTGGCGATCCTCCTGGAGCACGACGGGCGCGGCTGGCGCTATGCAAAGGACAGTCGCGTGGAGGAGTCGATTACGATATACCGTGAGCTGATCGAGAAGAACAAAATAGCGCAGCCGCACCAAAATCTGGCGATAACGCTGCTTCGGACAGGTCAACTGGACGCCGCAAAGGAAGAAGCCAAGAAATGCGTCGAGCCGTTCCAGGCTCAAATCCTCCCGTTGATCCAGGCACTACAGGACGGAGCGGCGCGAGGAATGGCAAGCGCCACGACGGGGCAGGGCGATGCGCGTCAACGAGGAATCGCGCTAGGCAGCATTTCTTATACACTTTCGATGATGCGCCAATACGCACTGGCGCAGAGTTTCATGAGCGCGGCGGCGCGCGTGGGCAACATGCCTAGCCTGACGACACAGGCCGAGCTGCTCGGCAAAGTGAAGCATTGGGAAGACACGATTTTGCCTGAGAACGATCCAGCGTGGCCGGTGCAACATTTATTGGTGGAAGGAATGCGCGGCACATCGATCGAGGAGACGATGGGAACGCTATTGGCTGCGACGTACCGGTCAGATAGCTGGCAACGGGCGGCGCCAGCGATGGCGAATGCAGTGGCGGGTATCAAAAAGGATCTGGCAGGCATGGGGATGGAGGACGAGGCCTTGCTGGACTACGTCTCGAGCCTGACGGCGTTCGAGAAGGCCGGAGATGAGAAACACGGATACCGGATCAAGTCGACGATGCCGGGGTGGGGTCAATTCCCCGCTATGTATGTGGTGAATGAGAGAGGCAAGCAGCGGATCATTGGCGTTTTCCCAGACGGACTCGATGCGGTGGGCGATTTGGTTCTGACGCTGCTAGAGAAGAAAGACCTCGCTGGAGCGCAGTGGTGGCTGGACCGTGTGGTGTCTGATGCCGAGGCTCGATCCGACGGGACGGGACTGCCGCCCGTAAAAAGTATCTGGTCAGGCACGACGGCAGCGCTGCGGGCCCCGGCTGCGATCCGATTAGCGGCGGCGAGTCTGATTGGCGCGGGGCGAGCTGACGCCGCATCCATCCAGTTGCTTCGCACAACCCGGCTAAACGTGGCCACTACACTCGAGCGCGACCAGTTGGACAAAGCGTTGAGTGAAACTCTCGCGCGCGCCAGGAAGTGGGACGATTTGACGGTGGTGGCCAAGCGGCTGATCCAAACGAAGCTTTTCTCGGAGGAGGGATTCCGATACCTTTTGAAAGCCACGGTTGGTTCGGGAAACTGGAAGGAACTCGAGGCCGAGGCGCAAAGGCGAGCGACCGCGAATCCGACGAACACTTTCGCCACGAGCATGGTGGTTCTGACGAAAGCGCATCTTGGTGACGACGCGGGCGCCGAAGTCTGGACGAAGAAGTTGCTGGCACCTGAGGGGGGGACGAACGAGCAGGTCCTGGCGGCCTGGATTTCGGTGGATGCCGGCAAGCCGAACGGCGACGTTCTTGAAAAACTGAAGAAGGCCGGCTATCAGAACGATGCCCTCAGCTTCGCGATGGCGGTTCTACAGGCCGCGCTGCACCAGCCTGACGAGGCGATGCAGAATCTGCTGCGTGCGGTAGATAAACAGGATTACTTTCACTTGAGCGCAAAAGCGTGGCTGGCATACGGCCAGATTTGCGAGGAATACGGGTTTAAGGAGGAGGCCGGAGCGGCGCGGATTCGGGCGAAGGAAGCTCCGGATGACGAGGAGGATGGGCCGGGATTGGGAGGTCGTATTCGGTAGTGCGGGTGGGGCCACGTTGAGGAGCGGCGATTAGACTACGCAGGCTTGTAATCCAATCCCCAGATGGCCAACAACTCTCTACATCCGTGATTAAAGTCTTTCCGGAAGTCGACTCGCTGAAGGGCCGATAACGTCCAAGACAATCTGCCGAGATCGCACATTTTGTACAGGACCGGGATGATGCGTTCCCTGTATCGGTCGTCTTGTAAAGCGTAAATCAATTCGTGTTTTACCCATTTTGAGCACACGGACTTAGGCGACAGAACCACCAGGAACCAATCGCAGCGTTGGAGGGCAGCGCCGATCTCATCATGCCATTCTTGCGCCCCTCGGATGTGCTGCTTGCTCAAAAATGACTTGATTCCGTGAGCGGCCAGCACTCGTGCCAGGCGGCTTGCGAAGGTCGCGTTCTTGCTGGAATGGGAGATGAATACTTCAGCCGGCGCGGCGTTTCGGTTGCGGGACATCGGCGGGCTGGCTCAACAGCTCAATAATCTCGTGGCTCGTCTTGGTGGGGCCCTGGTAACGCACGGATCGGAGCAGCTTGAAAATCCAGGGAGCGTCTTTTGTCGGGCGCACAACAACTGGAATGAGGCGGCCACTAAGATGTCTGGCGCCCAATGCATATTCGATTTCATGGGAGACCGATCGCGATTCCATGGCCGCGGGAGAGATAAACACGAGCATGGCTTGGGCCGAGTCCAAGGCGGACTTGAGTTCAACGGTCCAATCCGCACCGGGCAGGATTTCCTGGTCGGGGTCCCACACCTGGAAACCAGCCTTGCGCAGTAGATCGGCAGTTCTTTGAGCCGGCCCTTGATCGGTCCTGGCATAGCTCAGGAAAATGCTCCTGCCCTTCTTGGTTGTGGCGCTCACTTGATCTTAAGTCTAGGGCATCCGGGATACCTTTTGCCAGACTCGTGATTCAGGATGGTGCTGGAGGTGGGGGTCGAACCCACATGGCCAGTGAAGGCCGCGGGATTTTGAGTCCCGTGCGTCTGCCAGTTCCGCCACTCCAGCCGGGGTGGGACGCTACTACTATATCAGCGTCAACTGAGAGCCTGCACGATTTCAGAGGCTTTTTCGAATAGCATGCCGGTTTCGCTGGAGCAGCCGAGGAAGCGCATGCCGCGATCTTTCCAGAATTTGGCGAGCGCCAGTGACCGGGTCTGGGTGCCGGGGGTGACGCCGTGGGCGTTACAAGCGTCGCGGATCTGCTCCATGGCTTCCACCATTTTGGGATGCTGGAAATCGCCGGGGACGCCGAGCGAGATCGACAGATCGACCGGGCCTACCATTACCGTATCGACGCCGGGGACCGAGAGAAGCTCGTTGCGGGCTTCCACCGCGCGCTTCGTTTCGATCTGGAGCACCACCATGGTGTTCGCGTTCTTGTGCTCGATGATCTGGGGGATGGTGGCCTTTTCGTGATCCACCTGCAGCGGCGTAAGTCCGAAGCCGCGGACGCCGGCGGGAGGAAATTTGGTCCAGCTGACGGCGCGCTCCAGGATCTCAGGCGATTCGACGCGGGGGAAGATGATGCCGTCGGCGCCGTTGTCGAGAGCGCGCGCGATGAGCGCGTACTGAAGATCGGCCACGCGGACGATGGGGCTGAGGCCGGCGAGCACGGAGACGCGGCAAAGGTCCTGCAACGTTTCGATGCCGAAGCCGCCGTGTTCGGCGTCGAGGAAGGCCCAGTGGAATCCGGCGGCCGCGAGAATGCGGGCGACATCGGGGGAGCGGAGCTGGGCGAAACCGCAGCCGAGCTGGGTTTTGCCGGCGGCGAGGGCGTGTTTTACGGGGTTGATTCGCATGTGGGGGATGGCTTCTGAGGATCGGTCTGGCGGAAAACCCGGACAGGGCCGATTGCTAATCGGCCGCAGGTTGCTAACCTGCCCCACACGTTCCGGGCTGACAGTAGCGGTCGGTAGTAGGGGTCGGTTGTCAATTGGCGATTAGACTACCAGGATGCGGTGGTCGGGGCAATCCAGGTTTACATTTTCGTACAGGCGGGGGATCAGGTCCAAACCATGTTCGGCGAGGAACGGGAGGATGGAATAGTAACGTTCCTGGACGTGTTTGGCGGGGTAGACGAGGCCGGTGAGCGACTCGGCCTGGGACTGGATGCGCTCAGTCCGGCGCAGGAGCTCGCGGGAGGTTTTGTGCTCCAGTTTCGAGATCTGATACAGGATCTTGGCGCGGCTTTTGTCGAGGGCGGCGGCGAGCGTGGGATCGAACGCGGCAAGGTCCGCGCGCAATTTGTCGAGCTCGCCGGCTGAGTGCTCGCGCACCACGCCGAATTGGGATACCAGATCCGCGGGCAACATACGATGCGCGATTAATTCGCCGACGCCACCATTCTGGGCCTGAAAGAAGCTCTGTAAGGTGAGATGGTAATCTCGCATTTCTTGCGCGGCGGGCACGCCGAGCAGCGTAAATGCCGTGCGGGCCACAGCCACGGGCATGCGTCCCAGCAGCTTATCGTAGAGCACTCGCGACTGCGCGAGATAAGCCAGCTCGGCTGGACCGCCGACGTACGCAATGGTGGGCAGCAGATAATCCTGCATCACGGGACGCAGCAGCGCATTGGGCGAAAGATCCTCCGGGCGCGCTGCCAGCTCGGCTTCGCTGAATCGGCGGTCCTTTGAAATGTATGAGCGATCCTGACGCCGAAGCGCGATCCGCTGGCCGTCTTCGAGCAAAAACAGCAGAGATGTTTTCTGTTCCACGTGCACTTGCGCGTGGTAGCCGGCCTGTTCCAGGCGGCGATTGCGTTCGAGCAGCGCGACGTTCAGGTCGGGTGTCTGCCGCAGGGCATCGGCCAGCAGCGGCGCGGCGATGCGGCGCAGAGGTTCATCGAGGGGATCGAGGAACAGCAGACCGCGGCCGGCCAGCAGACGCTCGAGCAGATGCTGGAATGAAGTGCCGAACGTTGCGCCTTGGCTGTACGCTTCGCGAACCAGGGCGGTGATTTCCTCGCCATGGGGAAACGCCGAGAGCGCGCTTGCGAGAAGATCGAACGGCGGGTTGACGACGGGGATGGTGCCTACGGGACGGTCCGACGCGTGCGCTTCCACGGAAAGCGCGACGGGCTGATGACGCTGGTCATAAACGTAACAGTGGTTGATTTCGGCGAAGTCGTGATCCTCTGTGGCCAGCCAGAAGATGGGGACTGCGGGGATGCCGCGTTCTGTCAGCTGCGCGGCCAGGCGGACGGCGGTGAGGGCTTTATAGATGGTGTACGCGGGGCCGGAGAACAGTCCGACTTGCTGGCCGGTGACGACAGCGACGGTACCGGGCTCGGCAAGGCGAACGAGCGCTGGGGATTCGGGATTGCGGGCGCGCAGGGCGGATACCAGCGCTGCGCGGCGGTCATCGGGATACTGGATGGCCTGGGCAGCGGCGGTGTAGGAAGCAGGGTCAGTGGGGGAGCCCGCGTAGAATTCGGCTACACGATCGAAGTGATACTGGAAATCCAGAAAAAGCCGGCTGGTGTGGGGGATTTCGGAGTGGCGTAGACAGGCGGCTTCCATAGAGGCGCAATTCGGCGAGGAACCAGACAACGGTCCAAGGTTAGCAGATGAGTGCATGGGCCCAAAGGATTCGGGGATTTCGCGAGGCGAGACTGTTAAAATTGGACATCGACCCCACCCTATGGACGAACAAGAGTTCAAAACGAAAGCGGATCAGGCGCTGGACGGGCTGTATCGCAAGCTGACGGCCGCGTCCGAGGATGCGGGGTTTGAGGCGGACTTCAATTCGGGGGCGCTGGCCATCGAATTTGAGGAGCCTCCGGCGAAGTTCGTGGTGAGCCCGAATACGCCGGTGCGCCAGATCTGGGTATCGGCGCAATCGAAGAGTTACAAGCTGGGGTGGGACGCGGCGCGGGGCGCGTTCGTGCTGCCGGAATCGGGCGAGTCGCTGAACGATTTGATTCAAGCGGCGATTCGCCGGCATCTGGGAGCGGAAGTCACTCTCTGATGCCGGGCCTGTATATTTCGTATCCGTTTTGCGCGCAGAAATGCACGTACTGCAATTTTGCGTCGGGAGTTTTTCCGCGGGAGCTGGAGCGCAGTTACGTGGATGCGCTGGCGATCGAGTTGAAGGGGTGGAGCGGCGTTCCGGACACCGTATATCTGGGCGGCGGGACTCCCAGCCAATTGGATGCGCACGATCTGGAGCGGGTGCTGGCCACGATTCCCGGGCGTCCCTGGGCGGAAGCGACGATGGAAGCGGCGCCGGGCTCGATCACCGGAGAGAAGGCGCGAGCGTGGCGCGAAGCGGGGATCAATCGCGTCAGTCTAGGAGTGCAATCATTCGATCCGAAGGAGCTGGCGCGTACGGGACGCAAGCACAACGCCGAAGTTGTGACGCGGGATGTGGACGTTTTGAGGGAAGCGGGGATTGAGAATCTCAACCTGGACCTGATCGCGGGGCTGGCGGGACAGACGGCGGAGAGCTGGCGCGCTTCGCTGGATTGGATCGAGCGGATCGCGCCGCCGCACGTTTCGGTATACATGCTGGAAGTGGACGAGGACAGCCGACTGGGGCGCGAGGTGCTGCTGAACGGCAAACGGTACGGAGCGTCGGATGTGCCGAGTGACGAACGGATAGTGGAGTTCTATGAAACGGCACTGGCGCGCCTGGAGGCGCTGGGGATTCGCCGCTACGAGATTTCGAATTTCGCGACGCCGGGGTGGGAGTCTCGGCACAACCTGAAGTACTGGAATCTGGAGCCGTATTTCGGTTTCGGCGCGGATGCGCACTCGTTTGACGGCGTGATGCGCTGGCAGAACGTGGAATCGGCGGGCGAGTACGTGGAGCTTATGCGAGCGGGCGGCAGCGCGAGGATGGATTCGGTGGCCGCCGATGCGATGGAAGAGCGCTTCTTTGTGGGTCTTCGTCTGGCGGCGGGAATCCGGCCGAGGGCGGAGGAATGGGCGCGGTTCGAGACGCCGATCCGGCGGTTTCTGGATGCAGGGCTGCTGGAACGCGCGGGAGATTCGCTGCGGCTTTCCGACCGCGGCGTGCTGTTTTCCAACGAAGTCTTCGAGGAGTTTATCGGCGCGTGATCGATCTGCGAAGCGATACCGTTACACTTCCTACCGCGGCGATGCGGCGGGCGATGGCCGAAGCCGAGGTGGGCGACGACGTGTACGGTGAGGACCCGACCATCAATCGTCTGGAGTCTCGCGCGGCTGAGGTGATGGGCAAGGAAGCGGCCGTGTTCGTGCCCACGGGCACCATGGGCAACACCATGGCCGTAAAGGTTCACACGCGGCACGGTGAGGAAGTGATTTGCGAGGCGCGCGCGCATCTGCTGGATTGGGAACTGTCGATGATCGCCTGGTTCTCGGGATGCTTGATCCGGCCGCTGCGGTCGGCAGACGGGATTCTGCGGTGGGACCTGATTGAGCCGGAGATCCGGGTGGGTAGCGAGCACGCGGCGGCCACCAGTCTGATAGTGATTGAGAACACGCACAACATGGCGGGGGGCGTGGTGTGGCCCATGGATGTGCTGAAGGATGTGTGCGGGAGGGCGCACGATCGTGGGATCAAGGTGCATATGGACGGCGCGCGGATTTTTAACGCGGGATGCGCGCTGGGAGTTCCGGTGAGCGAGATCGCGGCCCATGCGGACACGGTGATGTTCTGTCTGTCGAAGGGGCTGGGTGCGCCGGTGGGGTCGATGCTGGCGGGCAGCGCTGAGGACATCGCGGAGGCGCGGCTGTATCGCAAGCGGCTGGGGGGCGGGATGCGGCAGGCGGGCGTGCTGGCGGCGGCGGGATTGATCGCGCTGGAGGAAATGCCGCAGCGGCTGGGCGAGGATCATGCGAACGCGCGTTTTTTGGCGGGGGAGATAGCGAAAATTCCGGGGATCGGACTGGATCCAGCGGCAGTGAGAACGAATATCGTGGTGTTCGATGTCAGCGCGACGGGGATGAAGACGCGGGAGTTTATCGAGAAGTTGAAGGGGCGGGGAGTGCGTATGAGCAACGCGAATGCCCGGCAGATGCGGGCGGTGACGCATTACGGCGTGAGCCGCGAGGAGTGCGAGCGTGCGGTGGCGGCCGTGGCGGAGTGCGCACATGGTTAACGGGGCGCATGTTCTGCTGTTCAGCAAGGATGCGGAGGCGGATCGGACATTTTTCGCCGATGTGTTGAAGTTTCCGTCAGTGGATGCGGGGCGAGGGTGGTTGATCTTCGCGCTGCCTCCGGCGGAGATGGCGATACATCCGGGGGAGAAATTCGGCGCGGAGATGTATTTGATGTGCGAGGATCTGGCGACGGTAGTGGAGGAGTTGAAAGGCCGCGGGGTCCATTGCGCGGAAATCGCCGATGCGGGATGGGGATTGAGGACGAGCGTGCGATTGCCGAGCGGCGGCGATCTGGGGTTGTATCAGCCGCGGCATCCGACGGCGCTGAAGAACGCGGATAAACGCGATTAGATGATTTCGTTTTCGAATATCCACAAGCAGTATGGGAAGCAGTTGATTTTTGTTGACGCTTCGTTTCAGTTGAACCCAGGGGAAAAGGTGGGACTGGTGGGTCCCAACGGGTCGGGCAAGACTACACTTTTTCGCATGGTGGTGGGGGAAGAAGCGCCGGATGAAGGGGACGTGTCAGTCCCAAAGAAAATGACCATTGGTTATTTTCGGCAGGACGTGGAAGAGATGCAAGGGCGGTCGGTACTGGATGAAGCCATCGCGGGGAGCGGCCGCGCGGGGGATCTGCATCACGAACTGGAATCGCTGCAGTACGCACTGGAAGATCCCGAGCGGGCCGGCGAGATGGATCGCATTCTCGCGCGATTCGGCGATGTGCAGGAAGAGTACGAGCATCTGGGCGGGTATACGCTGGAGGCACAGGCGCGCGAGGTGCTGCATGGACTGGGCTTCGAGGACGATCAGATCGACGGCGACGTGGGGGCGCTGTCGGGCGGATGGAAGATGCGCGTGGCGCTGGCGCGGGTGCTGCTGGGGCGTCCGGACGTGCTGCTGATGGACGAGCCCACCAACCATCTGGATATTGAATCGATCATCTGGCTGGAACAGTTTCTCAAATCATTCCCGGGCGCGCTGCTGATGACTTCACACGATCGCGAGTTTCTGAATCGCATCGTTTCGAAGATTGCGGAGATCGATGCGGGTGAGATTATCGCGTACACGGGCGATTACGATTTTTACGAGCGGGAACGCGCGATTCGCGAGACCAACCAGCAGGCGGCATTTGCGCGGCAGCAGTCCATGCTGGCCAAGGAGCAACGCTTTATCGACCGCTTCCGGACGCATGCGGCCAAGGCGGCGCAGGTACAGAGCCGCATCAAGGCGCTAGACAAGATTGAGAAGATCGAGCTGCCGAAGAAGCGGCAGGTGGTGAAGTTCGAGTTTCGAATCCCGCCGCGCTCGGGCGATCAGGTGGCGGTGCTGGAGGATCTGCACAAGAGTTACGGGCCGCGGACGATCTACCAGGGATTCAATTTAACCATCCGCCGGGGAGAGCGCTGGGCGGTGATGGGGAAGAACGGCGCGGGCAAGACCACGCTGCTGAAAATGATCGCGGGGGCGAGCACGCCGGATTCGGGGAGCGTGCGGCTGGGCGCGAGCTTGAACATGGGATATTTCGCGCAGCAGTCGCTGGACGTGCTGGACGCGGATCTTACCGTGATCGAGCAGCTGCAGAACGATTTTCCCCAGGATGGAATCGGCGCGCTGCGAACGCTGGCAGGCGCGTTCCAGTTTTCAGGCGACGACGTGGACAAGCGGATCCGGTCTCTGTCGGGCGGCGAGAAATCGCGGCTGGCGATGGCCAGGATGCTGTACAATCCTCCGAATTTTCTGGTGCTGGATGAGCCGACCAATCACCTGGACCTGGCGACCAAGGAGATGCTGGTGGCGGCGCTGAAGGAATTCGAGGGGACGATGATTTTCGTTTCCCACGACCGGATGTTTCTGCGGGGGCTGGGGTCGCGCGTGCTGGAGCTGGGCGGGGAGAGCGGAAGGGATCGGAATCCGCGGGTGTATCCGGGGTCATATGTGGAGTACGTGCGGGCGCTGGGGCACGAGGCGCCGGGGATCTATTCTTGAAGCATGACGTCCATGAACATTTCCTTGCCGGACGACTTGAGAGAATACGTCGAGGAACAGACGCAGAGCGAATAAAGCACTCCCAGCGAGTATGTTCGGGAGATGATTCGAATTCTGGACAGGATTGAAACGCGAGGCGATGGCCAAGTTGAAGGACCGTTAGAAATGGATACCGGCCGGGTCACTCAACGGCCGCAAACCCCGTTCGATCTCTTTTAGAGCATTTTGTTAGTCTGTGGGTCCGATCCGGCGTCAAACCAATTTAGGAACTTCACGTCCCAAAGCTAAGCGGGAAGGTCCTTTCAGAAGCACATCGAAAGCATATTGACTTTATGCGGGGAACATCGGCGATGCCATTTTTCGTCCGCCGCAATAAAATATTTCGGCGGCGATTTCGTCTATACATAGGACGATGAAAGAGCTGGCAATGACTCAGGATCGGGCGGAGGAAGATCAGCATCTTTCGCGGATCTTCGAGAGCGAGAGGCGCCGCCTGCTCGCATACATCCGCAGACGCATTCCGGATGAGATCGATCCCGAAGATCTTCTGCAAGACGTCTTTCATGAGCTCGTGGAAGCTTACCGGCTGATGAAGCCGGTAGCGCACGCAGGCGCGTGGATGATGCAGGTAGCCAGAAACCGGATCGCGGATATATTCCGCCGCGGAAAGACGCAAGCGGTTGCAGACGAAAGCAGACGGATTCTCGAAGATCTGCTGCCCTCGTCCGATGCCGGCCCAGATATGTTCTTCGCCCGCGGTGTCTTGCTTGCCGAGATCGAAGCCGCGTTGGGCGAATTGCCTCCAAGCCAGCGCGAGGTGTTTCTGGCGCACGAGATCGACGGGCGCAGCTTCGCGGAGATCTCCGCGGAAACCGGCGTGGGTGTAAGAACGTTGCTCTCGCGAAAACATTACGCCGTAAAGCGTCTGGGAATTCGTCTTCAGCGTATCTACGACGAATCGGGTTACGAAGGGGGTGGAAAATGAAAAAAGTAAGGTTTGTAGGAACGCCCGCTATTCTGTTCGCGATTGTATTTGTGGGGATCGCGGGGCTGCTAACCGAAGGTCTGTGGAATCTGCTGATGCCGACGCTCCTGCGCCTTCCTGCCATCAGCTTCTGGCAGGCGCTGGGGCTACTTCTGCTGAGCCGGTTACTGTTCGGCGGCCTTGGTGGCTGGGGCCGGACTATGCGGAAGGCTCGCTACACGCGGGGCTGGAGTAGTCTGACGCGTGAGGAGCGCCAACGCTTCAGAGATGCAATGGACTCGCGCCGGCCCGCGAACTTCGGCAGGGGTGAGGCAGCAGAGAAGGTCTAAAAACAGGGCGGCATGGCGATCATCGGGATGCGAGGTCTCTCGATACGCCTCGCCTGGCGAAGTTCTAGCTCTTGGGCTTAGGGAGTTGTTTGCGGATCTCCGGCGGCAGGGTCTTTTCGACGTCTGGCGGGAGGGCGAAGGCGATATTCACGGTGAAAGTCTGGCCTGTGGGGGAGACGTGGATATTCAGGACGGCCGAGCCTTTTACGCGTTTGGCGCACTCGCCGCAGGATACGCTGGCGTCGTCCACGTTGTATTCAAGCAGGATGGAGGCTTGTTCGCCAGCGTTCAATTCCTTGGTCAACGGCTTGATAATCAGACCAGGCATGACGATCTTGTCGACGGTGAACGTTACAGGTCCGGGCATGCCGTTGCTAATATGCACTTCATCCCGGGATGTTTCATAGCCGCGGAGAAGTACGTCGGTCTTGTCAACCTTGACGCTATTCAGAATCTGGTTGGCGATGGCCCGGGGATCGACGGGCACGGAGGGCCTGGCGGGGGCCGTGCCGGTGCCTGAAGCGGGAGTTTTCGGGCCGCCTTCGCCCTCCTTCTCACCCCAGAAGCCCCACGGCGTTTCGCGGCCCTTGGGAGGCACGGCGGACCACCACCACTGGCTATCGGTCATCACCCATTTGCTGCTGAGCGGGAAAGTGACGTTCATCATCTGGCCGTGGAAAGAGAAGGTGCCTTTGCAGCCCACCAGAACGTCGCCCTTGGTGAAGTTCTCGGAGTATTCAATCTTGGTGATTTCGCAGGACTCGATATTGGGCTTGCCGCCGGCGAGGAAGGTTTCCTTGCTGTCTTCGGCCACCATCTCATAGGCGACGCGGAACTTCTTGTCGATGTAGGCCTGGTAGAAGCCTTTGACGCGGGCGCGCAATGCCTCATCCATCGCGGGCGGCGCCTTTTCAAACAGCGTCTGGGAAAAAGCGAGCGTGAGGGGCAGAAACAGCAACCCAAAGCGGGTAAAGTTCATGAGTCACCTGATGTGGGCCAGCTTGGCTGGGAGGCAGGGACTCGAACCCCGATACGCAGATCCAGAGTCTGCAGTCTTACCATTAGACGACCTCCCAATTCGTTCTCATTTTACCATCCGAAGCGGGGCTGTGCGAGGGCCGGGTCCTGGAATCACAGACGGGCGAGGACTATTTTCGTAATGGATTCCTCTACTTGGCTTGTGCCGGGCGCATGGAGCCATTGCACGCGGGAGAGCCTGGGATCGAGGAGAAATCACCTATGAATCCTAATCTTCCACTCTCGGACTTTTCCGTGCAGACGCTGATCGGCCTGATGCAGGCGGAATTGCAGCGGCAGGCGGACAAACGAAATGCCGATGCAATCGGCGTTTTCAACGATCAGGTTGCGTTCCACAACGGCCCGAAAGGAGGCGCGGATCCGGTGCCGGTGCCGCCACTGCTGGAGCTGGTGCATGACGATGAGATTGCGGCGGCGATGCGCGGCGAGAAGCGCTGGGACGAATCGAAGGTGGTGACGTACTACCGCTATCAGCCGCCCGTGCCAGTTCCGCCGGTGCTGCCGGCCGCGCCGGTGAATCCGGTGGGGATGCCGGAAGGGCACTGGAATGGCCACGACTACTATCAGGTGCTGCCGGGAGACCCGCGGCCGGTGGGGGCTTCGTACTCGCACCCGGTGCTCGGCTGGCTGCTGAAGGTGTGGATCATGTTCCCGATGACGGACGGCTATCCGATGTGGCAGACGACTGATCCGCCGCTGATCAAGACGGCGGCGTAGCGGCCAAGCGGGCTTTCCACGCGCGCAGCTGGTGGGGAGCGTCGAAGGTATCTTTCCAATACTTGCGGAATTCCTTGGCCCTGGCTCGAGCGGAGCGCTCGAGCTTGCGGGCCAAGGCTGGGTTCTCTTCGATCAGGGCGCCGATGGCATGGCGGTCACTCATCTTGCCCAGGATGCGCTGCACTTCCTGGAGACGGCGGATCTGCGGGTCAAGCCGCCGGCCAAAAAGGGGGCGAAAGAGCTCCAGCGAGTAACGGAAGTGCTTGGTCTTAACGCGGAAGCGATGAAGCTCCCGGGGCGTCCGCCGGTGGGATGCGGCTTTGCGGCCGGCCTCGAAATATTCTTCGGCCAGGCGCGGCAAGGCGAGGTGCGCGTTCTCGGCGGCGTTCAACTGGGGTTTCCACTTCATTGGCTGTTCAGGGACAGGCTGGTGCGCCATTTCGCGGAAAAATCGCGAGCGCTCCAGCGGCCGATCATGCGGGTGAATTCGCGCTCATGGCTTTTCCGGTCGCGCTGGAGGTGAGTTCGCAGGGAGGCATCCTTCACTTTTTCCTCGCCGAGGTACTCGAGCGCGATGTCGCGGTTGCGGATCTCGGAGGTGAGATCGAGCATGCGGCGCAGACGCTTGCGAATCTTCTTGATTTCCCAGTGCGGGAAAAAATCCGGAAAGAGGCGCAGGGATTCGTCAAAGCGGCGAATGGCTACGCGCAGGTCATGAATGGCTTCGGGATCGCGGGCACGGATGTTGCGATGGGCCTCGAAAGCGAGGTTCGATAGCAAGCGGTTGACCTGCTGCACGGCGAAATCGCGGATGGGAGGGGCTTCCTTCACGTTTTCACCCGGGAGACCGCGAGCTGGAGCTGATAGGCTTCTTGAAACGCGTCGCCGGTGCGCTCGGCCGCCCAGACGTCCAGATCGGTGTTGGCTTTGGATTCCAGCATCACTTGAACGGAGCCATTGCGCAGCTCAACTTGCACGTCATGGATGCGCTGGTCATGACTGCGGTCCAGGCTGTCGGCGAGCCGCAGCAGCGGAGCCAGCAGGGTGACGGCGCGGCGCGAATCGGCATCGAAGGCCTGAAATGGGGCGTGGCGGGCGGCGGGCATCGACTTCCTATGATAGCGGCATAGCAGGGCCACGAAGCGCCGCTCGCGATCCGTGAAGCCGGGCAAGTCGGAATTGGCCACCAGGTAGTGCGAGTGCTTGTGGTGTCCGGTATCGCTGACGAAATGGCCGATGTCGTGAAGGTAGGCGGCGGCCTGCAGCAGCTTTCCCAGCGCGGGGGGCAGCTTGTGGAGCGGCTGAAGGCCCTCGAAGAGATGATGCGCGAGGCCGGCTACGTTGCGCGCGTGCTCCACTTGCACGCCGTAGCGGCGGGCCATTTGTTCTACCACGCGGCGCTGTTCGCGGCTGAGCTGGGAGAGCTCGCGGCCGACTCCGCGGGCGGCGAGGTCGGCGATAATGCCGTCGCGGACGCCAGCCACTGAATAGTGAATCGCGGATTGCTGGAAAATCTGGAGAGCGCGGAGGAAGACGGCGGCTCCGGCGACGATGATATCGGCGCGGCGGGGGCCAATACCGGTTACCTTGCCGCGACCGGCGGCGTTTGCAGAGCGCAGATGTTCATAGAGCTTGCGGATCTGCGAGGCGGTGGCGCGGAGGCGGTCCGCACGGTCGCGGCGCGCCCGGGGAATACGATTGACGGCGCACACGATAGCTCCGGCGGTGGCGGAGGTGGCGATGGCGCGCGTGAAATCGCCGTGTCCGATGCGGCGGGCGGGCGTGGAGAGCTTCTCATCGATGTATTCGAACATGCGATGGAGCTCGACGGGATCCGCTGGGTCGGACTTGATAAAGACTTCGGTGAGCCGTACCGCGCCGAGAGGCTTGGAGAACGCTTCACGCAGCACGCCGTTTTCGCTGAGGATGAGCTCGGCGCTGCCGCCGCCGACGTCGATCATGAGAACGCGTTTTCCGTTTTGCGGCCAGCGCGCCTGGACGCCCAGGTGGATGAGGCGCGCTTCTTCGAGGCCCGAGATGATCTCGACCGGGGCCTGAATAGCGGCGCTGGCGCGCTCGAGGAATTCGTGCTGGTTTTCGGCGTCGCGCACCGCACTGGTGGCCACGGCGCGGACACCGATTACATCCAGGTGCTTGTAGGTCTGGGCCATGCGCGCGAGGTTGTCGCAGACGAACGCTAATGCGTCTTTGGAGATACGACCGTTTTGGAAAACGCCCGCGCCCAGGCGCGTAACCTGCCGGTCTTCGGCCAGCACCTGCGTCTTGCCGCCGGGAGAGACCTCGGCGGCGAGCATGCGGACCGAATTGCTTCCAACGTCAATGGCCGCGTACCGGGACACTCTTCATGGTAGCCAGGTAGAACAGCCGATGGCATACACTCGGAAGCATGAGCCCGGACGGACGTGAATCGGTGTGGCTGGAAGTCGCGCGCGAAGCCATGCGCGTGGAATCCGGGGCCATCGCCAGCGCCGCCGAGCGGATGGACGGCAGCCTGGTGGAAGCGGTGAAGCTGATCGCGGGGCATGGCGGCAACCTGGTAGTGATGGGCGTGGGAAAATCCGGGCACGTGGCGCGAAAGATCGCGGCGACGCTGTGCAGCATCGGGATTCGCGCGGTTTTTTTGCATCCGGTGGAAGCTCTGCATGGCGATCTGGGGATTTACGCGCCGGGGGATCCGACGCTGTTCGTATCGAAGAGCGGAAGCACGGGGGAACTGCTGCGGATAGCGCATTCGCTGCGGAGCCTGCCTTCGCCGCTGATCGGCATACTGGGGAATCCGGCGGGACCGCTGGCGGCTGAGATGGATGTGGTGCTGGACGCATCAGTGCGCCGCGAATCTGATCCGGACAGCCTGCTGCCCACCGCCAGCAGCATGGTGGCGCTGTCAGTGGGGCACGCGCTGGCGATTGCGCTGATGCAAGCGCGCGGATTCACAGCCGAGCGCTTCGGCGAGTTGCATCCGGCAGGCCAACTGGCGCGAAATTTGAACTTGACGGTGGCCGAAGCGATGCACGGATGCGGCGAGGTGGGGTCGGCGGCAGAGGATACGCCGGTGAAGCAGGTGGTGATCGCGATGACGCGCTTCCCACTGGGCGCGGCGTGCGTGGTGTCACAGGATGGAGCGCTGCTGGGGTTGATTACCGATGGCGATCTGCGCCGCGCGCTGGAAGCGCACGACGATATCCGAAGTCTGCGCGCGAGCGACGTGATGACCCGGGATCCGGCCACGATTAGTCCGGAGGCGAGACTGCTGGAAGCGCTGCGGCGGATGGAAGACCGGCCATCGCAAATCTCCGTGCTGCCGGTGGTGGATGGCGCGGGAAAGTGGCTGGGGCTGGTGCGGCTGCACGATATTTACAGGGTGGAGCGGGCGTCCGGATGAAGATCCTCTTGATCTCGACCTATGAGCTGGGACGGCAGCCATTCGGGCTGGCGTCGCCCGCGGCATGGCTCGAGGGGCACGAAGTAATCTGCGCGGATTTGAGTATCGAAAAGCTTTCTCCGGATACGGTGCGCGGCGCGCGACTGGTGGCGTTTTATCTTCCGATGCATACGGCGACGCGGCTGGCGGGACCGGTGTTGCGCAAGGTGAAGGAGCTGAATCCGGCGGCGCACGTGTGCTGCTTCGGGCTGTATGCGCCATTGAACGCGGAGTGGCTGCGGAAACAGGGCGCGGAGACCATTCTGGGCGGCGAGTTTGAAGGCGGGTTGCTGAGTCTGGTACACAGGCTGGAAGGCGGCAGCGGGGGTCCGCAGACGGAGCCGCTGGTGTCACTGGAGCGCCTGGATTTTCGCGCGCCGGACCGCTCGGGAATGCCGGGTCTGGAGCGCTACGCCAGGCTGCGCATCAACGGATCTTCGAAAGTCGCGGGGTACACGGAAGCGAGCCGGGGGTGCAAGCATCGCTGCCGGCATTGTCCGGTGGTCCCGGTATACGACGGGCGATTCCGCGTGGTGCGGCACGAGGTAGTGCTGGAAGATATCCGGCGCCAAGTGCGCGTTGGAGCCGAGCATATCAGCTTTGGCGATCCCGATTTCTGGAACGGTCCGACGCATGCGCAGCGCATTGTCGAGGCGCTGCATCGCAAGTTTCCGCGCTTGACGTATGACGCCACCATCAAGATCGAGCATCTGCGGAACCATCGCGAGCTGTTGCCGGTTCTGAAGGAAACCGGGTGTTTGTTTGTTACCAGCGCGGTGGAATCGGTGGATGATGAAGTGTTGCGAAAGCTGGATAAGGGGCATACGCGAGCGGACTTCATCGCCACGGTGGAGGATTTTCGAGAGGCCGGGTTAACGATTGCGCCCACATTCATCCCGTTCACGCCTTGGACCACGCGGGAGAGCTATCGCGATCTGCTGAAGGTGTTGCTGGACATGGATCTGGTGGAGAATGTGAGTCCGATCCAGCTCGCGCTGCGGCTGTTGATTCCGGCGGGGTCGCTGATGCTGGAGCTGGGCGACGTGCAGTCGGTGGTCACGGGTTATGACGATGAGGCGCTGCTGCATCGGTGGGCGCATGCGGATCCTGAGGTGGACCGGATGGCGGCTGCCGCGATGCGGATCGCCGCGGAGACGGCTCCGCGCCGCGAGTTGTTTCGCCGGTTCCGGTCGCTGGTGGAAGATGTGCCGCTGCGCGAGAATTTCGATTTGATACCGAGGTCGGCGATTCCGTATATGGATGAGCCTTGGTATTGTTGAGCGGAGCCAACGGAAGAGCAGTTGGCTCTTGTGTAATGTGATCGTCCCAATGGATCCGGGGTTCGCTGCGAGCATATCAACGCTGGGAGAATGCGGCTGTATTGGTGGGTAACGACTGAACCAAGGGATGGGACGGTTCCCATCTGTCAACTCGTCTGTTGTCCTCGCAAAGGCCTGTATGTACTAAACTGTTAATACGTGATGCGCTTCGTCTGGGACAAGACCAAGAGCTGGACGAACCTTGACAAACATGGAATCGCATTCCCAACGGCGGCGAAAGTGTTCGACGATCCGAGCGCTTTGTCATTTCCGGAGCGAGTGGTGGAGGGTGAGCAGCTATGGAAAAGCTCGGATGGGCAGCGGGAATTCCAGTGATCCTCACCGTGGCGCATACAGTGTCCGGGGAAGGACGGAAGAAATCATTCGAATAATATCAGCTCGGAAAGCAACTCCGGGTGAGCGGAGAGAATATGAAGAAAGCGACCTGAAATGGTGACGATGACTTTGGGAGAAGTGAGAAAGCGGAAGCTTCCAAAGGGCGAAATGGAGCAACTGAAAAGGCTGGCGGCAATGCCCGACGAGCAAATCGATACCTCCGATCTCCCGGAGTTTGCCGGCCTTTCCGGCGGCGTCCGCGGACACTTTTACCGCCCTGTCACGCAGCCGGTCACGATACGCCTGAACGCTCCCGACGTGGATGCCGCCCGACGCCTCTCCAGGTTAAAGGGTATGCCCTACCAGACATATATAAAGGGTCTGCTTCATGAGGCCCTGGTGCGCGAAGCCAGGTTGGCCCTTGCCGGCGGCTCTCGCACAGGGAACAAACGCGGCTAACTTGCACGTCTTGTGTGATCCTGAAAAGAGTACATGCCGAGGATTCTTCTTATTGCCACCACTACGGGTTATCAGACTCAGGCGTTCGCCGGAGCTGCCGAGCGGCTCGGGTTTGAACTTGTTCTCGCCACCGATCGGTGCCATGTGCTGGGCGATCCCTGGGGGGACCATGCGATTGCGGTACGGTTTGAAGATCCGGAGAGCGCGGTTGAGCGGCTGGCGGAAGAGGATGTAGACGGAATCGTGGCGCTGGGGGATCGGGCGGCGTGGCTGGGAGCGCTGGTTGCCGAGCGGCTCGGGCTTGCGGGGAATCCGCCGCATGCGGTGCTGGCGTGCCGCAACAAATTCCTTGCGCGCGAGCGGTTTCACGCGGCGGGGTTGCCCGTGCCGGAATTTTCACTGGTTGCGCTGGATGGCGATGCGGAAGCGGCGGCTCGCGGCGCAGTCTATCCCTGCGTGCTTAAGCCGCTGGGGCTGTCGGCGAGCCGGGGTGTGATTCGCGCGGACAATCAAAGCGAGTTCGCGGCGGCGTTCGCACGCATTCGCGCGCTGCTGGACCGGCCGGAGATCCGGCGTCTGCGGGATGCCGAGGATCGCTTCGTGCAGGTGGAGCAGTTCATTCCGGGGCGCGAGTTCGCGCTGGAAGGAATTCTCACGCATGGCGCACTGCGCGTTCTGGCGGTGTTCGATAAACCCGATCCGCTGGATGGTCCGTTCTTCGAGGAAACGATTTATCTGACTCCATCGCGCGAGAGCACCGAGGTGCAGCACAGCTTGATCCAAGCGACGGAGCGCGCGATTGCAGCGCTGGGGCTGAGGCACGGGCCGATCCACGCCGAGATGCGCTGGAATCGCGACGGGGTGTGGATGCTGGAAGTGGCGGCGAGGCCGATCGGCGGGCTATGCGCGCGCGTGCTGCCGGGGCTGGAAGAGCTGATCCTCAAGCATGCGGCTGGCTTGCGCGAGGGCGCGATCGATCTGGGAGCGCCGGCGGCCGGCGTGATGATGATTCCTATTCCGCGCGAAGGCGTCTATGCGGGGGTGGATGGGATTGAAGCCGCGCGGTCCGTGGCGGGTATCGAGGACGTGATCATCGCCGCGAAAGAAGGGCAGTTGCTGGAGCCGCTGCCCGAGGGGAACAGCTATCTGGGGTTCATCTTCGGTCGCGGGGGCGATTCGCAGTCCGTGGACGGCGCGTTGCGAGAGGCACACGCGAGGCTGGATTTTGAGATCCTCAGCGCGCTGCCAGTGGTTTAGGATTTAGAACGCGGCGGCACGTAGCCGGGCGGCAAAGCGGCGCCTTCACCGAAGAAATAATCTTCCATCTGCTTGATCAGGAATTCCTGAGCTTCCTGGGTGCCCAGGTTGAGGCGGTACTCATTCATGATCATCTTCATGTGCTCCAGCCACATCTTCCAGGCTTCCTTGGAGACATTCTCATAGATGCGCTGGCCCAGCGGATGGCCCTCAAAGGGGATCTCATCGAGGCCAGGCAGCTCGCGCTGGAACTTCACGCAGAAGACTTTCCGGCCGCCGGTTTCCTCTTCTACTCGTGGACCCGCAATGGTGTTGCCACAACCCATGGAGACGCTCCTTTCCCTACGCTTCAGGATAGCAGGAGGGATTGAATGCGATGGTCACGCTTCGGCGCGAACGGGGAGACGGGCGGCGGCTTTTTTCTCGAGATACTCAGAAAGCGGGAAGGGCGTAGGCGCGCCTTTTTCCATGGAGCGCTGCACGGCTTTCTGGTAGCGGCGCAGAGTTTCACGCTTGGTGGTTTCCTTGACGTTGCACGCCTCGATGTCCAGCAGGATATCAATCTCCCATGAATGGAACGTGTTACGGTTCATGGAGCCACGCAGAAGTTCCTGCATCAGGCGATTGAAACGGTGGAGGACGGCTTCACTATCGGGAACAGATTGAGGCATAGCTACAACTGTGCTTATCGGCGGTTGGGCGGCGGAAGCTTAGGGGTCAAGGCTGGGTGAACAGGATAGGATAGGTGCGTGGACGAGCCCAAGTTTCACGAGCCCAGGGTGGCGCTGAACCGGATCTATACCAAGACCGGCGATAAGGGGCAGACCGGGCTCGCGGGCGGGCAGCGGGTAGCCAAGGACGATCCGCGCATCGAGTGTTACGGCACGGTGGATGAGCTGAATGCGTTCGTGGGCGTGGCGTACATGTCGGCGGAAGCGGCGATTCCGGAGCTGGCCGTGATTCTGCGGCGTATCCAGCATGAGCTGTTCAATCTGGGGTCCATCCTGGCAACGCGGCCGGAAGACGTGCATCCTGGGCAGCCGCGGACAACGGAGACCGAGGTGGCGCAACTGGAGCGCGAGATCGACGCGGCCAATTCCGATTTGGCGCCACTGCGGTCATTCGTGCTGCCGGGAGGCTCGCGGCTGAATACCGACCTGCACGTGTGCCGCACGGTGTGCAGGCGGGCGGAACGGGCGGCGGTGCGGCTGGCTCGGGAACAAGAGATTCCAGCGGAGGCTGTGAGGTATTTGAACCGGCTGAGCGATGCGCTGTTCGTGTGGAGCCGGTGGGCGAATCACCGGCTGGGGATAGAGGAAGTGCTGTGGGCGCCGAACGAGGCGGCGTCGGGGCGGGAGTGATGGTGCTCCGATCGTGAATCAGCCAGAGGACAAGCTCGACTCCTGGAAGGAGATTGCGGATCACCTGAAGCGGCAGGTCCGGACGGTGAGCCGCTGGGAGCGCGAGCGAGGGCTTCCGGTCCACCGGATTCCGGGCGGCAAGCGCGGCACGGTGTACGCCTACCGGTCGGAGGTGGACGCCTAGCTGAGGGCCACCGATGAGCTTCCGCCGACGGACGAGACGCCGGTGTCGCCAAGTTCAACGCGATTCCGGCGCGCTGCGGGGATGGGACTGGCGGGACTCGTGTTTATCGTGCTTGGTCTCCTGTTTGCTTTTCGACATGCCCGCTCGCCAAACCCGCAGCACGCGAACCTGGTGGGGAATGAGTTAACCGCTCTGGATGCCGCTGGGCGGGAGCTTTGGCAGTACCGATTCCCGGATACCGTGCAGCCTACCGATCCACTGGTTTTCGATCGCGAGCAGAAGCCGCAGATCCATCTGGAGGACTTGAACGGCGGCGGGAAGAATCAGGTTCTGGTGGCGGCCTCGTATGGACGCCGGAGCGAAACGAATCATGACGAGCTTTTTTGTTTTGCGCCGAGCGGCCGCTTGCTGTGGCGCTACCAGCCGCGCAACGAATTGAATTTTGTGGGGCGCAAGGCGAGCGGCCCATGGAAGATGCACCGTGTGACGGTAATACCGGAAGGCGGAAAGAAAACCGTCTGGGCGGTATTTACGGATCCGGTTTTCGCGCCCGCGATTGTGACGCGGATTGACGCCGAAGGACGCTCGGGGATTCGCTACATCAGCTCGGGCAACGTGAATGCCTTGATCGGTGTCACCCGGCAGAACAATACCTTTGTCCTGGCGGGAGGAATCAACAATGAGTACCGCGCTGCTTCGCTGGCCGTCCTGGACAGCCGTCAAACCGAAGCGGTTTCTCCGCAAACGCCGGGGACCGTTTTGAGTGCACGAATTGTCCCAGTAACCGGCCGCTTCTGTTCGTCGTATTTCCACGCTCGGAAGTGAACGTGGCAGCCGGCAAGCCATACAATTGGGTGAACACGTTCGAGCGGCACGGCGGGGGCGTGGTGGTTTCCGTTCTGGAACAAGAGGATGCGGATGTGGGCACCACCGTAAATGCGTTCTTTGAGCTGTCGGACGACTTCACACCGAAGAACATCAGTTTTGGGGCGGATTACCGGGAGGCGCATCAGAGGCTGGAGAAGCGCGGTCTGATTGCTCACAAGTGGGCGGACTGCCGTGAGCAGAGTCAGCCCGCCGTCGCACGTGTGTGGGATGCGGCTCGGGGATGGCGCGAGATTCAGATTCCGTGGGTGCATTGAGGGGACGCATCTAGAACTTGAGAAGGGCCGATTACTAATCGGCCCGCAGGTTACTAACCTGCCCCACAGGCTATTATCGGGGGGAATGGTCCGATGCCGCACTCTCCGCTAACCATTCTTTGCCTCGCGAGCTATGAGAAGGGGCACGACTTTCTGCGCGAGGCCAAGCGGCAGGGGTGCCGGGTGCTGTTGCTCACATCGCAAAGCTTGAAGGATCAAGCCGCATGGCCGCTGGAAGCGCTGGACGAGATTTTCTACATGCCGGACCAGGATAAAGTCTGGGACCGCAACCATACCTTGTACGCGGTCAGCCATCTGGCGCGATCGCAGCCGATTCATCGCATTGTTCCGCTGGACGATTTCGATCTGGAACTGGCAGCGGCGATTCGCGAGCATCTGCGCATTCCGGGAATGGGTGAGACCACCACGCACTATTTCCGCGACAAGCTGGCGATGCGCATGCAGGCCCGTGAATACGGCGTCGCGGTTCCCGAGTTCGTGCATCTACTGAATGATGAGAAAGTGGCGCGCTTCCTGGAGCGCGTTCCGCCACCGTGGGTGCTGAAGCCGCGCTATATGGCGGGCGTGATCGGAATCAAGAAGCTGTTCGGACCGGAGGAATTGCAACAGGCCGAAGCGGCGCTGGGGGATCAGCGGTCCTTCTCGCTGCTGGAGCGCTTTATTCCGGGCGACATTTTTCACGTCGACTCCATCGTATATGAGCAGGAAGTGGTATTCGCCATCGCCAGCGGTTATGGGCGGCCGCCCATGGAAGTGGCGCAGCAAGGCGATGTGTTCACCAGCCGCGTGCTGGAGCGCGAGTCGGCGCTGGCGGAAGATCTGCTGACGCGAAATCGCCTCGCGCTGGAAGCGATGGGGCTGGTGCGGGGCGTATCGCACACCGAATTTATTCGCGGCCGCGACGACGGGCGGATCTATTTTCTGGAGACCTCGGCCAGGGTGGGCGGCGCGCACATTGCCGAGCTGGTGGAGGCCGCGACGGGCGTGAATTTGTGGGCGGAGTGGGCGAAGGTGGAGATCGCGGGCGGCAAGGCGCCGTATGAGCCGCCACCGGACCGGGGCGAGTACGCAGCGTTGCTGGTTTCGCTCGCCCGCCAGGACCATCCCGATGTTTCGAGCTATACCGCGCCGGAGATCGTGTGGCGCATGGACCAGACGCATCATGTGGGGCTGATTTTCCGGTCACCGGATGCCGCGCGAGTCCGCGCGCTGCTGGACGAGCACGTCGAAAGGGTCCGGCGGGATTTCTGGGTTTTTATGCCGCCAACGGACCGGCCGACGTCGTGAGAGTTTAACGCCGAGCCGGATGGTGGCCCACTGCGCTGGAGCGGTCACGCGGCCGGAATGAGCTGAATCCGGGCTGATCGGACTGGCCGCGGCAGGTGGTGGCGGGGGATCGCGCGGTCAGCGGGCAAAGGTGAGACGAACGCCGGTGGTGAGTAACAAGTCATTCGATTTGGCTCCAAAGACTGGATCGCTCAAGTAGCGGTCGCTGAGAGTCAGGTGGAAGGCCAGCCACTTGTTGATACTGGTGACGGCGTCGGTATCGAAATTGACGCGGTATTGCCCGGTATCGGTGAGGTTCGGGTAGGACGCAAGCTTTTGGTGGAGAAGGGTAGAGCGGGATACCTTGAAAATCACTTCCTCGCCGCCCAGCAGTTCGCCGCTAGTGCGATGGAGGCCGTTAGAGAAGAACTCCTTGTTCAGTGTGGCGCCGCCGAATACGTCGAAGCTGGTTCGCTCGCTCTTCAAGACGTGATACCCGGCGCCGCCTCCCACTACCAGGCGCAAATCCAAGTGCTGGAACTTATCGAACTCCGGATTCAGGAAGGCAAAGGCAAAAGCGCGCGGGGAAACGTTGAAACTGTAGCTGACGGATCCGCGGACGGCATCGGCGGTGGTCACCTTGACGCCGGAAGTCTTGTTGGTTGCGTAGAGCGCACTCAATGTGGCTTCGGTTTTGTCGCGGCTGGTCTTGCGAACGGCGTCCATTCCCAGGTTGATGGTGGTGGTGCTGGAGTTTCCGCGAGTGGCGGCCAATCCAGCGTCGAAGAATCCGCTCCAGAGGTCGAGGAGACGCGGATTGCGGAGGCGGTCGATTTCAGCCTGTTCCTCGGGCGAACGAATAACCTGAATGGCGTCCTTCGCGACGGCGATGACGCCGGAATCCCTGGTCCGGACTTCGAATTTGTCGCCGGCCGTCGAGAGGGGACCGACCACGACGCCGCCATCGCGGAGCACGATGTTCAAGGGCGTGGTGGATGAGATGGTTTGGACGGATGCCCACGGAATTCCGACCACGCCAGCGAGGTCCGACTTCAGGGTGAGCGTTTTGCCGTCGGACTTGACGATAGCGCCGGAAAGGCGGTCGCCGTTATTCATAGTGATCTGATCGGCTCGCGCCAACACGACGGCAATCAGCAACGCGGACACTGCGGGAACTTTCATGTAGATCGGCTCGCGAGGCATACGGCCGCCTCTAAAAAGTAGATACGGGACAAGGGGGAAGGTTACATGGATCTAAAGTACAGATGGGAAGATGCCGATGGCAGAGCGGGGGGACTTCACGCGCATGAGTAAAGACAGGGATATCCGCCGCCACAAGCGAAGCAAGCACATCGCCACCGTACGGCTGTCCTGGCAGGATCGCTATGGCAATGAGAAGTTTACGGAGGCGAGGTCCTTTGACATTTCGGAGACGGGGCTGCGCATGGAGGTTCCAGAACCGGTGCCGCTGAAGTCCTACGTCACTCTGCACGCGGCGAAGCTGGGCATTCAGGGGCGCGCCTCGGTTCGGTATTGCGCTCGAGTCGGGATCAAGTATGTGTTGGGGCTGGAGTTTGCCACCGGGCTGAAATGGAAGCCGCCGAGCCAGGAAGTAGAAGACGAACTGAAGGAAGCCGACGCGTTGTTGGTGGGATAGGAACGAGGGCTTGCGAAAAAGGCAGGCCAGGAGGCCTGCCCTACCAAGGACGGCAGACACTGATTCCATTGGATCGGCCAGAAATACTACTTTAGTGCCCCGCGGCTGGGCAGAAACAATTCGATTCAGGGTGAGTCCCACAAGCATGAAGTTCTTCACGGCTTGTTCCATTGTCTTGCTGCAGCTTAATGCCGGCACGCCCACCGCTGCCTCCGCGAACACCAAGAAAGAGCCTGCTTATTACCGGCAGCGCGACGGTCGCGCCGTTCGGGCAACAGCCCGAGCCGCCGG
The DNA here is from genome assembly GCA_030776455.1 of Acidobacteriota bacterium. Taxonomy (GTDB): domain Bacteria; phylum Acidobacteriota; class Terriglobia; order Bryobacterales; family Bryobacteraceae; genus JALYHQ01. The sequence goes on along the minus strand of JALYHQ010000097.1, from coordinate 77,905 downwards.
CGATCCGGTAGTTGTAAACGCGGCGAGCTTCGAACCCGGCGTGAGCCCGGGGGGCCTTGCTACGATTTTCGGGACGGGCCTCTCCCTGGTAACAGGCGTGGTGGTGGCAAATACTAATCCTTTCCCTCTTCAACTGGCCGACGTCAGCGTTCTGGTCAACGGCGTGTACGCGGCGATCTTCAGCGTGGCTTATGCGAATGGCGAAGATCAGATCAGCTTTCAGGTTCCCTATGAGACTCCTACCGGTCCTGGCGCGGCTTCTATAGAAATTCGAAGCAATGGGAACACCGTAGGATTTATCACCGCCGACTCGTTTACTGAAGATCCGGGGATCTTCATGTACGGAGGGAGATATGCCGTAGCCGCTCGAGGAACCGACTATTCGCTGATTGGTCCGCAAAATCGCGCCCGGCCGGGCGAAGTGATCATTGTCTATACAACCGGGCTTGGACCTTTGTCTTTGAATCTTGTAGACGGATACGGCGCCCCTTCCGATCCGCTAGCCTACACGATTGACCCATTTCAAGTGGTGGTGGACGGCGAACAAGCCCAAGTACTCTTTTCGGGTCTCGCTCCGGGGTTCGTGGGACTATACCAGCTGAACATAAGGCTGCCCTTCGATCTTCGAGCAGGAAATTTAGACCTGCAAATCCTGTCGCAATACGCCAACAGCGCCATCGCTACACTGCCGGTGGAGTAGGCGCCTCGACTGCAAGGAAACCGAGGCCTTGCGGCGGGAGCAAAAAGAAGGCAGGCCGGGAGGCCTACCCCACAAGGCGCGAAGGGCTATAAGAGCTTTCTATTGGGTCCATAGAGGATTCTTCTAGCAACGCTTTGGCGGCGTGGGTGATTATAGGACATGCCGTCTCGCATCTGGCTCGGGCTGTTTGCGCCTGCGCTCCTTTTCGCTCAAACGCCGGTGGACGCGCGAATTGCCGCTGCTCAAAGCGCGGGTGACAACGCGTGGATGCTGACGTGCACGGCGCTGGTCCTGATGATGACTGGACCGGGGCTGGCGCTGTTCTACGGCGGACTGGTCCGGCGCAAGAACGTACTCGGCACCATGATGCACAGTTTCGTGCTGATGGCAGTTGTGACGGTGCTCTGGGCGGTGGTGGGATACAGCTTGGCGTTCGGAGAAGGCTGGCCGGTGCTGGGCGATCTGCGCTACGCGTTCCTGAACAATGTGGGCGCGGCGCCGAACGCGGACTACGCGGGAACAATTCCCCAGCAGACGTTCATGATCTACCAGCTGATGTTCGCCATCATCACGCCGGCCCTGATCTCGGGCGCCTTCGCCGAGCGGATGAAGTTCAGCGCGATGCTGCTGTTCATGGTGCTGTGGACGCTGATCGTGTATTTTCCGATGGCGCACATGGTGTGGGGCAAAGGCGGATTGCTGAACGCATTTCTGGGCGGGAAGATTCCGACCTTCGATTTCGCGGGTGGAACCGTGGTGCACATCACGTCGGGCGTATCGGCCCTGGTATGCGCCTTATATCTGGGAAAGCGGCGCGGATATCCGGGTGAGCCGATGAAGCCGCATTCGGTGGTGCTCAGCGTGATTGGGGCTTGCCTGCTGTGGGTGGGATGGTTCGGATTCAACGCGGGCAGCGCGCTGGCGGCCTCGCCGCTGGCCACCAGCGCGTTCGTGGCGACGCACTTTGGCGCGGCCGCGGCAACGCTGGGCTGGATGCTGGCTGAGTGGCTGCAGAACGGCAAGCCCAGCATGCTGGGCGCTATCTCGGGGGCCGTAGCCGGCCTGGTGGCCATCACGCCGGCTTCGGGGTTCGTGAAGCCCTTTCCCGCGCTCCTCATCGGATTTGCGGCGGGCGTGGTGTGTTATCTGATGGTGACTGCGGCGAAGCGGCGCTTCGGCTATGACGATACCTTGGATGCATTCGGAGTCCACGGCGTGGGCGGAACCGTGGGAGCGATTCTGACCGGCGTATTCGCTACCAATGCAGTGAACGACGGATTGAAAGACGCCGCGGGAAAAACGCTGCCGCTGGGATGGGTGGATGGGAACGCGTGGCAGGTGGTGAATCAACTGGCGGGGGTCGGCATCGCCTGGGTGCTGGCTATTGTGGGGACGCTGGTGATCTTGAAGATCTGCGACGTCCTTCTGGGCGTTCGGGCGACGCCGGAACAGGAACTGGAAGGCCTCGACCTCAGCATGCATGGGGAAGAGGGATATAATTTCGAGTCGTAGATATATGAAAAAAATCGAAGCTATTATCCAGCCCCACAAGCTCGAAGAAGTCAAGGAAGCGCTCAAGGCCATCGGCATCGATGGCATGACCATTACGGAAGTGCGCGGGCACGGCCGGCAGAAAGGGCACAAGGAGATCTACCGGGGCATGGAATATCAGGTGGATCTGCTTCCGAAGGTAAAACTGGAGATGGTGGTGGCCGACTCGCAAAGGGATGAAGTGATCCACACGCTGGTGTCGAGCGCGCGAACCGGCAAGATCGGCGACGGCAAGGTTTTTGTTTATGACGTTGCGGAGGCGATTCGTATTCGCAACGACGACCGCGGAGAAGGAGCATTGTAGCTGAATCAAGGGCTGGAGCAGCGCGCAGCCGAGGTGGACCGCCTGGTTCTGGCGGCGAGTGAAAAAACGCGCCCTCCGGTGGCCATCGCAGCAGTAGGCGGGTACGGACGCCGCGAGCTCTTTCCGTTCTCCGATGTAGATCTGCTGCTGTTGTCGCAAGGGGCGGTGGAAGCTACCGAGGATCGCGACCGCATCTCCGAGTTTTTGCGCATTCTGTGGGACGCCGGCCTGCGCGTAAGCCAGTCCGTCCGCACGGTGCCGGAGTGTTGCGAAGTGCAGGAAGGCAATCTGGAGCTCACCATCAGCCTGCTGGACCGGCGCTATCTGTGGGGCGAGCGCGGGTTGTATGACGGGCTGAACGCGCGTTTTCCGAAATTCGTCGGCGCGGAGAGGTCCGTAGTGGCCGCCCATCTTTGCCGCATGACGCGCGGACGGCATACTCGGCACGGGAATACTATCCACCACCTGGAGCCGAACATAAAAGAACACCCGGGCGGGCTGCGCGACCTGCATGTGATCCACTGGCTGCGCGCGCTGGGCGCGGAGCCCGAGTCTCCCGACGCGGATCTGGATGCGGCGCGAGATTTCTTGCACTCGCTGCGGATCCGCCTGCACGGGCACTTCGGACGCGACAACAACGTGCTGACGTTCGACGCGCAAGATGCGCTGCTGGACGATCCGGCGCACGGCATGCGCGAGTACTATCACTGGTCGCGCGAGATCTTCCGCGCCGTGCTGCGGGAGATGGAAGTCTGGGAGCGCGCCGAGAACGGATTGATGGCCCACTTCCGGGACTGGCGCGGGCGCGTCTCGAACAACGATTTCACGGTTTCCAAAGAACGGATTCTGCTGCGCGAGCCGGCGCGGTTGCGCGCCGAGGCGGCGGTGATGTGGCGGCTGTTTGCGTTCATGGCGCGGCATGAGCTGCGCCTCGCGCCCGATACCGAACGGCGGCTCAGCGAGCAGGTTTCATTGGGGATTCCGCTGCCCGAGTGGGGCGAACTGCGGGAAATGATGTCGCTCAAAGGAGCGCCTGTGGCATTGCGAGCGATGCAGGAGACCGGCGTGCTGGAAGCGCTGGTTCCGGAATGGTCGCGAATCGATTCACTGGTGGTCCGCGATTTTCACCATCTCTACACGGTGGACGAACATACGCTGGTGACGCTGGATGCACTGGCAGCGCTGCCGGCAAGCGACGATCCATTGCGGAAGAGATTCGCGGGTTTGCTGGAAGAGACGGACGGCACGGAGGTGCTGCGCCTGGCGCTGCTGCTGCACGATATCGGAAAGGGATGCGGCGGCGAGCACGTCGCGCGATCGCTGGAGGCGACTCGAACCGTGCTGGAGCGGCTGCGCGTGCCGGCCGGGGAGCGTGATACGGCGCTGTTTCTCGTTGACCGGCATTTGGAACTATCGGGGTTCATGAACTCGCGGGACCTGGGTGAACCCGCCACAGCGCGGCATGTCGCCGAGCGCGCCCAGACCGTGGAGCGGCTCAAGCTGCTCACCCTGATGACCTACGCCGATATCAGTGCTGTGAATCCATCGGCCATGTCGCCCTGGCGCATGGAGCAGTTATGGCGCGTCTATCTCGAAGGATACGAAGAACTCACCCGCGAATTGAATCGGGAACGCATTCACGCCCCGGCACTGGATGCGGAATTGGCGGCCTTCGTGGAAGGTTTCCCGACGCGCTACCTGCGAACGCATTCCGAGGAGGAGATTCGGGGTCATCGCGAGCTGGCGGGAAAGGCCACCGGCGCTGGAGCGGGAATCGAGCTGGCGCGCATGAATGGATTCTGGCGCATCACCGTGGTGATGCCGGACCGCCCGTTTCTGCTGGCTTCCATCTCGGGCACGCTGGCCAGCTTTGGGATGAATATTCTCAAAGCCGAAGCGTTCGGGAACAGTGCGGGAACGGTACTGGACACGTTCACGTTTGCCGATCCGCATCGCACCCTGGAGTTGAATCCTACTGAGTGCGACCGGCTGCGGGAGACCGTGGGCCGCGCCGTGCTGGGCAAGACCGACGTAGAGAAGCTGCTGAAGACCCGGCCGCGTTCTTCCGCGCCGCGTCGGGAGCGAATCGCGCCGTCGGTGGCGTTCAACAACCGGGTGTCAGAGACGGCCACGCTGATCGAGATAGTCGCGGAGGACCGGCCGGGATTGCTGTACGACCTGACGCGGGCGATTTCGGCGCACGGCTGCAATATCGAGGTGGTATTGATCGATACCGAGTCACGCAAGGCGCTGGATGTGTTTTACGTGACGGCGGGCGGCGGGCTGGTGCCGGCTGCGCTGGAGGCCGAGTTGAAGGCGGCGTTGTTGGCGGTTTGTGGGGGCTGAGCCGCGCGCGTCAGCAAGCGTGCGTGAATCGGAGGGCGTGGAGGGGACTGGTTGGCGTTACGCTTCCTTCGGGCGCGGCTCTGAAAGCATGCGGTCCTTGCAACACCGCACCCAGTGCGCTAAAGTTTCTACGAAATGGAAATCGAACGGAGAGGGTTCTTTCATATCGGAATCTATGCGCTGGTGGGCGTGATCAGCGCGGTGCTGGGTGCGCCGGCGGTGGCGTATCTGTTCTTTCCTCCGAAGGTGAAACATGAAGCGGAATGGGTGCCGGTGGGGGACCTGGCGCAGTTGCCCGTGGGCACGCCGGAAGAAGTAGTTTTTCAGCGCAATCGCGTGGACGGCTGGAAAATCAGCAGTGAAAAATCCACTGCGTGGGTTCTGAAAGACGCGAGCAACCAGGTGGTGGCGTTCGCTCCACAATGCACGCACCTGGGCTGCGCCTACCACTGGGATGAGACCAACCATAACTTTCTGTGCCCGTGCCATACCTCGACGTTTGGAGCCGACGGGAAAGTGTTGAGCGGTCCCGCCCCGCGACCGCTGGATCGCTATAGGGTGAAGCTGGATGGCGGCAAGGTACAGATCGGGCCTCTGGAGCCGCATGCGTAAAATCATCGACTGGCTGGAGCATCGCACCGGCCTTGAAAGCGCGGTGCGCAGTTTCTTGTATGAGGAAATCCCCGCATCCAGCGGGTGGCATCAAGTGATTGGCAGCATGGCGGTGTTTTCGTTCATGGTGCAGACATTCACGGGGATACTGCTGGCCTTCAATTATGCGCCCACGCCCGGCGAAGCTTACAACAGCCTGAAATATATCGTGAACGAAGTGGCCGGCGGCAGCTTCATTCGAGGGCTGCACCATTGGGGCGCCAGTATGATGATCGTCATCGTGGTGGCGCATATGACGCAGGTGTTTTTGTACGGGTCCTACAAGAAGCCGCGCGAAGCCACCTGGATGGTGGGCGTGGTGCTGCTGCTGATTACGATGGCGTTCGGGCTCACGGGATATTTGCTCCCCTGGGATAACCGCGCGTATTGGGGAACGGTGGTGACCACCCAGATCGCGGCCTCAGCGCCCATGGCGGGGCCTTATTTGACGCGGCTGCTGGGGGGTGAGGGAAGCATCGGGGTGGTGACATTCGCTCGATTCTACGCGACGCATGTGCTGCTGCTACCGCCCCTGACCATGCTGCTGATCGGCATTCACATTTACCTGGTCCGCAAGCACGGGGTGGCGGCGAATCCGGACGATACGGCGCCCAAGAAGCGATTCTTTCCCGAGCAGGTATTCAAGGACACAGTGGCGGTGTTCCTGGGATTTACGGTCCTGGTGCTGCTGGCGGCGCTGGCTAAGCTGCCGCTGGAGAAAATCGCGGATCCCACGGATACGAGCTACATTCCGCGGCCGGAGTGGTATTTTCTGTTTCTGTTCCAGCTGCTGAAATTCTTTAACGGGTCACTCGAAGTGATCGGCGCGGTGATTCTGCCGGGTCTGGCGGTGCTGGCGCTGTTCATGGTGCCGTTCATCGACAGAGGACCGGCGGTGAGGCTGGGAAAGCGCGTGTTCGCCATTGGCGTGGCGGCGATCGCGCTACTCGGATGGTCGGGCCTGACGGCGGCAGCGATCGCCACCACACCGAAGAGCGCGACGGAAACGGCCGAATCCGGCGCGCCGGCAGAGTGGCAGCAGTTGTCGCCGGAAGAACTGGCCGGCATCGGCTATTACCGCCAGGAAAACTGCAAGACCTGTCATCCCGGCGGCGGCAAGCGCGGCATCGGGCCCGACCTCACTCGCATGTCCCCCGAGCATCGCAACGCGGCGTGGATGATTCCGCATTTCAAGCAGCCATCGAAAGTGGTGCCCGGCAGCTCCATGCCCCCGGTACAATTAAGCAATGCACACCTGAATGCGCTGGCGGCTTTTCTGCTGAAGCTGACTCCGCAGAATGAAGGAGCGTTGATGGGGTCGCCCGATTTCGCGGTGAAAGGCGCGCTGGTTTATCACATCAATAATTGTGGGATCTGCCACATGGTGAATGGCGTCGGCACCAAACTGGGGCCGCCGCTGAATGGCCTGGCAGGACGCCGCGATAAGGCCTGGCTCACGCAGCATTTCGTGGATCCGCAGAAAATGTCGCCGGGATCGGTTATGCCCGCGTATCCGCTGGCGCCGCCGGAGATGGACGCGATTACCGAGTACTTGCTGGCTTTGCCAAAGGCTTGAAAATCCGCTTGCGGTCTTCGGGGGTGAGCTCGCGCCATTTGCCGATCTGAAGTTCGTCGATTCGGAGGTTCCCGATCGCTATGCGCACCAGCTTCAGGACCTTGCTGTCGACGGCTTCCAGCATGCGCCGGACCTGCCGGTTGCGCCCTTCGCGTATGGTGATTTCGATAAACGAGTATTTCTCGGACTCGCGGACGCGCACCACTTCAGCCGGCTGGGACGGACCATCGCTCAGCTCCACGCCGCGCCGCAGCTGCTGGATCTGCGCTTCGCTCAAGCGAGTGGATGCTTTCACGAAATAGGTCTTGGGCACTTTGTGATCGGGATTTGTCACCCGTTCCGCAAATTCGGTGTCGTTGGTCAGCAGCAATAATCCACTGGTGTCCAGGTCCAACCTCCCCACGGGCGAGACAAACTGTTCCACGTCGCGGAGCAAGTCATAGACTGTCGGGCGGCCATCGGGATCTTTGTAGGTAGTGATAAATCCCTTGGGCTTGTAGAGCAGCAAATACACCTTTCGGCTGGGGCGCACGGGTTTGCCGTCCAGCGTGACGCGATCGCGCTCCATGTCCACCCAGTGGTCCGGCGTCTGAATGGCCTTGCCGTTTACGCGCACCCGGCCCGCGCCGATCCAGCTGCGAGCTTCGGTGCGGGATCCCACTCCCGCTTTCGATAGCACGCGTTCCAGCGTCTTGATCACCCTTTCAGGGTATCCCCAGAACCGTTCACCCAGCAGCATGACGCCTTGCTTCGCGCAAAGATTTGCATAATGTGGTCTTATATTACGTACATTCTTTTGACGATTATGATGTTCCCGGGCCTGGCCGCGCTTGGTTTATACGAATCCTTCTGGATTATTGCGCTCACCGCCTTGTTGGCAATGGCGACAATTCTGGTAGTCTCCCTTGCGAATCGGCTGCACAAGCAGCGCGCTGTTCTGGATGAGCTGTTTGAGCAGGCCCCGGAAGGGGTCGCGCTGACAAACGCCGATCGCCGGGTTACGCGGGTGAACCGAGAATTCAGCCGTATCTTCGGCTATTCTCCGGCCCAGGCCGTCGGACAAATCCTGACCGACTTGATCATTCCGCCCGAGTTAATGGATGACGGACTCAAGCTTTGGAATCTGGCGGGACAAGGCCAGCGGGTGGAGGCGGAGACGGTCCGGCGGCGGATGGATGGAAGCCGTTTGCATATCGCAGTGGTTCTTGTTCCATTCCGGACGCCCGGCGGAGAGCCCGCGATCTATGCGATCTACCGTGACATCACCCAGCGCAAGCGTAGCGAAGAGGCCTTGCGGGCCAGCGAGGCTCGCTGGCGCGCCATCTTTGAGAATTCCGCGGTTGGGATCTCCCTCACCGGCCCGAATGGCGGTTTCATCGCGACGAATCGCGCTTACCAACAGATGCTGGGGTACACAGATGACGAGCTTCGAGGCATGTCCGCCATGGAGATCACTTATCAAGAGGATCGCGAGGTCAACGAGGCTCTTCTCCGAGCCCTGTGGAACGAGACGCTTCCACGGTTCCAATACGAGAAACGGTACCGCCGCAAGGACGGCGAGCTGATCTGGGCAAGAGTAACGGTCTCGCTGGCGCCGGGGACTGAGGCGGTGCCGCGATTTTCCTTGGCCATTGTCGAGGACATCACCGAGCGCGAGCGAGCGCTGGAACTCTTGAAGCGCAATGAAGCGTATCTGGCGGAATCGCAGGGGCAAAGCCGCGTCGGCAGCTGGGCCGTGAATGTCTCACCGCGGGCGCTGGTGTTCTGGTCGACGGAGCATTACCGCATCTTCGGCTTTGAGCCGGGCGATGCCGCGCTGACCTGGGACACGGCCTTGCAACGAGTGCACCCGAGGGACTTGCCCTGGTTGGAACAGACGTTCGAACGCGCGGTCCGTGAAAAAGAAGACTTTGAGATTGAATTTCGAATCGTGCTTCCGGACGGAACCTTGAAATACTGTCGCAGTATCGGTCATCCGGTGGTGAAAGAAAACGGAGAGCTCACCGAATTCATCGGCACGGTGATGGATGTAACCGAGAGCAGGCGGGCTCAGCAGGAATTGCTGGAGTCATTCAATCAATTGCGCGCGCTCGCGGGCCGGCTGCAGAGCGCACGGGAGGAAGAGCGCACCCGAGTAGCGCGAGAAATTCATGATGAGCTGGGGCAGGCTCTGACCGCCATCAAGATAGATTTAGCCGCCACGCTGCGTGAGCTGCCGTCAGACGCCTGGCCTCAAAACCCGCGAAGCCAGTCGATCTTGAAGCTCTTGGATGAGGCCATTCAATCCGTTCGGAAAATCGCAACCGAACTTCGGCCGGGAGTGCTGGACGACCTGGGCCTGGTAGCGGCCGTGGAATGGGCCGCGGAAGAATTTCAAGCCCGCACGGGAACGCAGTGCGAGGTGAGCCTGCCCAGCGCGGACATTGCGCTGGATCAGGAGCGCGGCACTGCGCTATTTCGTATCCTGCAGGAAACCTTGACCAATGTGGCTCGCCACGCTAACGCGACCCGGGTCGACATTCGGCTGGCTGCGGAAAACGACAGCCTGGTGCTGGAAGTTCATGACGACGGGCGGGGGATCGGAGAGAAGCAGGTTTCACAAAACCGGTCGCTGGGGATTCTGGGAATGCGAGAGCGGGCGCTTCTGGTGGGAGGCGAGCTGCGCATCAGCGGCCATCCGGGAAAAGGGACCACCGTGAGAGTTCGAGTGCCGCAGCCCTATGGCGAAAAAGTGAGGTCGGAAAATGATTAGAGTACTGATTGCGGACGATCATGCCATTCTCCGCAGGGGATTGAAAGAGATTCTGACGCATGAGCTGAACGGCGCGCATTGTGGGGAGGCCAAGGACGCGCGCGAAGTTCTGGCCAGCGTCCAGAACGCACAGTGGGACATGGTGATCCTGGACCTCAGCATGCCGGGGCGCAGCGGTCTGGCAGTTCTAGGAGACATCAAAGCCATGCGTCCTAAACTTCCCATCCTGGTGCTGAGCATGCATGCCGAAGACCAGTACGGCAAGCGAATTCTGAAGGCGGGCGCCTCAGGCTATATGAACAAAGAGAGCGCGCCCGAGGAATTGATCAAGGCCATACGCAAGGTGCTCGCGGGTGGGCGATACGTGAGCCCGGCGCTGGCCGAAAAACTCGCCTGGGATTTGAATGAGGACTCCACGCGTCCGGTGCATGAGGCTCTTTCCGACCGCGAATTTGAAGTCTTGCGGATGATCGCTTCGGGGCGGACGGTGACCGAGATCGCCGGAGAGCTGCATTTGAGCGTGGCGACGGTGAGCACTTATCGCGCCCGCATCCTGGAGAAGATGCAGATGACCACTACAGCACAGATCATGCATTATGCGTTGAGCAATCATCTGCTGGATTGACGCCTGGTGTTATACTACAGCGCCATGGCGGAACGGAAGAAAGCTGTCATCATCGGTGCGGGGCTGGGGGGCATCTGCGCGGGCGTCCACCTGATGCGGGCGGGCATCGAAGACTTCGTCATCCTGGAGCGCGAGACCGAACCCGGCGGCACCTGGCGCGACAATACTTATCCGGGCTGCGCCTGCGACGTGCCGGTGGCTTTGTATCAATTCGCGTTCGCGCCAAGTCTTCATTGGCGGCACATTTTTCCGCGCGCCTCCGAAATGAAAGCGTACATCGATCAGGTTGCCGCGGCGTTCGGGCTGACCTCGAGATTTCGTGGCGGCGCGGAGGCGGTATCCGCGGTCTGGGATGAGGATGGCTGCCGCTGGCGCATCAGCACGCAAGCCGGGAGTGAGATCGAGGCTGAAGCCCTGATTGTCGCGCTGGGGCAGTTGAACCGGCCAAAACTTCCGGATATCGAGGGCCGCGAATCCTTCAGTGGCCCCGCGTTTCATTCCGCGCGCTGGGATCACTCGGTCTCGCTAGAAGGCCGGCGCGTGGGCGTCCTGGGCTGTGCCGCAAGCGCCGTGCAACTGATTCCCGAAGTGGCGAAAGTGGCCGCTCATCTCACCGTTTTTCAGCGAACGCCGAACTGGCTGCTCCCGCGACTGGACCGGGAAATAACGGAGGAGGAGATGGCGCTGCTGGTGACCGCGCCCCACGTAGCCGAACTGCAGCGCGAACTGATCTATCAAAATGCCGACCACCTGTTCTGGCAGGCCTTCAGCTGGACCCCGGAAGGCCGGGCGGCCTTCACGCGTCAATCCAGGATGCATCTGGAAGCGCAAGTCGCGAGTCCGGAGCTGCGGCAAAAACTGACTCCGGCTTACCCGGTAGGCTGCAAGCGCATCCTGTTCGCCGACGATTACTATCCCGCGCTGCAGCAGTCCAATGTCGCGCTGGAAACCGCTGCCATCGAGCGCATCACGCCGCGGGGAGTCCGTACACGCGATGGCGTGGAGCATGCCCTGGATGTTCTGGTGTATGCAACCGGATTCGAAACCACCGGCTGGCACTGGTCACTGCGCGTGGCCGGGCGCGGCGGCCGGGCGTTAAGCGACGCATGGCAGCAAGGACCGGAGGCGTATCTGGGCCTCACCGTCGCGGGATTTCCGAATTTCTTCATGGCTTACGGACCGAACACGAACCTGGGCCACAACTCGATCACGTTCATGCTGGAACGGCAGAGCGAGTATATCGCCCAGGCGCTTACCGAGATGCAGCGCCGCGGATTGCGATCGATGGAACCTTCCCGCGACGTACAGGACCGCTTCAACCGGGACTTGCAAGAGAAGCTCGCCAAGACTACCTGGGCGGACCCTGCGTGCAATTCCTGGTACAAGACCGCCGCCGGGCGGAACACCCAAAACTGGTCGTCGCACACGCGGGATTACGCCGCCGCGACGAAGGTGGTTAATTTCGACGACTACGTGACCCGCTCAGTTTAGGGCGCAGGCTGCTGCATGGTCATGCAATGAAGCGTGCCGAGTCCCAGAACCAGATCCAGCGCGTGAATGCCGGTGACTGCGCGTTTGGGAAACAGCCGCGCGAGCGTATTGAGCGCCACCCGGTCCTGAGGATCATTGAACGTGGGCACGAGCACCTGATTGTTGGCTATATAGAAATTCGCGTAACTCGCGGGCAGCCGCTGATTGTGGAACCATACGGGGGCCGGCATGGGCAGCGTGACAATGCGGAACTTCGTTCGGCGGAGCAGCGCCAGATTTTCCCGCAGAGGCTCGTGGTTGGCGTCGGATTTGTCCGGCTCGATCACGGTGACGATAGTCCGGGCATCGGTGAAGCGCGCAAGATCGTCGATGTGGCCGTGGGTGTCGTCTCCCGCGATGCCCCGGTTGAGCCAAATAGTCTGCCGGGCACCCAGGTAATCCGCGAAATATTTTTCGAGATCGTCGCGCGAAAGCCCGGGATTGCGAACCTGGACATCCTGGCTGAGCATGCACTCTTCCGTTGTGAGCAGAGCGCCTTTGCCGTTGACATCGATGCTGCCGCCTTCCACCACGATCCCCGGTTCCCAGCGCCGCAGGTGGAGGTTTTCGGCGATCCAAGCGGGAACCGCGTTGTCGTCTCTCCAGTTCGGATACTTGGCCCAGCCGTTGAAGATCCAATCGGTCACGGCCACTTTGCCGCTCTGGTTTCGGACGAAGATGGGGCAGAAGTCCCGGGTCCAGCTTCGGTTGGTTGCGTGATGGAAAAACTCGACGGCGTTCAGGTCCGCGCCCGCCTTCTTCAAAACGCGGCGGGCTTTGTTTTCAGCGTCGCGGTTCTCAATCAGGATGCGGACTTTCTCAAAGCGCGCGAGCTTGCGGACGATGTCCGCGTAGACCCACGCGATGGGAGCGAATTTGCCGGGCCAATCGGTGGTTTCGTGCGGCCAGGCGAGCCACGTGGCTGCATGCGGCTCCCACTCGGCGGGCATCCAGAAGCCAAGCTGCGCAGGAGTCAATCGAGCCATCTCTGGAGAATGGGCTGGTAGGCGTCAATGCGGCGATCGCGGAGGAAGGGCCAGTTGCGGCGCACCTCATCCATGCGGGCGGGATCGCATTCGGCGATGAGTATCGCTTCCTCGCCGGCGCCGGCTTCGGCGATCACTTCACCGAACGGATCGCAGATAAACGAATTGCCCCAGAACTCGATGCCGCGATCGGGCGGCCCTTCGAATCCCGTACGGTTCACGGCGGCGACATAAATTCCATTAGCGATGGCGTGAGAGCGCTGGATGGTGCGCCATGCATCCAGCTGGGCCTTGCCGTACTGTTCCTTTTCGCTGGGATGCCAGCCTATCGCGGTGGGATAGAAAAGAATATTCGCGCCACCCAGGCTGGTAACGCGCGCGGCTTCCGGATACCACTGATCCCAGCAAACCAGCACGCCAACGCGGGCGTGCGGTGTTTCAAAGTTCGGGAATCCGAGATCGCCGGGTGTAAAGTAAAACTTTTCGTAGTAGAGCGGATCGTCGGGGATGTGCATCTTACGATAGAGTCCGGCGATGCCGCCGTTTTCGCCGAGAATTGCCGCAGTGTTGTGGTACAGGCCGGGGGCGCGGCGCTCGAACAGCGACGCGATGATGGTGATCTTCAGCTCCGCCGCAATCTTGCCCAGTGTTTCGGTGGAAGGCCCGGGAATGGATTCGGCGAGCGCGAAGAGATCCGCGTTTTCATCGCGGCAGAAGTATTGGGACCGGAAGAGCTCCGGCAGGCAAACAATCTGAGCCCCGCGCGCGGCGGCCTCGCGGATTTTCCACACGGCTTTCTCAAGATTCTGATTGGGGTCCAGCGAGCACGACATTTGGACCAGGCCGATGCGGAATTTTTCATTGCTCGCGGCGCACATGGTCCTAGTGTAGCGGGCGTTCGGCTTGTGGATGGCCGCTAATGCCGCTGGAACCAGCGGCGCTTGATGTCGGGCCAGAATTCCTTCAGCACGTTCGAAAGCGCATCCGTACCGAGCTGGCTGCCGAAGCGCTGCATGGTTCCGGAGAAGTTGCGATTGTCCGGATAATACGCATTCCCAATTGACGCGGTGATTCCGTTGCCCAAGACTTCCGAGGTGTTAAAGCGCCACTTGTCCGCATCGGTACGCGTTACCAGAATTCGGGTGAGCGCATAAGTGGTTCGGCCCCAGACCGATCCGTTTACCTTACGAAAATAGCGCGGGTCCTCGTGCAACAGCGACGGCAAGAAGGCTTCGGTCATCATGTTGCCGATAACCTGATCTCCCAGGGCGGCACCGTAGCGCTTGGAGTAGCCCTTCAGCCCTTGCCCGAACGACGGCGTGTCATCGCTCAGCTGGCGCATTCCGGCGAACGCTCCGGCCAGTACGTACACGGGCCAGTCGAATGAATCCTTGCCCGCGATTTTGAATTTTTCGCCCGCCGTGAGCGGCTCGAAATCCTTGGTGCCATCGGCGGTTCGGTAATTGGGCAGCACGCCCATGATCCGGTGATCCGGACTCTCGGCTTCCTGTTGTTGCGCACGGAGCGCGCCAAGAAACGCGGCGGCGCACAACAAGGCGCGAAAAACTGACGTCATGTCATAGCTCCCTTGTAAAACCTTGTAAAGACGAGACCCGAACCAACCTTTCCTAGAGATGTTTCCATGCCGCCCGAGGTTACCTGGAAGACGACGTAGTAATATTCCTTCTTATGGTCATCACACGGGTCCTATCGCTGTCTCTAGCGGCCGCGGCACTGGTTGCAGCGGCGATTCCCACTCCCGCTGAACATCTAGGGTTCGCGCCCGGAGACGATTACAAGCTGGCGGATTACGGGCAGATCGTTTCTTATTTTCAGAAGCTGGAGAAGAACAGCGACCGGCTCCGGCTGCGCGAATTCGGCAAGACATCGCTAGGGAAACCGATGTACGCCGCATTCATCTCGTCGGGAGAGAATCTCAAGCACCTGGAAGAGTATCGCGAGATCAACCGCAAGCTGGCGCTGGGGCTGGTGGACGCCGGCGAAGCGCGTCGGCTGGCGGCGCGCGGCAAAGCCATCGTGTGGATCGATTCGGGACTGCATGCCAGTGAAGTTGCGCCATCGCAGCACGCGCCTGAGCTGGCTTATCACATGCTGACGGATGAAAGCGAGTTCACGCGCAAGATCCGCGAGAACGTGATTCTGATCCAGATCCCCTGCATCAATCCCGACGGGCTGGATTGGATCGTAGAGTGGTATCGCAAGAATGTCGGAACCGCCTACGAGCTGGCGCCGCTACCGTGGCCGTATCAGAAATATGCCGGCCACGACAACAATCGCGACTGGTTCATGCTGAATCTGCCGGAGACGCGCAACGTGACAAAGCTGCTGTTCGCCGAATGGTTCCCGCACATCGTGTATAACCAGCATCAGGCTCCGCCGTTTCCCGCGCGAATCTTCGTGCCGCCCTACGCAGAGCCGCTGAACCCGAACATTCCGGCGGCGGTGATGGAAGGGATCAACCTGATCGGATCGGCCATGAGCGAGCGGTTCGCCCGCGAGGACAAGCCCGGCATTCTGTCGTACTGGGGCTTCGATGCGTGGTGGAATGGCGGGCTGCGCAGCGTACCGGCATTTCACAACATGCATGGAATTTTGACGGAGACGGCGGGCTATATGTACGGGACGCCGCGGACCTACAAGGCAGCCGATCTGCCGGAGCGCTTCGCGAACGGGAACCCCGCCAAGGAATCCACGGTGTTCTATGAACGCCCGTGGATGGGCGGCAAGTGGGGCGTGCGAGACGCTATCGAGTACATGCTGACGGCCGATTTCGCGATTCTGGATCTGGCATCGGCGCGCAGCGAGCACTACCTCTACAAGGCCTGGGACATGGCCCGGGCCGGGATGACGTCCGACGCGAAGCCGTACGCCTATGTGGTGCCCGCCAGGCAATGGGATTCATCCAGCGCCGCGTGGATGCTGGAGCGCATCCGCCTCTCGGGAGTGAAAGTAGAGCGCGCATCGGTCGAGTTTTCGGCGGGTGGAAAAAACTACGCCGAGGGGACCTACGTGGTGCGGACGCGCCAGCCGTTTCGCGGATACATCGTAGATCTGATGGAGCCGCAGAAGTATCCGGAGCTCAAGACCGGTACCACGGGACCAACCAAACGCCCGTATGACGTAGCCGGCTGGACGCTGCCCATGCAGATGGGCGTGCAAGTGGATCGCATCGAAGAGTCGTTCAACGTGAAGCTCAGCGATATGGCCGAGGTGAATGCACCGGAGCCCGGCCTGGATCATCGCGACGACGGATCGTTTCTGAAGACCGCGGAACTGCTGAAGCGCGGCGAAAAGGTGGGATGGACCGCGGACGGAAGCATCGTGACCGGCGATGCCGCGGCGAAATGGCGTCTCCACACGCCGCGCGTCGCCGTGTACGAGCCGTGGACGGGCAACCTGGATTCAGGCTGGACCGAGTGGCTGCTGGATCAATTCCAGGTGCCATACACCGCCTTGCACAATACGGAACTGCGCCAAGGCGCGCTGCGGGAGCGATTTGACACCATCATTCTGGCGTCGCAGTCCGGAGCATCCATTCTGCATGGCATCCATCAGGGCGAGCGCAGCACGGTACGCGGCGGAGCTGCCGATGATACCTCGGGCCAGCAGCGGCCCGAATACACGGGTGGCATTGAAATAGGGGGCTTGTACGAACTCGAGAAATTCGTCACGGCGGGCGGCACGCTCGTTGCGTTCGACGAAGCTACCGACTTGCCGGTCCAGCACTTCTCGCTGGGAGTGCGAACGCTGCTGCAAACACTGCCGCAGGGCCGCGACGCGGAAGCGCCCGCCGGAGGATATTACTGCCCCGGATCGCTGCTGCGTATCACCGTGGACACAGCCGATCCGGTGGCGTTCGGCATGCCCAAGGACGCCATCGTATTCTCGCAAGGCGGCCAGGCATTCGACGTGACGCTGCTTCCCGAATTCAACAAGGGCGATCGCGAGGTGCGGGCAGTCGCGCGATACGCCGCCGCCGGAGTGCTGGCAAGCGGATGGATCTCAGGAGAGCGAGCAGTGCTGGGTCGGCCGATCCTGGTGAATGCGCGGCATGGGAAAGGACGGGTGGTGCTATTCGGTTTTCGTCCCCAGCATCGCGGGCAGACGTTTGGGACTTTCAAGTTTGTGTTGAATGCGGTGTATTTGGGGTCGGCTGAGTAGAGGTCTAGGGCGGGTGCTACCCCATGAAGATGCCGCCGTTCACGTCGAGGACGTGGCCGGTGATATACGACGCCGACTCGCTGGCGAGGAATACCACGGCGGCGGCGACGTCTTCCGGCGTACCGATTCGCTTCAGCGGAATATTTGCGAGCATCTTGTCCTTGAGGTCTTGCGACAGACCGTGCGTCATTGCGGTTTCGATAAAGCCGGGGGCGACCGCATTCGCGGTGATGTTGCGGCTCCCCATCTCCTGCGCGATGGATTTCGTCAGCCCGATCAAGCCCGCCTTTGACGCCACATAGTTCGCCTGGCCCGGATTTCCCATCTCACCTACCACCGAGGAAATGTTGATGATCCGGCCCCACCGCTCTTTCATCATTCCGGAGAGCACTTGCTGGATCATCAGGAACGCGCCGGTGAGGTTGGTGCCGAGGACGGCATCCCAGTCGTCCTTCTTCATGCGCAGCGCAAGGTTGTCGCGCGTGATGCCTGCGTTGTTCACCAGAATATCGATGCGGCCGAATTCTTTCGCGGTGCGCGCGGTGGCCTCCTTGATGGAATCGGCGCTGGCGAGATCCAGCGCGACGGGAAACGCTTCCCTGCCCTGCGCGCGGATCTCCGCCGCGAGCTCCTCAAGCTGATCGGTGGTGCGGGCAGCCAGCGCGACGCGGACGCCCGCCTGTGAGAGGGCCAGCGCGCAAGCACGCCCGATGCCCCGGCTGGCCCCGGTTATGAGTGCGGTGCGATTTGTCATATGACGCGAAGTTCCATCATAGTAGAGGTCAATGGCCTATAGCGATCTCCGCGAGTTTATCCGCGCGCTGGAAAAGAATCAGGAGCTGAAGCGGATTCCGTTTGAAGTGGATCCGCACCTGGAAATCACGGAATTCGCCGACCGCGCGGTGAAGGGCGGCGGCCCCGCGTTACTGTTCGAGAAACCGAAAGGCTCCAGCGTTCCCGTTCTAATCAACGCATTCGCAAGCAAGCGCAAGATGGAGATCGCGCTGGAAGTGGATTCGGTGGATGAGATCGCGGCGCGCATCTCCGAATACCTGGAAATGCGCATGCCGCAGGGCTTGATCGGCAAGCTGAAGATGCTGCCCAAGCTGGCCGAGATGGGATCGTTCTTTCCGAAGATCGTTTCAGACGGCGCGTGCAAGGAAGTGATCCGAAAAGACGGATTTTCGCTGGACGAGTTTCCCATCTTGCATTGCTGGCCCGAAGACGGCGGACGCTTCGTGACGCTGCCGATGGTCTTCTCGCGAAATCCGGACACAGGCAAACGCAACTGCGGCATGTACCGGATGCAGGTGTACGATCAGCGCACCACCGGCATACATTGGCAGACGCACAAACAGGGCGCCGAGCATTACCGGCGGCTGATGGCCGAAGGCAAACAGGCGCGCATGGACGTGGCGGTGGCCATAGGGTCTGACCCGGCGACCATGTACTCGGCGATTCTGCCGCTGCCGCCGGATCTGGACGAAATGATGATCGCCGGATTCCTGCGGGGGAAGCCGGTGGAGATGGTGAGGTGCGAGACCTCGGATCTTGAAGTCCCAGCGAACGCCGAGATCGTGCTGGAAGGATACGTGGAAATCGGTGAGATGCGGCGCGAGGGACCCTTCGGCGATCACACTGGATTCTATTCGCTCGAAGACGACTATCCGGTATTCCACGTTACTTGCGTGACGCATCGCAAGAATCCGATCTATGCAACCACCATCGTGGGCCCGCCGCCCATGGAAGATTTCTACATGGGCAAGGCGATCGAGCGCATTTTCCTGCCTCTGATGCGACTGCAATTGCCCGAGATCCGAGACATTTGCATGCCGGCCGAGGGCATATTTCACAACTTGATTCTGGTGTCGATTCGCAAGTCGTACCCGCTGCATGCGCGCAAGGTGATGCATGCGATCTGGGGCCTGGGGCAGGCAATGTTCTCGAAATGCATCGTAGTGGTGGATGAGGACGTGGACGTGCAGAACGTGAGCGAAGTGGCGTGGAAAGCGCTGAACAACATCGATCCCGAGCGCGACATTCAATTCGTGCTGGGTCCGGTGGATTCGCTGGATCATTCGAGCCGGTTGCCGAATTATGGATCGAAGATGGGGATTGATGCGACACGGAAGTGGAAGGAAGAGGGTTTCGTCAGGCCGTGGCCTGGAGTGATACGGATGAGCGAGGATGTGCGGAAGAGGGTTGATGGGTTGTGGAAGAAGGCGGGGCTGTGAACTTGGAGAGGGCCGATTAGCAATCGGCCCTCAGGTTGCTAACCTGCCCCACAACTACCGGCGGTAGCGGCGGTCGTGCTCACGGCGCTCATGCTCGCGCCAGCGGCGATCACGCCAGAAATACCGGCTTGAGTAGCCGTACACCGGCGCCGAATAATAGTACGGATACGGTCGCGCATAGTAATAAGTCCGGTACGGATACGGGTATGGATCAGAGTAAACGTATGGATAGCCGGGATATACCGGCCCATACGCAGGACCGCCGACGAATACGCCGAACCGGACCCCAGCGTTCGCTTGCGGCGCGCTCAGAACAACTAACAGCGCCACCAGGACAAAGACGGGAATACCAATTCGCTTTGACATGACTGCTCCTTCTAACTGTTAGATGAAGGCCGCGGGAATACGGTTTCGCGCGGACGCAGAATCAACAACTTCGGAGTATTATCGGTCAGGAGGAGTTATGCGCGCATTGTTCCTGGTAATGGCCGGAATCACCAGCCTTGCGGCGCAACAATGGACGGCCATCGGCGAAGGGGGCGCGGTTGCGGCCGAGGGAAAATCCGGGCTGGCATTCAAGTACGTCTTGGGCGCCAAGAAGTTTTCGGCGGCGGTGCTGCCGGCATCCGGCGCGCTCGACCACATGCAGCGCATTCGCTTTCGCGTCAAAGCCGATCACGATACAGCCGTCGCGGTCCTGTTGAGCGAGCATAAACCTGGCGGCGGCGATTATTCGGCATGGTTCTGGGCGTCAGCGAATCAGTGGCAGCAGATCGAACTGTCGCCGGGCGATTTCGCGGTGAATGACGGGCCGAATGATCCGGTGGATCCGGACGGCAAGCTGGACCTGGATCAAGTGGAGGGCGTCGGAATCCTCGACCTCGCGCATTTTTTTAATGAATTGCCTGTCAGTTCGGCGTTTCCAGTTGTGGTGGCAAGGTCCGAAGGCATGCATACCCTGTGGCTGGAGGATTTCCAGATCCTCAGCAGCGCGCCGGTGCGCCGGAAGGCTAGCGTGAAAACAATCTCGATCGATGCGTTCGATCGCGGCTTTCTTCAGTGGATCACGCTCGGCGGAATGAACTTGAAGCTGGTTTCCGCGGACAACCCAGTGGGAGGGCCTGCGCTTCAAGCGTCCTACGAGCAGGTGGACGGGCGATTTGCCGTACTGGTGGGACGCTTGTCGACCCTCGACCTGTCCAAGGCGAAACGCATCGCTTTCGACATTGCCTCCGACCACGAAGCCATGCTGGTGGTTTCTCTCGAAATGAAGAAGCCCGGCAGCGACCAGGGACCTCGATTCAACGTGACCATCTATCCGCCGGCCGGCCGCAAGATGTTCCACGTCAGCCTGAGTCTGGAGGATTTCGAACAGAATCCGGCCGGAACTTTGAAGCTGGATCCCTCGCGGTTAAAGTCGATCACCATCACCGACGTCACGGCCGTCTCCGGAGGCGAAGCGGGCGCCAACACAATCTGGATCGGGAACGTGGAAGCGCTGGAAGCAAAGTAGATCCCGAAGTCTTACAGTTTTTCGAGCAGAGCTTTCCATCGTATCCATGCATCCGCACGCGCCTTGCGATTGGCTTCGGTGCCAGCCGGATCTTCTCCCGCGCGCATGAAGCCGTGTCCCGCGCCATCGTAAATCACCGGCTGATACGTCTTATGCGCTTCCTTCGTGAGCTCTTCGCTCTTGGAGATGGTCGCGTTGACGCGCGCATCGTTGCCGCCATAGAAGCCGTACACCGGCGCCTTGATCCGCGCGATGGATTCCGGCGTTTCCGGTCCCGTGCCGTAGAACACGAACGCGGCTTTCAGATCGGCCCGGTTGGTGGCGAACCGGAACGAATTCCCGCCGCCCCAGCAGAATCCCGCAACCGCTAGCTTGCCGTTTGCTGCTGGAAACTTGAGCGCGAAATCGGCCACCGCATTGAGATCGGCCGTTACACCATCCGGCGCGAGTTTATAGATGGCGTTGCGGGCACCGTCCATGGTCAGCTCGCTGGTCTTGGGCCGATCCTGAAATAAGATCCGGCGCGATCGCGATATACCCGGCCTCGGCGAGCTGATCCGCGAGCGAGCGGACCCAGCCCGTAAGCCCCATGTTCTCGTGGATCACCAGGACCACAGGCGTCTTGCCGCTGCTCTCCGGATAAACGACGAAGGCCTGGATGCTGTGGTCGCCGCTTTTCACCTGCACCCATTCTTGATGTCGCGGCGATTTCTGCAAGCGGGCCAGCGCCCAGTCCTGAGCCGAGGCGGCCGCGATCAACGTAGTGAGCAAGAGAAGCCGGTACATGGGAACTAAGTTATCATGTGGTCTCGCCATGAGCGCGCGTCCGGATCAGCCGAGCCCGCGCGGGTCGTCGGCGCGCGTGGCGTGATTTACTCCCCGAGCAAGCCAGCCGGGGGGCTGGCTGCGGGGCAGGGGCCCCGCCCCACAAGTGAACCCTGCGATACACTAGAACGTTCTTGCCATGCGACATCTAGCGTTTCTACTTATCATTTCCACTGCGGCCTTCGCGAAGCGCGGTATCACTCCCGAGGATTACTTCCAGTTCGAGTTCATCAGCGATGCCCGCATCGCGCCCGGCGGCAAGCAGATCGCATACGTCCTCTCAACTATCGATCAAAAGAAAAATCGCCGCACCACGTCGATCTGGATCATCGCAGCCGACGGCCATTCGTCGCCGCGCCGCCTCACCGCCGAGGGATTCAACTCGAATTCCCCCCGCTGGAGTCCCGACGGATCATTGCTGGCGTTCCTCTCCAGCCGCAATACCGACGGGGCCGCTGAAACCGCGCGTTCTCAGATCTGCATCCTCCACATGGACGGCGGCGAAGCGCAGACGCTCTCGCATCTCAAGAACGGCGTCAGTGCATTCCATTGGTCGCCCGACGGCAAGCGATTCGTGGCTGTAAGCCGCAGTGGGCCCAGCGATCAGGTAGAGCCTTCGGCCCGCAAGAGCGATGTCCGGCACTACAAACACATCTCCTACAAATTCAACGACACTGGGTGGTTCGACGATAAGCGCAGCCATCTCTGGGTGATTGACTCAGGCGCCGGCACAGACAAGCAGCTGACCTCCGGCGACGATTGGAATGACACCGATCCGCAATGGTCGCCCAACGGCTCGAGCATCGCGTTCGTATCGGATCGGACCGGCAAGGAATACGAAGGCAGCCACAACAAGGATGTCTGGGTGATCGCGGCCGATGGTGGAGCGCTGACAAAAATCTCCGACCACAATTTCGATGACGACCTGCCGCGCTGGTCGCCCGATGGCGCGCGGATCTTGTTCGCCGGCCAGACCGCGCGCCGCCAGTTTCCGAAGCTCTACATCGCTCCCGCAAGCGGTGGGGCGTCCAGCCTGGTAGCGGAGGACGTGGATCTCATTCCCACCGACCCGCGCTGGGGTCCCGGTCCGAACGAGCTCCGCTTCGGCGCGGGGACGCGCGGCGAAGCTCAGGTATTTAGAATCGATCTCAATACGCGTAAACTCTCGCGCGTTACCTCCGGAGCTCGCTCGGTACACGGCTTCGACATGAACCAACAGGCCGGGATCATGACGTATCTCGCGAATGACTTCCAGCATCTCGACGATCTTTATGCCGCCGCGCTGGATGGCAGCGGCGAGCGCCAGCTCACGCATCTAAACGCCAGGCTCGCCTCCGATATTGAGCTCGCGGCGGTCCAGCGGGTTCCCTACAAGAGCACCGATGGACTGGAGATCGATGGTTTCCTGGTTAAACCTATTGGCTGGCAAGCAGGCAAGAAATATCCGATGGTTCTCAGCATCCACGGCGGCCCGGCAGGCATGTACGGCGTCGATTGGAATCATGAGTTCCAGGTTTACGCGGCCAGGGGCTGGGCAGTTTTCTATTGCAATCCGCGCGGTTCCACCGGATATGGCGAGAAGTTCGAACGCGGCATCGTCAACAACTGGGGCGTCATGGATTATCAGGACGTGATGGCCGGAGTCGACACAGTGGTCAAGCAGAATCCCTGGATCGATACCGCGCACCTGGGCGTCACCGGCGGCAGCTATGGCGGCTACCTCACTAACTGGATTCTGGGACACACGAATCGATTCCGGGCCGCGGTCACGCTGCGCAGTGTTTCTAATTTCATCAGTGACGACGGCACCCGCGATGGCGCGTACGGCCATGAAGACGATTTCAAGGGCTTCCTGTTTGACGATTTCGATCAGTACTGGAACGCCTCTCCCTTGAAGTACGCCAAGAACGTCAAGACGCCAACGCTGATTTTGCACTCGGACAACGATTTTCGCGTGCCGCTGGAGCAGGGCGAGCAGTGGTTCCGCGCGCTGAAACTTTATGGCGTCAACGCGGAGCTGGTGATCTTCCCGCGCGAGAATCATAATCTCACGCGCACCGGTGAACCTAAGCACCTGGTGGAGAGTCTGAACTGGCAGCTCTACTGGTTTGACCGGTTCCTCAAGGGCAACCAGGACGCCAAACCACCCGATTCGATTTAGCCGCGGCGCTCGACGAAGCGCAACGAAGATTCGTTGATGCAGTAGCGCAGATTCGTTGGCGCCGGTCCATCGTTGAAGACATGCCCCAGATGCGCGTCGCAGCGGCGGCAGAGCACTTCCACGCGCCCAATCAACAGGCTGCGATCCGACCGCGTCCGGATGTTCTCCTCGGCGATGGGCGCCCAGAAACTCGGCCATCCCGTTCCAGAATCGAACTTCGTTTCCGAGCCAAACAGCGCATTGCCGCAGCACACGCACCGGAAAATGCCGGCCTGATGGAGCTGATAGTAAGTTCCGCTGTAGGGCGTGTCCGTGCTGCCGCGGCGCGCGACATAAAACTGGCTGGCAGTGAGAAGCTTACGCCACTCGCCGTCCGTGTGAATCACACGTTTCACCACAACCGGTGCTTTCTTCTTCTCGTCGTCACCGAATTCGACGATCGTGATATCGGGTCCCGAGCCGGCCATTGGGTCGTCACCCTTGCGCGAAGACAGCGCAACCAGTCCGGCGAAAGCAACCGGCGCAATCAGCAGCGCCCGCCGCCGGGTCAATTGCTCCTTCAGCCGCCCTGTAATCGTATCCACCAGTTCTAAAGATGCTTCCTTCCGGTGTTTCGATGCATCCGGCCGTACGCAGCTTACCCGGCTACCCGCCCGAAATCGATAAACCCGCGCGCCGCATCGGTCCGCAGCAGCTTCACTCGAACCTGATCCCCCACATCCAGTCCCTGGGCGCCCTGAACAACCAGGCCATCCGCCGGTGGATCCAACGTGCGCACAAAGGTGCCTTTGGGCGTCACGCCCGTAACCACTGCCCGGAATGTCTCTCCAATCCGGCCGCTCAACGCAACCGCCGCGATCCGTTTGCGCATAGCGCGCTCCACTTTTCTGGCCGCGTCTTCCTTCAATGTGCAGTTTTTCGCGATGCCTTCCAGCTCGCCCTCGCTGTACGGCCCCGGCTGATTCGCCAGCGCCGCCTTTACCAGCCGCTGCGTCACCAGATCCGCGTACCGGCGATTCGGCGCGGTGGAGTGTGTGTAGTCATGCACGGCCAGACCAAAGTGCCCCTGCTCAGCATCCCCCGGGTGGTCCACCACATACTCGCCCGGACCCATCAGCTTCACTACCGCCAGCGACAAGTCGGGCGAGTGCACCGGATCGACGGCCTTGCGCTTGAGCAGGAATGCATTCAGCGCGCCCGAGTCCGGCTCAGCGGGAAGCTTTTCGCCCAGCGTCGCCGCCAGCGCGACAATGCGGTCCCAGCGCTCCGGCGTCTTCACCACGCGCCGGATCGACGACACGTGCTTCTCCGACAGCATGCGCGCAATCACACCGTTCGCGCCCACCATGAAGTCCTCAATCAGCTCACTGGCGCGGTTCTTGCGCGCGGCCTGAATCCCCGTGATCTGCCCGTTCGACAACACGGGAGTGGTTTCGATGCTATCGATATTCAAGGCGCCCATGCGATACCGGGCCTCGCGCATCTTCTGCGCGATTTCGTCCTGCAGCTTAAGCTGAGCCTGCAGATCCGCCGAGGCTGCCACTTTCGCGGGAGGCTGCGCGGTCCCCTCCAGCCAAGGACCCACGCCGCTGTAAGCCAGTTGTGCGCGATTGCGCACCAGCGCCGGATAAGCCTGACCCGATTGAACCGACGCGTCCGCGCCCACCACCATTTCAATCACTACGCACAGACGGTCGACGCCCTCCAGCAGCGAGGTCAGATTAGTCGACAGCTCCTCCGGCAGCATCGAAAAATTGTGAACGCCGGTGTAGAGCGTCGTGCCCTCCGACGCGGCATATTGATCGATGGGCGAACCTTTCGCGACGTACGCATCCACGTCGGCGATTCCAATCAGGACTCGCGTGGTCCCATCCGGCAGCCGCTCCACCACCTCGATCTGGTCCAGATCGCGCGACGTGTCGTTGTCGATTGATGACCACAGCAGGCTCCGCAGATCGCGAACATTCGGGCTGCTATTCAAATCCGTAGGTTTCGCCTGCAGCTGGGCCACCTGCGCGCGAACTTCCGGAGGGAAGTCGGGATGGAAACCCTGCTCAATCAGTTCCTGCCGTGCCGCTGCCTGCAAATTTACTTGATTCATTCAGTTGCCCTCAGGCTAGCACGCAGCCGCGCTATGTAGTATTCTACTAACGTTTCGTCCCCATGCCGACCCCTTGGCGCGCCGCACTCGTCTTCGCCGTCCCCGCGTTCGCTCAGGTGACCACCTGGCAGTATGACAGCGCGCGTACCGGCGCGAATCTCCATGAGACGATTCTCACTCCGGCCAACGTCAATGCCGCGCAATTCGGAAAGCAATTCCGGCGTCCCGTCGACGGTGATATCTATGCGCAGCCGCTCTATCTGCCGCATGTCGAGATCCCCGGAAAAGGCGTGCACAACGTCGTATACGTTGCCACGGAACATGGCAGCGTCTACGCGTTCGATGCCGATGGTCAACCCGCTGAACCGCTGTGGAAGGTAAGCCTGCTCGGCAACAATTCCACTACCGTCCGTTCCCGCGATGTAAGCTGCCCTTTCATCGCACCCGAAATTGGCATCACGCCAACGCCCGTCATAGACCTCAATAGCGGAACGCTGTATGTACTGGCACGTACGCGGGAAACCCGCGGAATTCTAAGCCCTCGCTACGTGCAGCGCTTGCACGCCCTCGCCATCACCACGGGCGCCGAAAAATTTGGCGGTCCGGTGGAGATCCAGGCCTCTGTTAAAGGCCGCGGCGCCGGAGGATCGAACGGTCAAATCGCTTTTGACCCGGCCATCGAGAATCCGCGCGCCGCGCTGCTGCTGGTGAACAACCGCGTTTATCTCACCTGGGGATCTTCCTGCGATGTGGGCGCGTATCACGGATGGGTGATGGCTTATGACGCGCACACGCTGGCGCAAGTGGGTATTTTCAACACTTCGCCGGATGCCCAGGAGAGCGGAATCTGGCAGAGCGACGCCGGGCCTGCCGCTGACGCCGCGGGAAATGTTTACGTGGTTACCGGCAACGGCAAGTTCGACGCTCCCGGCCGCGATTACGGCGACAGCGTCCTGAAACTCGCGCTGGGAAATGGCGCGCTCCAGCTGCTTGATTATTTCACTCCCTTCAATCAGCGCGAATTAAACTCGGAGGATAAAGACCTCGGCTCCAGCGGCCCGGTGCTGCTGCCGGATCAGCCCGGGCCGCATCCGCATCTCCTGGTGATGGCCGGCAAGGGCGGCATGATCTACCTGTTGGATCGTGACCAGATGGGCAAGTATCAGGCCGACAACGACAGTCACGCCGTTCAGACACTCTTGTCCGCGGGCACGGGCGCATTCGGCGCACCGGCGTACTGGAACCATCATCTGTACTACCTGTGCAGCAACGATGTTTTGAAGGATTTTGCGATCCGCGGCGGCCGGTTATCCGCCACGCCCGTTGCGCGCGGCTCTGAACGATTCATCGATCCGGGCGCGATTCCCGCGGTGTCCTCAAACGGAACCGCGGCGGGAATAGTCTGGCTGCTCTCATCCAAAGGCTGGCGCTCTCCCGACCGCCCCGCTGTGCTGCACGCCTATGACGCCGCGAATGTCGCGCGCGAGCTTTATAACAGCCATCAGAACAGCGCCCGCGATGAAGCCGGCCTCGCGCTCCGTTTCGCCGCGCCCATGATCGTCAATGGACGTGTCTATGTGGGCGCCAAGAGCGAGCTGGACGTCTACGGCCTGCTTAAGTAGGACTCTGCTGACGACAACGCGCGTTACGATAGTCCCATGGACATCGAGGCAGATCCGTCATGGGTCACGCTCAAGGACGAAGAGTTGCTGTCGCTGCGCATCTGCGACCTGGGTGTCCGCATCGAAGGTAGCGAGTTGGAAGCTCGCGTTCGCCAATTCTATGACGAGCTGGCCACGCGCGGCGTAACGTTGCGTCCGGATTGCTATCTGGGCGACGAGTGGTTCTCGCCCGCCGGCGTCCCCGCCATCGCTATTCCGTTTTACCTCGCCCATCCGCGGCTCAAGACGCTCGAGCTGCACCAGATGCTGGAAGTGGAAGGCGGCACGGCCGACTGGTGCCAGATGCTGCTGCGGCATGAGTGCGGCCACGCCATCGATCATGCCTATAAATTCTCCTCGCGCCCCGAATGGCAGAAAGTCTTCGGACGGCCGGACACCGAATACACGCCCGAGACGTACCGCCCGCGTCCTTATAGCAAGAGCTTCGTGCGTCATCTTTCCAACTGGTACGCGCAGGCGCATCCCGACGAGGATTTCGCCGAGACCTTCGCTGTCTGGCTGGCCTCGACGCCGGATGAGTGGCGCCAGCGCTACCGCGGATGGAAGGCGCTGGAGAAGCTGGAATATCTGGACGCGCTGATGCGCGAGGTGGCCGGCACGCCGCCCGTGTCCGCCGACGGACGCCGCATCTCGCAAGCCCGCAAGCTGCGCAAGACACTGGCGCGCTACTACGCCACCCGCCGAAAACTCTTCGCCGAGGATTTTCCGGACTTCTACGATGCCGACCTGCGGGCTATCTTCGGAAACGGCGAGCCGGGAGGCGAATCCGCGGCGCGCGTCATGCGCAAGAATCGCGCCGCGCTGGTCGGCTCAATCGTACAATGGACGGGACAGCGCAAATATACCGTGAACATGCTGGTCCGCAAGCTGATGCTGCGTTGCCAAGAGCTGAAACTTTCTGCGCCGCGCGATTTGATACGCCTTCACTTCGATCTATCCGCCTATCTTGCCGCCCTGGTGACCAACCACCTGCATACCGGCCGCTACAAGAGGTCCGTGTAGGATGAAAATCCTGGTCCTCTTCGACCTCGCGCGCCGGGTGAGTCCCGAGGAATGCTTTTCCGAGCAATCCCTCAAGGAAGAAGACAAGCCCACTGAGGCCGATGTTCTCGGGTGCCTCGCGCGGCTCGGACATGAAGTGGAAACGCTCTCCGTCTACGACAACGTGACCGGCATCGTCGAAAAACTCAAAGCCTATGCGCCGGATGTAGTCTTCAATCTTTCCGAATCGTTTTATCATGACCGGTCACACGAGCCCAACATCCCCGCTTTGCTGGAGCTCATGAAGGTACGCTATACGGGCTCCGGTCCCGACGCTCTGCTGCTCTGCAAGGACAAGGCGCTGGCCAAGAAAGTTCTCGCCTATCATCGCGTTCGTCTGCCGCATTTCGTGGTCTCCCACCGGTCCCGCCCGCTGCGCAATCTGCGCCGATTCGTCTATCCCGCCTTCGTGAAGCCGGTGGCCGAGGAATCGTCCGACGGCATCAGTAAGGCGTCGTTCGTCCGCGGTGAGGGCGAGGCGCTCGAGCGCGCCCGCTTCATTCACCAGAAATTCAACTGCGATGCGTTGATCGAAGAATACATCGAAGGCCGTGAGCTTTATCTCAGCGTCCTGGGAAACCACCGGCTCACCGTATTCCCGCCGCGCGAAATTTTCTTCGAGCAGGTTCCCGACGACGTTCCCAAGTTCGCCACTTTCCACGCCAAATGGAACGATGCGTATCGCAAGAAATGGGGAATCACCAACGGCGCCGCCAAACCGCTGCCCGGCGGCGTTCAGGAAAACCTCGCGAAGCTCGCCAAGAAAGTCTACCGCTTGCTGAAAATCCGCGGTTTCGGACGCATCGACGTGCGCATTACCGAAGCGGGAGAAGTATTCGTCATTGAAGCCAATCCGAATCCGTCGCTGGCGCAAGAAGACGATTTTGCGCAGGCCGCGGCGGAATCAGGGATGGGCTACGAGGCGCTGATTGGCGAAATCATCAATACGGCGGACCTTTAATCTCGCGCCCGCACCTTCAACTCGACGCCCCCCACATCAAACCCCGGCCGCTTCCGGTTCGCCACGAGCTCCTTCTGCTCCAGCAGCGCCGAAATCAAAATCGGCATCGCGATGGTCGAGTCGGAATGGCACGTCACCATGGATGCGTCCTTGGCGATCTTCCCCCAGCTCTGCGCTTCCTCGAAAGTGCAGCCCGATAGTCCGCCCCAGTGCGGCGAGTCGGTGACGCACTGGATGGCGTACTTGTGTCCCGTAACGCCGGTGTTCATGATGATCGCCGTCACTTCCGTTTGTTGCACAAAATTCTTGGGCGTTCCGCCGCCGAAGTAGATCACGCCGGTATCGTGCGATTCGGCCACGATGCGCGCCGTTTCCGCCACGTCGCCGATTACGTCAAATGTGAAGCGATTGCCGCCCGAGTAGCGGTTCGCCGCGATGCCGATGCCGATGGAACTGTCGGCCACCGCTGGACAGTAGAGGGGAATTCCCGCCTTGGCGGCCGCCGAGACAATGCCGTCTTCCTGGGCGTGCTTACCCAGCTCCACGCCCAGCAGGTAGAGGAATTCACGCGTTGTATATGGCCTCGACTGATCCAGCCCCGCCGCGAACTTGCCGATCCATTGATCGTGGCTGCGAAATTTCTCTTCGTCCGCCAGCACGTCGTACATGCGATCCACCAGATTGTCCGCCAGCAGCGTATCGTCCATCTGATGCGATCCCTGGTAATGAAAATTCCCCATCGTCTCGTGAAAATCGTGGAAGAAGTTCGCGCCTGTCGATACCAGGCAGTCGATCAAACGGTTCTCGATCATGCGCACCACCAGGCGGCGCATCCCCGCGGGCACCATCGCGCCCGACATGCCCATCATGATGGTGCAATCGTCGCCCAGCATTTTCTTCCACACCTCGAATGCCAGACCCAGCTGTTTGCCCTGGAAAGCAGTGCCTTGCATCCGCGTGAGAATCTCGGATGCGCTGGTGGCGCCCACCGGATCAAACGGGCGGGTGGGCACGGAGAGAATATGCGACTTGTCGGCGGATGTATGTTCCATGGTTTCGTTACCAGTGTAGCGGCACGCGCGCGCTTGTCCATGCTGTATGCTACTGGCGAGAGACCATGAAAGGAGACCACTCTCTATGAAACAACGATTGATGCAACTTCTCTCTTACCTCTTGGTGGCTGTCGTCGCCGTGGTGTTGACGGCGCGCTGGGCCAAATCGGCGCCGCCCGACGAGCGCCATCCCCACATTCACTCGGCCATCAACGAGCTGCGCGAGGCCCGCGCCGAGCTGCAGCGCGCCGCGCACGACTTCTGCTGCCATCGCGCCGAAGCTCTGCGCGACACCCAGACCGCGCTCAACCAGTTGCAGCAAGCTCTGGCCTGCGACCGCAAGTAATCAGGCCCACGCCTCCAAAACGAGCTCTGCAACAAGCAGCACTTCGGCCTCCTGCATGAACGGATCGAGCGGCAGGCACACCACTTCCTTCGCCGCTTGCTCCGCGTGCGGATGGTCGCCCGCCTTTGATCCGCAATGCGAAAACGCCGGATGCAGATGCAGCGGTACCGGATAGTGGACGCCCGTAGCCACCCCTCGGGCTGCCAGGCGCTCGCGAAATACGTCTCGCTGCGTGCTCCGGATCACGTACAGATGCTGGACGCTTCCCTGCGAGCGCGGCACAATCCGGACCCGCCCACCCAGCGCTTCGTCGTAGAGCCTCGCCAGATGCGCGCGCCGCGCGTTCCACTCCGCCAGATGCGGCAGGAACGCATTCAGAAAGCAGCACTGAATCTCATCCAGCCGGGCGTTGATCCCCGCTGCGATGGCTACGTGATTCTCAATCCGCGCGCCATCGCGGAGCCGCGCGATTCGCTGTGCGATCCCGGCATCGTTGGTGACCACCGCGCCGCCATCGCCCAGACAGCCCAGATTCTTGGTTGGATAAAAGCTGTACGCGACGTGCGATGAATAGTCCGCAAGCGGGCGTCCCTGGTGCAGCGCGCCATGCGCCTGGCACGCATCCTGGATGATGGGAACGCCGTAAGGCTCCATGCCGGCTGTGTTGCCGTACAGATGCACCGGCATGACGGCCGCGGCCGCCGGCGCATTCCGCGGATCCAGCAGCAGCGTCTCCTGGTCCACGTCGGCGAACCGCGGAGTGGCGCCCGCGGCCAGGATAGCCAGCCCCGTGAAAGGCGCAGTCAGCGGCGATGTGAGCACTTCGCCCGTGATTCCCGCTTCGCGCAGGCACAACTCCAGCGCCGCCGTCCCCGACGCCACGCCGACTGCATAACGCGCCCCCATGGCTCGCGCGAAGGCTTGCTCGAACTCGGCCACCTGCTCGCCCAGAATGAATTGCCCCCGCGCAAACAAGCGTTCCAGATTGCGGCGCCACTCCGGCTCTGTCGCCGCGAGGGCGGCCTGCAGATGGTTCATCCTAACAGCACCAGACGGAACCAAAGGCGCACCAACTG
Source organism: Acidobacteriota bacterium (assembly GCA_030776455.1). Taxonomy (GTDB): domain Bacteria; phylum Acidobacteriota; class Terriglobia; order Bryobacterales; family Bryobacteraceae; genus JALYHQ01. The sequence continues at coordinate 45,710 of JALYHQ010000097.1, read as the reverse complement.
CGACAGCGTGCTGAGCAGCGAGCGCACCCGGAAGAATTGCGAGCGCCCATGCAGGCGCGGAAAGTGATGCACGCCCACCTCCACTACCGGGCATCCCGTTAATTCCAGCTTGCGGACCAGCTCGACGCAGATAGTTCCGCTGGTGGATGTGAGCGAGACCGCTTCCAGAAGGTCGCGCCGGATCAGCCGGAAGTCGCAATCGATATCGCGAATGCGGATCCGAAACAGAAAGCGGGCAAAAGCGTTGTACACGTTGCCGATCCAGACTCGATGCCAGGGATCGTTGCGCTCCAGCTTATATCCATTCACCAGCCCCACTCCAGGGTGTGCTTCAGCCAGGAGCTTAGGCAGCTCGCGCACATCGTACTGGCCGTCGCCATCCGTATAAAACACGAAATCGTAGCGCGCCGCCGCGAACCCGCTGCGCAGCGCGCCTCCATAGCCGCGATTTTCTGAATGCGTGATCACGCGCAGCAGCGGAGCGTACTCAGCTTCCAGCTTTGCCAGCACCGCTCCCGTCTCGTCCGTGCTGCCGTCATTGATTACGATCACTTCGTACCGGTCCAGGTTGTCCTTCAAAACCGAGAAGGCCCGCTGAATCAGGCCGGGCAGCGAGGGTGCGTCGTTAAATGCCGGAAAAAAAACGCTCAGGCTTGAAGCGAACGGAATTTAATCTACCCCCGGCTCTCAATATGCATCGGAACACTCCATTGTAACGTCGAATGCTAAGAACCGCGCGCGGCAAGCGTACGCCCCGCAGATGCTATCGTATAGAGACAGTCCAGAGTAATGCCTTTTCAAATTCAACCAGTCCAGGAATTCCTTGTCCGGCCTGCCCTTCCCTCCGCACTTTCCCGCCTGAGCGAACTCGGGTACAACTTATTGTGGAGTTGGGACCATTCCATTCGCTCAGTCTTCCGCCGGCTGGATCCCGTGATGTGGAAATCCTCGGGGCACAACCCGGTCCTCATGCTGGGCCGCCTGCCCCAAGCCACCTTGGAGCGCGCGGCCGCCGACTCGCGCTTTCTGGCCCTGTACCGGCGAGCGTGCGAGCGGTTCGATAACTATCTGGCGCGTCCGGAACAATTGGGCACCAAGCTGATCGCGTATTTCTCCATGGAGTACGGACTGGTGCAGTGTATGCCCATCTATTCCGGCGGCCTGGGCCTGCTCTCCGGCGATCATTTGAAAGCCGCCAGCGACGCCGAAATTCCGCTAGTGGGCGTGGGCCTGCTCTATCAGAAGGGATTCCTGCAGCAGTCGCTCAATCCCGACGGATGGCAACAGGAGCGCAATCCGGATAACGATTTTTACACCCTGCCGGTGCGGCCCGTGCACACCGAAGACGGCGGGGACCTGCTGGTCAGCGTCCAGCTGCCGCTGGGCACATTGTGGATCAAGGTCTGGCACATCGATGTCGGCCGCGTGAAGCTGTACCTGCTGGACACGAACATCCCCGAGAATGAGCGCCGCGAGCATCGCGAGATCACGGATCAGCTCTACGGCGGCGACCTCCACATGCGCATCCGGCAGGAGATCGTCTTGGGCATCGGCGGACTGCGCGCCTTGGAGAAACTGGGACTCAAGCCCACCGTGTTCCACATGAATGAGGGCCACTCCGCATTTTTGGCCATAGAGCGTATCCGACTTTTGATGGAGAGCGAGAGTCTTTCGTTTGAAGAAGCGCTGGATTCCAGCCGTACCAACAACGTCTTCACCACCCACACCTCAGTTCCCGCCGGCATCGATATTTTCGATCCCGGCATCATGCACGAGTACTTCGGCGAATACTGCACTGAATCCGGTATCCCGTTTGAGCAGCTCTACACGCTTGGACGCCGGGACCGGTTTGACCAGCATGAGCATTTCTCCATGGCTGTCGCCGCATTCAAGGCCTCGGCGTTTCGCAACGCCGTCAGCAGTCTGCATCGCCAGGTTTCCCAGGAAATGTGGCAGGAGCTGTGGCCGAAACTTCCGGTGTGGGAGGTGCCCATCACCTCCGTGACCAACGGCGTGCATCTGCCCACCTGGCTCAACGGGGATTTGGCACAGCTCTACGATCAATATCTGCAGCCGGACTGGCGGGACCGCTATCCCGATCCCAAAATCTGGGATCTGGTGAAGGATATTCCGAACTCGGAGCTGTGGGAAGCTCACCGGCGCCGGCGGCGCAATTTGATCGCGTTCGTGCGCGAGCGCGTCCAGGCCAGCGCCATCTCGCGCAAGGCCTCCGTGGCGGAGCAGCGCCGGCTGGCCGAAGTGTTGGACCCCGATACCCTGACCATCGGCTTCGCGCGGCGTTTCGCAACTTACAAACGCGCCACGCTGCTGTTTCACGACATCCACCGGCTGAAGAGCCTGCTGACCAATCGCGAGCGCCCGGTGCAATTCGTAATCGCCGGCAAGGCTCACCCCAAGGATCATCCGGGCAAGATGCTGATCCGCGAGATTGTGCATCTGTCGCGCGATCCCGAGCTGTCCAAGCACATCGTGTTTATCGAGGATTATTCCATCGATATCGCCAGCGAGCTGGTGCAGGGCGTGGATCTGTGGCTGAATACGCCCAAGCGCGGCGAAGAAGCCTGCGGCACCAGTGGAATGAAGGCCGGCATCAACGGCGTCCTGAACCTGAGTATTCTCGACGGCTGGTTTGACGAAGCCTATGAGACGTCCGGCGGCTGGGCCATCGGCGACCGCGAGCCGTACTCCGAGGATCAGGACGAGATTCACGCGCGCGCCATTTACTCCATCCTCGAAAATGAAATCGTGCCCATGTACTATGGCGGGCGCGAAGAAGGCGTTCCGGAGGATTGGCTGCGCCGCGTAAAACAATCGCTGATGCATCTGAGTCCGCAATTCAACTGCCAGCGCATGGTGGCGGAGTACATGTCGCAGCTTTATGATCCGGCCCATGAGAGCTTCGTCCAAGTGTCCGCCAGCCACTTCCAGCTCGCTCGCGAGCGCGCTGTCTGGAACCAGAAAGTCCAGAGCGCCTGGAGCGACATCGGCTTCGTCGAGTTGGGCCCCGGGCCGGAAGAATCCGTGTTCACGGGACGGCCCATTCCCATGCGCGCCGTGGTCCGCCTGAATGATCTTGAGCCATCCGACGTGAGGGTGGAGGCCGTGGTTGGTCGCGTTGGCGTTAGCGGGCACCTGGAAGAGACCCAGGTCATGACCCTCTCGGCCGTGGAGCAAAAAGACGGCGCCTGGATATTTGCCAAAGAGTTCATCCCCCATCAGACAGGGCGCCTCGGGTACTCGTTACGTATCAGTCCCAACCATTGCGATGACCCGTTGATGCGCCCTTGCAATTCTTTACTGAAGTGGAGCCTGGATCCGGCCTGAAAAGATTGTTAACTCCGTTGGAACCGCCCGACATAGAGCCGCGACCAAAGGAAGCGGTCGGCCCGCCGATGAACGTGACGATTCTCTTCTGCCGCCGTGCGGGGCAGGATAGCATCCTGCGGCCTTTTAGCAATCGGCCTCGGGCAGGCGAAACCGCCTGCCCCACAAGCTGGGCCAATAAGCTCCTAGAGTTTGTGGTCTTCACGGGTGAAGTAGTACGTCACGGCGGCGCCGACTAACCCGGAAAGAACCGGCAGCCACGCGTTCAAGATGGTGTCCAGGCTTTTGATGGCTTCGTGCCGCCCGTTCCATTCAAACAGGATCACGGCTCCGTAATGGATCAATAGACCGATCGCCATCATGGAGATCAATATCCGGGCGATGATGGCGCGCTGTGCCGACGGATCTCGCGTCGCACGGACTTGATCATGGGGATCGTAGACAACGGGGATTGCGTCGGATTCGTCGTGTTCGCTCATTTACGAAGTCGCGGCTGCCGTCTTTTTTAACGACGGAATGATCAGCGTCTTCTCCTGCCTCGTCTTGGGATTGCGAACCACCACCTCCGTGAACCCCTCTGAGGCTTCGTCATGCAACACCTGGTTTATTTGAATCGACTCCCTGACAGCTGTCCCCAGCGACTGGAAGCCACCCTTTTCCTTCACCCGTTCCAGGCTGTCCAGACTCCGGTCGTCAAAGCTGAAAACAATGCGTTTACCCATGTTGGCGGATATCTCCACAACCCGATGATATCATAAGTGATATCACTATGTCAACCTTTGTGACATCACAATAGACACCGTCCGCCCGGAACGAGGGGGCTGTCGCTAGCGCGGCTCTGCGATACTGGGATTCGTGGCCTGGTTCACTCGCAACAAGCCTGGAATGGAAGATTCGCCCAACGGCGAAGAGCGGCGGGTCCGCACGGAAGGGCTGTGGCTGAAGTGCGAGGACTGCGGGCAGATCATCTGGCGCAAGGCGCTGGAGGACAATCTGGAAGTTTGCACCAAGTGCGAGCATCATTTCCGAATCGATGCGCGGCGGCGGCTGGACATGCTCTTCGACGAGGGATCCTACGAAGCCTTCGATGCGGGGATGTCCTCCACGGACCCGCTGGACTTCGTCGATTCAAAGACCTACCGGGACCGGCTGGCGGGGATGCAGGCGGCTACCTTCATGCCCGACGCGGTGATCTCCGGAGGCGGCAAACTGAACGGACGCTACGTACACATCTGCGCACTGGAACTGAAGTTCATCGGCGGGAGCATGGGCGCAGTGGTGGGCGAGAAGATTACGCGCGCGATTGAGCGCTCTCTGGAGCGCCGTGTTCCATTGATCATCATTTCGGCATCGGGGGGCGCGCGGATGCAAGAAGGGGCGGTGAGCCTGATGCAGCTGGCGAAGATCTCGGCCGCGCTGATGCGCCTGGATGAAGCGGGCGTACCGTTCATCAGCGTGCTGACGGATCCCACTACCGGCGGCGTTACGGCCAGCTTTGCGATGCTGGGGGATCTGAATCTGGGCGAGCCAGGCGCGCAAATCGGATTCGCGGGCCCGCGCGTTATTGAGCAGACCATCCGGCAGAAACTGCCCGAGGGTTTTCAGACCAGCGAGTTTCTGCTGGCGCACGGCTTTCTGGACGCGGTTATCAAGCGCGCCGAAATGAAAGACTATATCTCGAGAGCGCTGGATTTTTTCGTGGCATGAGCTTCGCGGATCAATATCGCGCCAGCTTGCTGGAAACCATACATGCGATCGATACGGCACTGGTGGAGCAGGCGATCGAGTGGTTTGAGACGGCGCGCGCCAACGGACGCCACATCTTCGTTTGCGGAAACGGCGGCAGCGCGTCCACCGCGTCGCACTTCGCTTGCGACATGGTCAAAGGGGCCAGCTACCAGCGGGAAGAGCGGTTCCGGATCATGGCGCTTACCGATTCGCTGCCCACGCTGACCGCCTATGCCAACGACGTTGGGTACGAAGTGGTATTTGAAGAGCACCTGAAGAATTTCGCGCAGTCCGGCGATCTGGTGATGGCGATCAGCGGATCGGGCAATTCTCCAAATGTGGTGCGTGCGGTGGAGTATGCGAATTCCATCGGATGCAAGACCATGGCGCTTACGGGGCGCGATGGGGGAAAGCTGGGGCCACTGGCGCAGCTGCATATCCGGGTGCCGGTCCCTCACATGGGGCGGATTGAGGACGCCCATATGGTGATTTGCCATATGATTGCGTACCGGTTTATGGAGCAGTAGCAGAACAGGGCATGGCCCTGTGCTACGGGGTCAGGACGAGTTTGCCGACGCCGTCGGCGAACTGCTCACAGAGTTCGAAGGCCGGCTGAATTTGATCCAGCGGGCGGGTATGGGTCAGGATTCCGGCGAAGCGGCGCGGGTGGTCGGATAATAACGCCAAGGCGGCGCCCGATTCATGGTTGGAACGGCGCACGTTGTAGAGCGACACTTCCTTGCGGCGCAGGGTATGGAATGCAAGGCGGACGTGGGCCTCGGATGGAATGCCGGTAACCACCACTCGTCCGCCGCTGCACGTGGCGTCGATTGACTGATTGATGGATTCATCACGGGCTACGCAGTCGATGGCCATGTCGACGCCGCGATTGTGAGTATCGGCTAGAATCGCGCGCACGGGATCGCTCCCGGCGGGACTGAGGGCGGCATCGGCTCCGACGGAAAGCGCGAGGTTCCGGCGGTGCGGCAGCGGCTCAATGGCCCAAACGCGGCGCACGCCCGACAGCTTCAGCATCGCGATGGTGAGCAGGCCGATGGGGCCGGCTCCGAAGACGGCCGCGGTCTCGCCGGGACGCGGCAGGGCGAATTGCAGAGAGTGCAGCACCACGGCCAGCGGCTCCACCAGCGTGCCTTCGCGCTCGCTCAGATTGGGCGGCAGCGGCAGCAGATTCGCGGCCGGCAGATTCACCAGCTCGCGAAAGAATCCGGGCTCGGTGGGGGAACTGAGAAAGCGAAGGTTCGCGCAGAGGTTGTGCTTGCCCGCGAGGCAGAACTCACAGTGGTAGCAAAACAGAGCAGGCTCGAGAATCGCCGGATCGCCGGGAGACCAGCCGGAAACGCCCGCGCCGGTTTTCACCACACGGCCGGCAGGCTCATGGCCGAGCACCATGGGATACACGCAAGGCGTGTCGCCGATGGCGCCTTCGGAAAAATAATGCAGATCGGAACCGCAGATGCCCACGGCGGTGACGGCCACCTGAATCTCGCCGGGGCCGGGATCGGGGACGCCCGGCTGGTCAGCCAGGCGAAAGCGTCGTGGTTCGTAGAGCTCCGCTACAAGCATGGCGCGGGCGGCAAGCTTATTGGTCCGGTTTCTTGAAGAGATTATCGAAGGCCGTGCGCGCGTCGCTGGCGCTGCGCGGCGAAGGGACGCTCGCGCTGGGAGAGGCGTGCCGATCCGTAACCGGTGCGGCGTCGCGGGCCACCGTGACGCGAGGCTTGAACAGCTCACACTCGTTGGCCTGATCCTTCACCGGGATGCGCACGGGGATCGGCTTCAGACATTGGAACCGGGTGGACGGCTCAAAGTGCGCGCATTGCTTGCAGCAATGCAGAGCGGCGCTGCACTTGGGGCACACGGCATGGTTCCATTCGATGTCCGGCGGGAGCATGGTGGAGCAGTTGTAGCAGCGCGATGCAACCACGTTCTGCAGCAGCCGGGGAAGGCGGGGACCCGTAATATCCAAAGGCGGACGGGGTCCAGCGGGCCGGGTGCGGTCATCGCGGCGGAAATCCCTGGGCTCCCGCCCGGAATCCATGTAGCCGTTCTGTCTATATTTTCGGTCGTCGTCCATGTAACCTCGACTCCTGGGAAACGAGCGCTCGGGCAGCAAGGCCCTGGGCTTAGGCGGTGAATCGCTTTCTCAACTGGATGAGGGAAGGATTGCGGAAGCGGGCATCTGAAACAAAATCGGTATCCCGCGTGCGCCTAACTATCTATGTACCACGAATCGTCCAAAGAATCCAATGAATTCTGCAAGGCACCGTACCTCGGCTGGGCCCGGTACCAGTAAAAAGACCGCTCCGGAGTGTCGAAACCGCTCTTGAGGAATGCAATTGGCCCAGCTTGTGGGGCAGGCGGTTTCGCCTGCCAGAGGCCGATTGCTAATCGGCCGCAGGATACTATCCTGCCCCCCACGGCGGCACGTTCTCTCTTGTTAAGGACACGCTCATCAGCGGGCCGACGCTCCTAGACCCTTCACCTGGGATACGGATGCCCTCGCAGCGTCGTGTAAGCCCGGTAAATTTGCTCGGCCACCATCACTCGCGCCAGCTCGTGCGGCCACGTCATACGCGATAGCGACAGCAACAGGTCCGCGCGCCGGCGCCACGGTTCGGGTAAACCATCGGCCCCTCCGATCACGAAAACCAGGTCCCGGCCATCGCGTTCTCCAGTCGCGACGAGCTTCGTGAATGCCGCGGAATCAAGCAGCTCGCCCGCCGGGTCCAGCAGTATTTTGCGCCCTGAAGGATGTTTCGCCCATACGTCGAAGCGGTCTGGCCGGATCTCGCGCATTTCGCAATGGCCGTAGCGCGAGGCGCGTTTGATGTACTCGGCCGCCATCGCGCTCGCGCTGGCGTCGCGGGCCTTGCCGATGTAGTAAACGTGGATGCGCATCCGGGGCCTGGCACATATCGTAAGCTATTAGCGATGCAGGGAACCGTACCAAAGACCGATCCTCGTGAGCTGTTGATCCACACGCCCGACGGCAAAACTCGCTCGCTGACACTCGATCGGGACCGGATTGGGTTAGGGCGATCCAGCGCGAACGAGCTCTGTTATCCCGAGGACGCAGGCCTCTCGCGGCAGCATCTAGTCATCGAACAAACCCCGTCAGGCTGGTCCGTTCGCGACTTAGGCAGCAAGAACGGCACGCTGATAAACGGCCAGCGTCTCTCCGGGACTCACCCCCTTGCCCCCGGGGATCGCATCGCGGCGGGTCATCTGACGCTGGAGATGGCCGGCGCCCGTCCGCTGCCCGTGCTGGACCGGACGGTGATGTTCATCGAGGCGCCCGCCGGCGCGCCCATATCCACCACTGTCACCAGCCTGGAGGGCTTGAGCGATCAAGGGCTGGAAGGCGGTCCGCAAATGCGCGCGCTCATCCGCGCCGGACGCGAGCTGGCCGGGCACAAGCCCCTTTCGGAATTATTCACGCTGATCATGGACAACTCTATTGAGGCTGTCGGCGCGGCGCGCGGCGTCCTAATGACGGTGGAAGACGGCACGCTGATTGTGCGGGCCGCTAAAGGCGAGGGCTTCCGCATCAGCACCACCGTGCGCGATAAGGTTTTAAAAGACCGGGCCTCGGTGCTGGTTCGCGACGCGCGCCTGGACGCAGCCTTCGCCGCCCGCGAGAGCATCGTCGAACAGCAGATCCGCAGCATCCTGGCGGTCCCTTTGCAAACCGAGAAGCGCGTGATCGGACTGATCTATCTGGACTCGCCGCACTTCGTCAAGGAGTTTACGCGTGACGATCTGAACCTGCTGACGGTGATGGCCAACGTCGCGGCCATCCGCATCGAGCATGCCCGCCTGGCGGAAGTGGAACAAACCGAGCGCCTGATGGCGAAGGAACTCGACCAGGCGGCCGAGATTCAGCGCCGCTTGTTGCCGGACTGCGCTCCAACTGTGCCCGGGCTCGACCTCGCCGGATACAACGTTGCGTGCCGTACCGTGGGCGGCGATTATTATGATTTCATCCCCTACGAAGACGGGCGCGTGGCGATGCTGGTGGCGGACGTCGCGGGCAAGGGAATGCCGGCGGCGCTGCTGATGTCCAGCTTGCAGGCTCGAGTGCAGGTGCTCTTCGACGATCCCAATCCCGAGGGCTTCGCCGCCGTGGTCACCAAACTGAATCGCGTGGTCACGTCTAACTGTCCCGGCAACCGGTTCATCACGTTCTTCGCCGCCATACTGGACGCTGCCACTGGCACCGTCACATGGTGCAACGCCGGCCATAATCCTCCGGTGCTGGTGCATGCCGATGGTTCCTTCGAACATCTGGAAGGTACCGGCGTCCCGCTGGGTATTCTGGCTCAGGCGCGCTACGAACAAAAGACTGTGCGCCTGACCAAGGGCGACGTGCTAGTGCTGTTCAGCGACGGCGTCACCGAAGCCATGCCCATCGATGTCGACGAAGAGTACGGCGAAGCCCGACTCGCGGAAGCCGTGGCGGAGTTGCGCGATTTGCCCGCCAAGGAAATCATCGAGGGCATCCAGCGCAAACTTCAGACCTTCACCATGGGCGCCCCCATGGCCGATGACGTCACCCTGGTAGTCGCCCGCCTGCTGTAACGCGGCGCTTCATCTGAGCAGCTTCCACCCCAGCCTATCGATAAACTTCGTCATCTCCACGCCCGGCACCACCGCATTGTTAATCAAGATCGAAAATGCCAGCGGCCCATACAACGGCGATTGCGCATATCCCGAAAAGGCCCGCACATGCGACAGCGTACCCGTCTTGGCTTGAATCTTCCGCGCCTCTTTTCGATTTTCAAATCTTCGCGACAGCGTCCCATCCAGTCCCGCCACCGGCAGCAGCCCCATCCACAGATCGCGATCCGCGGAGCGATACATCCGCGCCAGCAGCTTCACCACCGCGGCGGGCGACACCAGATTCGTGCGCGAGAGTCCCGATCCATCCCCGAATCGATACTCTGAGTCTTTGATTCCCGCCTCCGTCGCGAATGCCGCCAGTTCGGCCAGCCCCGCCTCTCTGCTTCCCAGATTGCGCCGCACGGCGCCCACCTCGCGCAGCAGCACTTCCGCATGCAAGTTCTGGCTCACCTTGGCCACTACCTGCAGCACCTGCGAAAGCGGCGGCGAAGATCTATGCGCCAGCTCGACGCCGGTAACCGCGAACGGCGCTTCCGCGCGCTCCCGGTCGCCGATCTCGTCGTACCAGCGATGCCGCGCCACCGCGCGCCCATGGATGGAAACGCCGCGCCGCGCCAGCGCGTCGCGCAGCGCTTCGGCCGCATATTCAGCCGGCTCGCCCACCGATACCAGCGTGGTTTCTCCGGTATCCTTGGGCGGAATCGTGCCCCACAAGCGCAACTCGCCCGACCCCTCCGGCCGCGCGATGTAAATGTGCCGCTTCGAAACTTCCTCGGTGCGGACGCGATTGTCCAGCGCGAACCAGGCCAGCGCGGGCGTCATCGCGATACGCGCCGGATCGCCCATATTCTCGCCCGGGCCGATCGTTAGCGCGATGGTGTTGTCATCCACCATCAGCGCGCTCACCGCCGCGCCATCGTCAGACACTGTATCGCCCACCGCCCAGCTTTCGGGATACGGCTCCCAGATATAACGCCGGTCGTCTCCCACCACATCGCCGGTTACGGTCTTGATTCCCGCCGAAACCAGTTGATCGGCCAGCTCCTCCACCGCGGCCAGCGAGTATCGCGCGTCGCGACCTTCATCCGGGAGCGGTTTGCGATATGGATATATGCGCGCGGACAAGCTTGGATCGCCCCCGCCCACCAGCGTCAGATCGCCCGTGATGGTCCCATCCGGGTCCGGACCGCGATCGGCCGTCACCACGGTCTTGAAACGATGATTCGCACCCAGCCGCGTCAACGCCAGTGCGGTTGAAAAAAGCTTCGTGTTCGAGGCCGGAATAAACAGGTGATCCTGATTGCGCTCATACAGCGGACGGCCGGTGCGCAGACTGGTGACCGCGATACCGATGAACGCCGATTGCACCGTCGGCATCGCCGCCAGCACCGACTCGATTTGCCGCTCCAGCCCGCTCGGCGGACCCGCGCCCGTCAGCCACAACGCGGCTGTTACAACCGCGCAAGCCTGGGCAATCTTGGAGCGCATGACTGTCGAATTATACTCAATCCGATATACTCAGTCTCGTGCACGCTCGCGCAGTCGCCGCCGCATTCCTGATCGCCGCGCTGGGTTGCGCGCAGCCGCGCGAGAAGGCCTCGGATTATCCCGTGCATGCCGCGCGCGCCGATCGCGAGATCGGCGCAGAGTACCTGGTGCATAGCATTCCGGTGGAGCGCGGCGTTCTGGTGGCTTCCGATTATCTAGTGGTGGAAGTGGCCGTGTTTCCTCTCGCGCTCTCCGGTATCACCGTCTCCAGCGGTGCGTTCACGCTGCGCATCAACGGAAAGAAGGCGCCGGTATACGCACAATCGCCCGGCATGGTAGCCGCGTCGATCAAGTATCCCGATTATGAGCGAACCACCCCGCGCGTAGTGGCGCAAGCAGGACCCGTGATCGTCGGCGGAACCCAGCCGGTGGGCCGCTTTCCGGGCGATCCGTCCGGACGCCGACCGCCGCCCGTAGTTCCAGGGCCGGAAAAGGAAGCGGAAACTCCCATCGAAGACCAGGTGGCCCACGCCGCGCTCGCTGAGGAGCACACCACCAAGCCTCGCCGGGGCTTGTTGTTCTTCCCCTACCAGGGCAAGCTCAAGTCCATCCATTCGCTGGAACTGGTTATCGAACCGGACGTGCGAATTCGCCTGCTCTGAGACCCTTTACAATCCCGCCAGGGCCGCGCGAGAGAGATAGCGCAACGTGCCCCCGCCGGCGCCCGCCGCATCCGCGAGCTTCGCCGCCGCCTCACTATTGCGTCCCATCGCACGCAATAATAATCCCTCGTTATAGGCGAGCACTCCCGGACCGGCTGTGCCGGCCGCCCGGCGAACCTGCTCCAGCGCGCCCTCCAGCGTCTGTTTCGCCTCCGCGGCGGGTTGCACTCGCGAAGCCGCGATGGCCTGCCACGCGAAGTCCGGCGATCCCGGGTCGCGGTTCGATTTCGCTGCTTTCGCCCAGGCTTTGCGCCCCGCTTTTTCACCTTGGCACGCGGCCACTACCGAGGCCAGATAGTACTGCGTGCGCGCGCTCTTCAGCAGCGGGCCGAAGCCGTGAAATGTGAACGGCAAGTCCTTGTCTTCTTCGCCCAGCGTCTCCGTGCCTTTCATGGCCGCCTCGCATGTCTTCGCGGTCCGCGCCAGCGCCACCACACTCTGCAGTTGAACCTCGAAGTACGCTTCGCGCACCTCGGCGCTCACTTTCTCCCGCGGAAAACTCGCGGGCGTAAACACTCGAGCAGCTTCCACTAGCCGGCCGTTGAGCACAAGATCCAGGGCGAACGCCGCGTGCTCCTCCTGCGACCCTCCAGCCGGCGCGATCGCTTCCGGTCGCCCCGCCGCTGGCGGCGCTACCACCGCTGGCCGCGGTTCCACGCGCGCTTCCGCCCTGGGATGCGTGGCCTCCATCGCCTTTCGCAGTGCGCTCTGCAGCCCGGCATCCATGCTGAACTGCTTCACCCCCTCTTGATATACCGATAACGCGCCGTCCCCGTCCTTTTTCAATTCCGCCAAGACGCGCCCCAGATCGCGATACAGGAAGGGAATCGGCGCTTCGAGCGCGCGCGCCTTCTGCCAGAAATCCAGCGCTCGATCCACGTCGCCCGACGCCAGCGCCAGTTCACCCGACAGATACAACGCCGTGGCATCGGACGGATTCGCCTTCAGCGCCGCCTGCAGCGCCGCTAGATCCGTCGCCCGATTCGGAAAGATGTAGCGCACATCCATGCGCGACGCTTTGTCGAAATCGGCTTTGGCCTGCAATCCCACGCGAACTCGCGCGTAACCCCTGGTATACGCCACCATGGGATGCTGCTGCGGCAACACCGCGCCGGGCTCCCGAGCCAGTGAATCCAGCGGCGCTGGATACTCTCGGCCCAGCAAGTCAATCGCGTCCGCATACAGCCCCAGGCCCAGATACAATTCCGCCGCATCCAACACGCGGTCCGGATCGGCGCCCAGATGCAACCACAGCGGCGAGTCCTCGACGCCCAAGCGCGTCCCTTCGTAACGCAATCCCGAATCCGCCGGGTCCGCGATCCGCCATAACGCCAGCCGCTCGCCGGCCTTTTTCGTATCGCCCAGGCTGCGCAGCAGCGCGACTTCCATCAGACCCGCGCGCGCCATATCGGGCTTCTCCGCCAGCGCCGATTCCACCGCGGCCAGCGCTGCATTCTTGTCTCCGCCCCGGCCTGCCACTCCGGCCAGCCCCACTTGTGCGGCCGCGTGGAAAGGTCCCGCCGCCACCGCATCGAAAGCTTTCCGCGCCGCCGCGTCATCCCCTAAGGCAGCGCGCGCCACGCCCAGGTAGTACTTTGCTTCAGCGTCGCTCCCGGCCTCTTCCAGAAGCCGGGCCGCCTCACCGAATCTTTTCTGCTCAATCGCCAGCCGTCCCGCCGCCTTGTTCAACACAGGATTGCCGGGAAGCCGCGCCAGCGCGAAATTGTAATCGCTTCGTGCGAATACCGGACGCCCCGCCAGCTCATTCCCGCGGGCGAATTCTAGAAACTCCTCGGCGGTCTTCAGCGACTCCAGCGCCGGCGCCGCGTGCGGCTGTGGACCCAGCTTCGCCTCCTTCGGCGATAGAGCAGCCAGTTCTCCCTCGATATGCTTCATCAGCGCAGCCCCGGCCGAATCGACGATCTCGACCGTGAACTTCCCCTCGCAGGACGTAGGCCAAGTGTGCGTGAACGGTTTCCCCGGCTCCAGATCGGCCGTCTCTTCGCCCACCAATGCTGCCACGCACGATACTCGCACTTTGGTCCCGCGCTCCACCTCAGCCGCGTCCCATTCCACCAGTACGCCGTCCGGTTTGCGCTCGAGATTCAGAACGCCGTGCAAATCCGCCCGCGCGATGCCGCCCACATTACGCGCCGGCATCCAATATTCCGTGAACCGCCGCAACGCGCCGGGCTCCAGAAACTCGAGCGTCTCCTGATCCTGAAACAGCCCGCCCTGCATCTCGATATAGCTGGTGTTGTTGTCCGAGAGATCCTTTTTCACTGACTCATCGTTTCCCAGCCCCCAGGACCACACCTTCTTGCCCGCCACCTGTGACGGATCGGCGTAATGCACCGTTCCCCCGCGCGATTTTGGCTGATACACCGCCATCCATGGCTCTCTAGACCCATAAGCAAATAGCGCGACGTCCGACTTGTGATTCGCCTTGACGCTTATATCGATGCCAGCCGAATTCACCTGCCAGGTATCGACCTCAGTACCGCCGTGCGTGGCCATCAGTCGCGTCGGATAGATAAACCGTGTCTTCGAATCCTCGATCGGAATAGCCGCATTCGCCCACCAGTAATAGCGGTGGCGCACTGCGCTTGGATTTGAGAGCGTTACGCGCTGCTCCAGCACCCCCACGCCGGGCTTCAGTACGTACTCGACGCGCCACGTCATCCCGTACACGCGATCCGTATTCCCCACGAATACCGACGCGCTCCCGTCCGCATTCTCAGCAGTGGCGAAATCCACCGGCGATACAGTCACCCAGCTATGAGCGTAAGGAAAATTCGGCTCGATGCCCAGCGCCACCCACGCGCCGCGCAATCCGATGTTGGCTTTCTTAATCGAGGGTCCGGCATAGAACAGATTCCGCCCGCTGGGTTTGTCCTTGCAGTTAAACAATCGCCCGCCCAGATCCGGCAGCACGATGCAGTGCAGATATTCATTTTCCAGATGCAGAGCCCGCCAGCTTCGTTCGCTGCGCTCCTTGGAGAAATTCAGCCGGAGTGTGTACGGATACCGAACCGCTTCGCGGGGCGCGAACAAGGGAAACGGCGCTTCCTCGCTGGGTGGCCCTTCGTCGTAGGTGGGCAGCTTCAACGAATCCTGCCACACTCGCACGGCCCCGCAGGCCGAGCCCAGGGCGGCCAATAATGCCAGCCACTTCATAGTTCAATCACCGCAGTCCAGCGCATGGGGAGCGTCACTTTCCCCATCTCCCGAATCACAGGTGAGTTTTCTTTCACGCCATAGGTGGGCGAGCGCCAGCCCTGCTCAACTGTTCCCGCGCTGAGCACCAGCACCGCCTTCGTGCCTATCCGAAACCGCCCTTCCCCCAGTTCTTCCACGGGTCCACCCGCATGCCAGAAGCGCTCCACAGTATGCTCTCCGCTGCCCTCCACTTCATCCACGATAACCAGCCGGCCCGGCTTCTCCAGCGTCACGCGCCGACGATGACACAGCCCGTGGTACCGGCACTCCGCCTCTACGGAATGGCTGCTCCAATTCAGCACTTGAACCGCCGGCGGATCGCTCCACCAGAACGGCCCCATCGCGACCGCCTGATCCCGCCCGTCGATGCGCAAAGTATTGTGCGCGCTCGACCCGCGAAACCACTCGCGCCACTTCGGCTCGCCTACGTACGTGTAAGTGCCAGGATCGATCAGCACGTCCTCGCCGCCCGAGCGCACCACAATGCTGAGAGTATCGGAATGGCTGTGCCCTGCTCGGCCCCGGCCAAATGGGCCGACATCCATTATCACGTCATGAAACACCGCCACGCCCGCGTCTGCGAAAAGCTTCGGCAACCGCTCCCTTTGGTCGCGGCTCTGAATCGGCAGTTTATCGGGTCCCAACCACCACGACGCCTGCTCCCACAAATCTTCCTGCGACCCGATCCACTCCGGCCGCTTCAACACCACCCCACAAGTCGCCAGCGTCGCGCGGCCAAACTCATCGCGTCGTCCATAGGGATGGAAAAATCGCCCGCCGTCGTCATCGCCCAGAAACGGCAACCTCCGCCCCGATCCCATCAGCGCATCCAAATACTCCGCCATACGCTCAAGTTTGCTCAGATACGCCGCGTCCATCCCGGCCAGCACGCCGTGAAACAGGAACATGTCCAGCGCGTACACGTGATAGTACGTGGACTGCTCGAAATGGCTCCCATCCTCGCGAACCTGCCGCTCGATTTCTTCCCGCACGGTGCGCCCGCCCGTTTCCTCCCACCGGCTCACCTTGAACATCATGCCAAGAGCATGCAGCGCCACCGCCTCGCCCAGTAGATGCGTATTCGGTGAAAAGTAAACCGATAGATTCTTCTCCAGATGACACCCATGCCGGTACAACTCTTCCAGAAACCGCTCTGGTAAGCGCGTCCCCACCATCCGGTGCACCCACATCCACGAGAGCGCCCGAAACCCCACCTCCAGCGCGCTGGCCCAATTGATCCCGCGCTGAAATGGATTCTCCGCCCACCAGCTCTCCAGCTCCCGCACAATTTCGTCTAACCAAACTTCGTCGCCCGTAATCAGCGAGACCTGCGCCAGCAGCACCAGATGCTGATGCCGGTTCAACTCCCAGATATTCTTGTGATCACCCGCCCGCGCCGCATCCAGATAAGGAATCAGCCGAAAGTACCCCGTCCCGGTTTCCTTCCCGCTGCGATAATCCCGCCGCCACCGAATCTGGTCACTAGTCTCCACCGTCCCGCCCAGCAGTGGAAACCGATGCGCTGTGATCTCTTCCGCCAACTTAATCGCTTCAGTAGCTAACGCCGTCCCCGCAAGCCGCCGCCCAACTTCGCCGGGGTCGGGAAGCAAAGTAGCCGTTTCGTGCTTTCCGACGGACAGCCGAGGCGCCCTCATCAGCATCCCGAGGTTCGCCGCCTCCTGCCGCAGCCGAAACCTGATCTCCTTGCCGCTCCGCATGTCTAGTGGTCTATGTACTAGTGGTCCTCAATACCTTAGTGCGCTGCACCGATTATCAGCGGCCTTGTGGGGCAGGTTAGCAACCTGCGGGCCGATTTCCAAGCGGCCCTGGTCGGTTTCTCCAAACTCTCCAACCAGCGCCGCTACTGCTCAGTTGCGGCCAATATCGCTCTCGGACACGTACTCATTCTGTGCCGTGTCGCCACACTAATCGGCAATCCGCTTGACCCACCACACCAGGATAATCGGTTCGGGATCGCGTTAACGCTGACTGTGGGGCCATTAGCGCACGTGGGATCACTTACCGCACCGACTGAGACTCCGGCACTCCGTTTCGCCTGGGCTTTTTGTCATCAGTTTGGTTCCAGCTCAACACGACCATCCAGATGCAAAACAGTGCTGCAGCTCCGATGAAAAGCCGCGCTTTGAGCGGCGAGACAATTCTGCGATTCTCCCAATTCGTAGAGCCACCAAGTGAACCTTCTCGATACTCCTTGCTGAAGAGAAGGAGGATGCAAAACGCAGCGAGGACCATGGCCATTAAAGCGGTCTGTGACGGCATATCTCAAAATCCTTCGCTTCCGACCTCAGCCGGAGGCTTCTCTTAACGCCCTCGCACGCAACTCTAGTCTATACCCCACCTTTGCGATAATCGTCCCAGCACCATGCCCCCCCTCACACCATGTGCGGTATAGCCGGCTACGTCCTCCGCGACGCCCCCGCCCGCCTCGACGCGGTTCGCGCCATGTGCGACCAGATCCGCTACCGCGGCCCCGACGACGACGGCTACCACGTCGACGGCCCTTGCGCCATCGGCATGCGGCGGCTCGCCATTATCGATCTTTCCACCGGCCACCAGCCCATGACCAACGAAGATCACAGCCTCTGGGTGGTCTTCAACGGCGAGATTTACGATTACCAGGCGCTCCACGCCGACTTAGTCGCGCAAGGCCACCGCTTCACCACCAAATCCGATACCGAGACGCTGCTGCACCTCTACGAGCAGGAAGGCGTCGCCGGAATTTCGAAGCTCCGAGGCATGTTCGCGTACGCGCTCTGGAACGCCCGCGACCGCACCCTGCTGCTGGTTCGCGACCGCTTCGGCAAGAAGCCGCTCTACTACGCCGATCTCCCCACCGGCCTCTATTTCGGCAGCGAGTTGAAGTGTCTGCGCACCGCCGGCGTGCCCTTGGACCTCGACCGCGACGCCCTCAAGCTCTACTTCCAGTTCGGATACATTCCCGACCCGTGGAGCCCATATGCGCACATCCGCAAGCTCGCCCCCGGCTCCTGGCTGCGCTATCACGCCGATAGCGACCGCGTGGAGCAGGGACGTTACTGGGAATTTCCCGTACCCGCCGAGCATGCCGCGGCCGGATTCACCGAGTCCTCCGCGCGCGATCAGATCCGCCACATGTTCGACGAATCCGTGCGCATTCGCATGATAGCCGACGTCCCGCTCGGCGCATTCCTCTCGGGGGGCATCGATTCGTCGTCCGTCGTCGCATCCATGGCGCTCCACTCGCGCAATCCGGTCAAGACTTTTTCCATCGGCTTCCGCGAGTCCGGCTTCAATGAGCTGCCTTGGGCGAAAATGGTGGCCGAGAAATACCACACTGAACACCACGAAATCATCGTCGAGCCCGACTCCGTCGGCTTGGTGCAGCGCCTGGTCCACCACTTCGATGAGCCTTTCGCGGATTCGTCCGCCATCCCAACCTTCTTGGTGTCCGAGTTTGCCGCGCGCTACGTCAAGGTTGTGCTCACCGGCGATGGCGGCGACGAACTGTTCGCGGGCTACGAAAGCTTTGACGCCATTGACCGCCTGCGCTATCTGGATCATGTCCCTTTGCCGGTGCGTGCGCTCTTATCCGGAATCGCATCGCGACTGCCGTACTCCGCTTACGGAAAGAACTATCTGCGCATGATCAGCCGGCCCACGGCTCTGCAGCGCTACTTCGAGCTGAATTACACGCCGTGGTTCTTGCGCCAGCGGCTTCTCTCGCCGGAATGGCTGCGCGCCGGCGATACCGCCTTCACACTGCCCGATAGCCCCGACATCTTGACGCAGGCGTTGTATTTCGAAGCCACTGCCAAGCTCACCGGCGACATGCTGGTGAAAGTGGACCGTATGTCGATGGCCAACTCGCTGGAGGTCCGCTGCCCCTTGCTCGATCATGAGCTGGCCGAGCTCGCCGCCCGCATCCCGCACGCCTGGAAATTGCGCAATCGCAAAGGCAAGGCCATCCTGATCGACGCCATCGGCGATCGCCTGCCGCCTGAAATTCTCACGCGCCCCAAGATGGGCTTCGGCGTCCCGCTGCCGCTATGGTTCCGCGGCTCCCTCCGCGAATTCCTCTGGGACAACCTCACTTCCGCCCGCTTCCTGGATCGCGGCATCGTCTCCCCCGCTTTCGTCCGCCACCTGCTCGCCGAACACGACACGTCCCGCCGCGACAACGCCCACTGGCTCTGGATGCTCCTCATGCTCGACCAATGGTTCGTGGACGTGGGGCAGGTTAGCAACCTGCGGGCCGATTACCAATCGGCCCTCCCCAGCCTTTGATAATCATGAACTGTGCCGACGCCCGCAACATGATCGTCAACCGCGAACAAGCCGCCCCATTTCTCGCCGAGGCCGTCACTCCGGCGCTGTGGACCGCCCTCATCCCGGCCGCCGGACGCGGTTCCCGCCTGGGCTGGCATTTGCCGAAAATCCTCTTCCCCGTGGCGGGCCGTCCCATCCTCGCGTGGCTCCTGGATCTGCTCGCCCCGCGCTGTTTTGGCTTCGTTTTTGTGATTGCTCCGGACGCGCTGGAGTCCGTTGAGCCGGAGCTGCAACTGTTGATTCCAGGACGTTTCCGGATTGCGATCCAACCCCAGCCCCGCGGCATGGCTGACGCCATTGCCTGCGGTCTGCCCGCCGTGAATGCCCCCAACACCCTCATCGTCTGGGGCGATCAGGTGGCTCTCCAGCCTGCGTCCCTCGACCTCTGCATGCGCCTCCATCAAGGGCCGGCGAACCCTGCCGGCACGCTTCCCACGCTCTACCGCGCGCAGCCATACATCCATTTCGAGCGCGACCACTCGGGCCGCATCCGGCGCGTTCTGCAGGCGCGCGAAGGCGACCCTATGCCCGACTTCGGCGAGAGCGATTCCGGTCTGTTCTTGTTCCGCAGCGGCGCTCTCCGCGAAGCTCTGGCCGCTCTGCTCGCGTCGCCGGATGCCGTGGGCGCGCGTACCGGCGAGCTCAACTTTCTGCCGGTCTTCACGCTGCTTGATAACATCGTCTCGGCACGCATCATGAGCGACGAAGAATCCACCGGCGTCAACTCGCGCGCCGACGCCGAGTATCTGGAACGCCGCTGGGCGGCGCCCTCGTGACGCCCAATCCAGCGCGCTCCAAGCTGAACGTGGTGCTTTTTTCGGGCGGCAGCGGAACCCAGACTATCACCGACGCCTTCCTCAAGCACGGGCAGATCGCGCTCACCATTCTGATCAACGCCTATGACGACGGTCTCTCCACCGGCCGCCTGCGCCGCTTCATTCCGGGCATGCTGGGCCCTTCCGACGTTCGCAAGAATATCAATCGCCTGATGCCGCGCACGCAGGATTGCCACCGCGCGCTCGGGGCTCTGTCGGATTACCGGCTGCCAGTGGGCGCCTCTTACGGCGAAGGCATGACGCTGGTCCGCGCCATCGCGGGCGACCATGCCCACCAGCTGCCGCCCGCCGTCGGGCCGCAATTTGACCGCCTCACCGTGGCACAGGCCCGCACGTTTCGCGAGTTCTGCGCTTGCTTCCATCAATACGCTGTCGAAAGCGAGCGTCTCGGCCATCGCTTCGATTTCACTGACTGCGCGCTGGGCAATATTCTGTTCGCGGGCTGCTTCCTGCGCGAGCAGCGCGACTTTAACCGCGCGATCGCCGCGTTCTCCGCCTGTTACGAAATCGAAGCCAGTCTGTTGAACGTCACGCAGGGCGAGAATCTGTTCCTGGTGGCGCGCAAGGAGGACGGTTCATTCCTGCACAGTGAAGCCGAGATTGTCTCGGCGCAAAACACGGCGCGGATCGGTGATATCGCGTTGATCGACGAAGTCATCTACCGATCGAATATCGAAAATGGACAGGCGCTGCCGGCTCAGCAGCTGGAAACGCTCATCGCGCAAGGCGCGCGGACTCCTTCCATTAACCCGGAGGCAGCCGCCGCGTTGCGCACCGCCGACGTCATCGTGTACGGCCCTGGCACCCAGCATTCTTCGCTGTTCCCTTCCTATCTCACTCACGGCGTCGCCGAGGCAATTGTCGAGAATCGGAGCGCCGATAAGATTTTCATCTCGAACATCCGCCGCGATTTCGATATCCAGCAGGACAACGCCAATGATCTGGCGCGCAAGTTCCTGGAAGCCATGTCGCGCAAGGGTGAAGTTCCGCTGGCGTGGAAAGACGCCGTCACTCATTTCTTCTTTCAGGGACCGGACGGCTCCTCCAACGCCGACGCGGGGTACGTCGAATTCGATGAAGCCTCCTTCCAGTTCCCGCTGCATACCGTCAAGCTGCGCGACTGGGAATCGCACGACGGGCAGCACGCCGGCGGCTACGTATTGGACGAGCTGCGGCAAATTGTCCAGTCCAGAATCGAAATCGCGCTGCAGCCGTTTCATCATCTGGTTTCTATCGTCGTCCCGGCGCTGGATGAAGAGCGCACCGTGGAAGAGACACTGAAGCGCCTGGCCGCGCTCGATTTTCAAGCCCTCGGACTGAGCAAGGAAATCATTTTCGTCGACGGCGGCTCATCGGACCTCACTCTGGAAATTGCCGGCTCCGTTCGCAGCGTCAAAGCGTACCGCCTGAAGTATTCCTGGGGCCGCGGCGCGGCTTTGCGGCTCGGAATCGAGAAGGCGCGCGGTGACGTCATCGTTTTCTTTCCGGCCGACTTGGAATATTTCGAGGAAGACCTTTACCCCGTGGTTCGATCCGTGGCGAGCGGGGATTTCAAGGCCGTCTTCGGAACCCGCGCCGTGAAATGCACGGACCTCAGCGGCCGCCTGAAATCAATCTACGGAAAGCACCGCGGCCTGTATGTCGTCAGCAAATACGGCGGCATGCTTCTCAGCACGCTCACGCTGTTTCTCTACAACCGGTATGTTACGGACACGCTGACCAGTATCAAGGGCTTCGATGCCGTGTTCCTGCGCTCGCTTCAGCTCGAATCGGACGGCATGAATCTGGACGCCGAGATCGTGGCCAAAACCTGCCGGCGGGGCACTTACATCCTCGAGATTCCGGTGGAGTACAAAGCGCGCACCAAGGCCGAAGGCAAGAAGTCCACGCCCATGGATGGCGTCCGCGCGCTGCTGTCCCTGGTGAAGTATCGTTTCGGCCGCGCATGAAGAAACTTTCCATTGTGATCCCGGCCTACAACGAGGCGGCCTTCATTGGAACGCTGCTGGAAAAGATCGCGCAGGTGGATACGCGGCCGCTCGGATTCGAGAAGGAAGTACTGGTAGTCAACGACGGCTCCACTGACGACACCGCGTCGATCGTACGCGGGTTTGAGAGCGCCGGCGTCCGCTGCTTCGATCAAGTGCCGAATCAGGGCAAGGGCCGCGCCGTTCGCCGCGGCATCGTCGAGGCCTCAGGCGAGTACATCCTGGTGCAGGACGCCGACCTCGAATACGATCCCGCGGACTACTTAGTCATTCTGGGAGCGCTCGCCAGAGGTTTGGATTCCGTCTATGGGAGCCGCACGCTAGGTCAGTTTCGCAAGCCGGGCTGGTCATTTACTCCAGGCCGCCATCCCCAGCAAGGTTTTGGGCCCTGGCTGGCGGGCGCGCTGCTCAGCGCCTGGACTCTGCTATTGTATGGCCGCTGGATCAGCGACACGCTCACGGCATACAAGCTGTATCCCGCGCCGTTCCTCAAGAAACTGAAACTCGAAACCAGCGGCTTTGAAACCGACCACGAGATCACCGCGCGCCTGATCCGCGCCGGATGCAAGATTGGGGAAGTTCCCATCGCATACCATCCCCGTTCAGCCAGGGAAGGGAAAAAAATCAAACCGCGCGATGGCGTCATCGCCGCCTGGACGCTCTTGAAGTTCCGGTTCAAGCGGTAGCTTGCGGCATAGAACCGCCTGCCTGGCGCTTTCGCTGAGATTTTGGAAGCAGGCGGCGCACATTCAGGTATGAGATGCGCGTTTGATCTGCCGGGTGGACGCGGTAGCATGATGTAACGGACCATGAGAAGGGTTTTTTTATCGCCACTCGTCCGGTCCGTACTCGTATTTGCCGGCTATTTTGTCTTGGTGCTGGCAATGCAGTGGCGGGCTGGCGCGCTGGATGCCGGGTTTGGCGCCTATCCCGATGAACCCGCCCATTTTATTACGGGCCTGATGGTACATGACTATCTGAAGGCGGGCCTGCCCCGGCATCCGGTCGCCTTCGCGGTGAACTTCTATTCGCGGCTTCCGCAGGTCGGATTAGGCCACTGGCCTCCGCTGTTTTATCTCATCGAAGCGATCTGGATGCTCCTCTTTGGAGTGTCACGCGCCTCACTGCTCGTGCTGATCGCCCTCATCGCGGCCGCGCTGGCCTGGACGGTGTTCAGTAAGGCCGCGAAAGAGTTCAACTTCGCGGCCGGCGTGATTGCGGGCCTGTTGATTTCGCTGTTCCCGATCCTGCGCTGGAGCGATAACATCGTCCTGACGGATACTATGGTGGCTCTGCTCGGGTTTCTGGCATGTGTCGCCTGGGGGCGGTATCTGGATGCCGGGCGCACCGCCGATTCTTTGTGGTACGGGTTGCTCGCCGCCGCCGCCTTGTTCACCAAATCGAGCGCCGGCTACGTTCTGCTGATCCCGCCGATAGCCACGCTGCTGGCGGGCCGGGTCGCGATCTTCAAGAAAGCGGCCACTTGGCTTCCGGTGCTAATTATCGGCGCCCTCTACATTCCGTGGTGGATATTCACATGGCGACTGGCGGATACCGGCCTCATCGGGTGGCTTTCGGCGGACCAGACGATTGCGAGGCTGGCGAAGCTGCCCGGAATGATCACCGGCATGGTGGGATTACCGCTGGCGGCGCTGGTCCTGATCGGGGCCGGCGCAACGCTCGCCGGCGTGCCGCGCATCACGGGCCTGTGGGCCGTCATCCTGGTTCAGCCTTTCGCCATCTTGGAAACCATGCTGGTGGCGCCCGTGGACATCGAGCCTCGCCATTTGATCCCCTTGCTCCCGTCGATGATGCTGCTGGCTTGCGCCGGCGTGCGCTGGATCGATTCCAAGTTGCCGGCCGCGGTCTTCGGTCGTGAAAGCCGGGTGGCGTTGGCGCTGGCGGTATGCGGGCTGGTTTCAGTATTAGTGGCCGCGCCGTCGGCGTATCAAGGGCACGCGGATGGAGCCAGGGAACTGGTCACCGCCATCCTTCAACAACCGGGCGATCCCGTGGTGCTGGTGGCCCGCTCCGAAGGGCGCATCATCGCCGAAATCGCCTTGCGCGAACCCCGCCGTCCCGGCGTGCTTTGCATCCGCGCCATCAAGTTGCTCGCCAGCGCGGACTGGTACGCGAACCAATACTCGCAGCGCTTCACCACCCCCGCCGCGGTGATGGCCGCGATGGAGGACGTGCCGGTGGACATCGTGGTTGCGCACCCCGCGCCTTCGAAGGATTGCTCGCCGCATGAGCTGGCCATCCTGCAGGCGGTCCGGATGTGGCCCCAACGCTGGCAGCCGCTGGGCGCTTGGCCGCCAGCGACGCCGGAATACGCGGCCTGGCGTCTGGTAGGCGGGGAAACCGGACGCGCGCGCCGTCTTCCTCCGCAATTGCTCGATAAGCTGCGGTATGAGCTGGGGCCGCTGTATGAATCGCAGCCGTGAACTTTTGCTCGGCGAGACGGGCCAGGAGGCCTGTCCTACGTGGCCTCTCTTTTTATCGCAAAGAGAGCGCCACACCCGCCCATCGCGGTAAAATTGCAAGCGAACCCTCCCGATGAATCTCGTCAGCAGTTTGTTCCGTGATGTCCCTTCTCATGTGCGCTCGCGCGGCGAGACTATTTTCCGGTATCGCGCCGTGCGAATTACCGGCGGAGACAACACGACTGTAACCGCGCTCGTCGCCGGCTCGGAGATTTATAAGGTGCGCCTGGAGTGCCTTAAGGGCGGGATCAGCGCGGCCTGCACGTGTCCCTATGCTCGAACCCAAGGGGTTTGCAAACACATCTGGGCCACCGTCCTGGCGGCGGATCGCTCCCCTTACTTGCAGGCAGCCAATGGCGCCTCCTATTTTGCGCCGGCCGATTATCCAGACGAATTCGAGCTCGATTCGTTTCAGAAACCGATTAGGCCTTTCGCACCGGTCCCGCGGCCGCCGCAATGGAAAACCCTGCTGGCCACGGCGCGCGTCGAGGGCAGCGGCCGGGACGGCGAGGGCTGGCGGCCCGGACGCGAGATTCATTATGTCGTCGACGCTCCCGCCACCATCAACGCAGGCAAGCTGTACCTGGAGCTCGCCGTCCGCGACCGCAAGCAGAACGGCGAGTGGGGCAAGACCAAGCCCGCGACATTCTCGCGCGCCGAGATCGGCCAGATTCCCTCCGCCGCCGACCGCGAGATTCTGGCCGTACTGGGAGGGGGCGAATCTTACTATCTATACGCCGATCCGAAAGTGTCCACCTGCAAGATCGGGGGCGCACTGGTGCACATCGTGATGCCCATGCTTTG
The DNA here is from genome assembly GCA_030776455.1 of Acidobacteriota bacterium. Classification (GTDB taxonomy): domain Bacteria; phylum Acidobacteriota; class Terriglobia; order Bryobacterales; family Bryobacteraceae; genus JALYHQ01. The sequence goes on along the minus strand of JALYHQ010000097.1, from coordinate 20,130 downwards.
CGCCACGGGGCGCTGCCACCTGCGCTCCCTCTCCAGTCAGGATTTGAACTCCGAAACGGTCCTCGCCTGGGACGACGGAGCGCCTTGGGTTTTCCGGCTGGCGCTCAAGCCGGACGGCGAGCAGTGGGCAATGGGAGGGACGTTCGAGCGCGGCGAAGAGCGCATGGACATTGCCGAGCCCGCGCTGCTGCTTCAGGACGGTCTCCTGTTCGCGCGCGGCCTGGTTTCCCGCTTCGATGCCAGGGGCGCCTTCCGGTGGATCAAGCTGCTGCGCGAGCAGGGCAACATCGGCGTGCCCAAGACCGATAGCGAGGAATTTCTGGAATGCATGCTGGCCCAGCCGGAGCTGCCCGCCATTGAGTGGCCAGAGGAGCTGCGCTACCAGGAAGTGACATCCGCGCCGCAAGCGGGCTTCAAGATTGCCGAATCGCGGCACTCGCTCTCCGGATACAACTCGGCATACGCCAGCGCCTTGCGCGGTTCTCTCTCGTTCGGCTACGCCGGCGTCACGTTCTTTCCCGAGGACCCTGCTCCCGGAACCTACGATGGCGCGGAGCGGCGCTTCATAAAGCGCGACAAGAACGCCGAGGACGCCGCCGCCGCCCGGCTCGCGGAGATGGGGTTGAAAATCCAGCAACCCATGTATGGCGGCGATACCCGGCCATACTACAATGTGCCCGCGAAGAGGCTGCCCCAGATTGTTCGTGATTTGCTGAAGGCCGGATGGCATGTGGAGGCAGAGGGGAAAGCCTTCCGCCGCGCGTCAAATTTCCGCGCCGAGATCACTTCCGGTATCGACTGGTTTGAGCTGCACGCCTCCGCCGACTACGGGGCCGGCACGGTACACCTGCCGGATTTGTTGAAGGCGCTGAAGCAGGGCACCAATCTGGTGCAACTCGGCGATGGATCCTATGGCGTGCTTCCGGAAGAACTGCTCAAACAATATGGAATGCTGGTTGGTCTGGGCAAGGCCCACGGCGACCACATTCGTTATTCCCGCGCGCAGACGGGACTCCTGGATGCCCTGCTGGCGTCGCGCGAAGAAGTGCAGGTGGACGCCGTGTTCGCCGCCGCGCGCGAACAACTGCGGCGCTTTGAAGGCATCCAGCCCGCCGCCCAACCCGCCGGATTCCGCGGCGAGCTGCGAACGTACCAGCGCGAGGGCGTCGCATGGATGGGATTCCTGCGGGATCTGGGATTCGGCGGCTGCGTGGCCGACGATATGGGCGTGGGCAAGACGGCACAAGTACTGGCGATGCTCGAAACGCGCCGGGAGCTGCGCACGAAGAGTATGGCCCCGGGCCCCTCCCTGGTGGTGGTGCCGCGGTCCATTGTCTATAACTGGATGCAGGAGGCGGCCCGATTCACACCGCGTCTGCGCGTTCTGGACCATTCCGGCGCCGGCCGCGACAAGAGCGTCGAGCAATTCAGTAATTACGATCTGATTCTCACCACCTACGGCACACTGCGCCGCGATGCGGTGGAGTTCCAGAACTTTCGATTCGACTACATCATTCTCGACGAAGCCCAGGCCATCAAGAATGCCGGCACGGAATCGGCCAAGGCGGCGCGGCTGCTGCAAGCCAGTCACCGGCTGGTGATGAGCGGCACTCCCATCGAGAATCACCTGGGCGAGCTATGGAGCTTATTCGAATTTCTCAATCCGGGAATGCTGGGGTCGATCTCGGCGGATGGTTCGGGCGGGGCGTCCCTGAAGAATCCGGATCAGCCCACGCGGGAAATGCTCAGCCGGGCCCTGCGCCCTTTCATCCTGCGCCGCACGAAAGATCAAGTGGCGCCGGAGCTGCCCCGGAAGCTGGAACAGACGGTCTATTGCGAGATGGACCGCGGCCAACGCAAGCTTTACGATGAGCTGCGCGACCATTACCGCCACGCCTTACTGGGACGCATTGAAACGCAGGGCATGGGCAGATCCAAGATGCAGATACTGGAAGCGCTGCTGCGGCTGAGGCAAGCGGCGTGCCATCCCGGACTGCTGGATGCTAAACGCAAGGGCGAGCTTGGCGCGAAGCTGGAAGTGTTGATGGCCCGGCTGGCGGAGGTGATCGCCGAGGGGCATAAGGCGCTGGTGTTTTCGCAATTCACCAGCTTCCTGGACATCGTGCGGCTGCACTTGGATAAGCAGGGCGTGGTTTACGAGTATCTGGATGGCAAAGTGCGCGACCGCCAGGACCGCGTGGAACGCTTCCAGTCCGATCCGGATTGCCCGTTGTTTCTGATCAGCCTGAAGGCCGGCGGCGTGGGCCTGAACCTGACGGCGGCCGAGTATGTGTTTCTGCTGGATCCCTGGTGGAATCCGGCCGTGGAGGCGCAAGCGATCGACCGAGCTCACCGCATCGGCCAGTTGAAGCGCGTTTTCGCATACCGACTGATTGCCAAGGATACCGTGGAAGAAAAAGTGCTTGAGCTGCAAAACACGAAACGAAACCTCGCCGACGCGATTATCCGCGCCGACGCAAGCTTGGTAAAAGATCTAAAGCGCGAAGACCTGGAATTCCTCTTCTCATAACGAACCTGCCTCACTTCAAGAGCGGGTCAGGGGGACCCGCGCAGGCCAGGGGGCCTGCCCCACAAAAAACGTGTAACCTTCGGCGTCATAAGAAGTACCTGCAACAGGGGAACCAACCGCGTTCTTCGCGCGTAGTCTAACTTCTATGCCGACCTTCATCAACGACCTCCGCTATGCGCTTCGCACGCTGCGGAAGGGGCCTGTCTTCACCGGCGTGGCCATTTTATCGCTGGCGCTGGGAATTGGAGCCAACACCGCCATCTTCAGCCTGGTGGATCAGGTGCTGCTGCGGCTGCTGCCAGTAAAGGAACCGCGGCAGCTCACGCTCATCGCCATGCGCGGGTCGCACTACGGCAGCAACTGGGGCGGAAATGCGCTGTCGTATCCCATGTATTCAGATATCAAGGCCAACAATCAGGTCTTCAGCGGCATGTTCTGCCGGTTTCCATATCGCATGAGTATTACGTTCAACGGCCAGACCGAGCGCGTGGGCGGCGAGCTGGTTTCGGGTACTTACTTCCCGGTGCTGGGCGTCGGCGCAGCGGTGGGCAGGACGATTACTCCAGACGACGACGTGACCCCGGGCGGGCATCCGGTGATGATGCTCAGCTATGACTACTGGAAGACGCGTTTCGCCGGCGATCCAAACATCGTGGGCAAGACCATGATGGTCACCGGGCACAACCTCACCGTGATCGGAGTGGCGCAACAAGGTTTCGATGGCGTCGAGTTCGGGCACATCTCGCAGATCTTCGTGCCGGTGATGATGAAGGCGCAGATGACGCCCAACTGGGACGCTCTCAAGGATCGCCGCAGCCGCTGGATCAACGCTTTCGGGCGGCTGAAACCGGGCGTCACCGAGCAGCTGGCCGAGGCGTCCCTGGCGCCGTTCTTTCACAGCATGCTCGAAATGGAAGTGAAGGAGCCGGCATTCAAGAACGCTTCGGATTTCGACCGCCAACAGTTCCTGAAAAATAAAATGGTTGTGCTGCCCGGAGGACAAGGCCGGAGCTACCTGCGGCGGAGTTTTCAGACGCCGCTGTGGGTGCTGATGGCGATCACCGGCGGCGTACTGTTGATTGCCTGCGCCAACGTCGCGGGCTTGTTGATCGCGCGCGCGGCGTCGCGGCAAAAGGAGATCGCCGTGCGCCTGGCGCTGGGCGCCGGCCGGTGGCGCATCATGCGGCAGTTGCTGGTGGAGAGTCTGCTGCTGGCGACGCTGGGCGGACTGGCGGGGCTGTTGCTGTCATTCTGGACGGATCGTCTGCTGCTGCACATGATCCCGGCGGACTGGGATGTCAAGCTCTCGAGCGCGCCCGATTGGCGGATTCTCGCCTTCACCATCGGCGTTTCGCTGCTCACCGGCGCGCTGTTCGGGCTGGCTCCCGCGCTGCAATCGACGCGGCCCAATCTTGCGCCGACGCTGAAGGATCAAGCCGGAGCAGTAGTGGGCGGCGGACATGTGCGGCTCCGTAAAGGCCTGGTAATGGCGCAGGTGACTTTGTCGCTGCTGCTGTTGATTGGGGCGGGGCTGTTTATCCGCAGTTTGAAAAACCTGAGGGACCTGGGTCCCGGATTCCCAGCCGACCGGTTGCTGGCGTTCAACATGGACCCTTCGCTGAACGGATACGACGTCGAGCGAGGCAAGGTTTTTTACCGGAGGCTGACCGAAGAAGTAGCGTCGATTCCCGGCGTGCAGTCCGTGGGTCTGGCATCCATGCGAATTCTGGAAGGCAATGAATGGGACAGTTCCGTGAACGTGGAGGGCTACCAGACCAAGCCGGGCGAAAACATCGCCGCGTTCATGAATGCGATCAGCCCGGGATATTTCGCGGTGCTGGGAGTCCCAATCCTGGCGGGGCGTGACTTCACGGTGAAAGACACGGATAGCTTCGTCCATGGCGAAGCGCCTCCCGGCGAAAAGCCATTCAAGGTGCCGAGGGTGGTGATGATCAATGAGAAGTTCGCCAAGAAGTATTTCGGAAAAGCGAATCCGATCGGACGGCACGTGGGCTTCGGTAGCGATCCCGGCACCAAGGCGGACATGGAAGTGATCGGCGTCATTAAGGACATCAAGTACGAGAGCCTGCGAGATGAAATTCCGATCCAGATGTTCATTCCCTATCTGGCGAGTCCGTTCACGGGCGAGATGACGATCTACGTCAGGACGTCACTCGATTCGAATCAGCTGTTTTCCATCGTCCGCGCCAAGGCCCGAGGCATCGATCCCAACCTGCCCATGTTCGGAATGCGCACCACCGAGCAGCAGATTGCGAATTCGCTGATCACCGAACGGCTGATCGCCGGGCTCTCGAGCGTTTTCGGCTTGCTGGCCACCTTGCTGGCAGTGATCGGCCTTTATGGCGTGATGGCGTTCACGGTGGCGCGGCGTACCCGCGAGATCGGCATTCGAATGGCGCTGGGCGCGTTCTCGAAAGATGTCATCTGGATGGTAATGCGCGAAGTGATTTTGCTGGTGGGTATCGGCGTGGCGGTCGGATTCGCCGGAGCGCTGGGGCTCACGCGATTCGTCAAGAGCCAGTTGTTCGGCGTGGAGAGCATGGACCCGATAACGCTGCTGGTGGCGACGCTTGGTTTAGCCGTGGTAGCGTGCCTTGCCGGCTACGTCCCCGCATTGCGCGCAAGCCGCGTCGATCCTATGCTTGCGTTGCGGTGGGAATAAAAAAAACTACCGCGGCCACCGGAGACCGGGGCCGCGGCGTTTTACTTCAGGTTCGTGTTAGCGGATGGATTCCATCACAACCACGTCCCCATGAGGCGTCCCAACCACTCGCACCTTAATCGGCGCGCGGTCGTTGAGATTGCTGCTCCAGGACTTATTCGTCTTGACCATCTCGACGATCTTGGTGTTGCTGCCATCGTCGAAGCGGACGAATTTGCCGTCGGAAGTCAGCAGACCGAACGAGTTCGTCGTCATCGTCGCGGGGCACTCCGTCGATGTTGTGTGCTCCGTCTTCGTGGTCACGCTCGAATCCGGATTGGTGTGGGATTCCTTATGCTCCGTGTGGGTGGTCTGGCACCCAGCATCGATCAGCGTTCCCTCGTAAGTGGTCTTGGTGGTTGTGGTACGAGTTTCCGTGCGATCCTGCGCGCAAAGAAAACCCGCGAAAATTGGAAGTACTGCCATAGCTGCGAATTTTTTCACGATTGCTCCTCCACCCTATAGAGGTTTTCTTTCGGGCTTCAATTTCATTCTAAAAGCCTGTGCTTGTAAATGATTGATGTTAAAGGAGTTATGGCCGCGATTTAATGCCGAGGTGGAGGGGTAAGTCTGGGAATGGCTTCACGCTTGTTGCGCCTATAGACGCGAAAGTCGGATTCGTCGATCGTGATGATGACGTGCTTAGGGTGCAGTTCACTCATGCGAATGAGGCAAAGGTCGGCGAAGTCGGGCTTGCGATCCGAGTAGCGTGCGGCAAGATCCGCGAGAGCATCAATGTTTGCGGCCAGATCGAACTCCACCGCCAGCATTCCACTGGTGACCAAAGAGAGTACATATGCAGACGATTGCAAGTGGAATGCGGCTTCAGCCAAAACCGCTTCGCAGGTGAGCGCCGGTTCGGTAAGCCTCTTGGCCGTGTCCAGCGCCCACTCGTGATGGTAGTCGTCACGGATGCCATACGCGACGATGAATCCCGTGTCTGCGATTGCCTTCAACGCCGAGAGAACCCTTTGCGTGACGAGAGATCGGGAGGACCGCTCAGCTTGCCGGCGAGCTTGAGGAATGGCCGTGTCTCCTGCTCTTCCCGCGCGCGCGCGAGTTGGTCCCGAATGATCCGGCTGGCGGGCACACCCGTGGTGCGTGAGGTTTCGGCGAGCCACTCGGCAAGCTCCGGAGGAAGACGAACAGTGACTGTATTACCCATTTGTCACAATTGTAATACATCGCGTGGGCCGCTACAATAATCCTTTCATGCCTCAACTTCTCAACGGCAAGAGCGCGCTGATCCTGGGTGTCGCGAATCGCTGGAGCCTGGCGTTCGCCATCGCCCAGGCGTATGTCCGCGAAGGCGCCAAAGTCGTCCTCACCTTCCAAGGCGATCGCCAGCGCCGAACAATCGAGGATCTGGCGAAGGAGCTAGGCGGCGTGGAGATCCTGGCGTGCGATGTGTCGAAAGACGAAGAGCTGGCGGCGCTGGCGGCGAAACTCACCGCCGACGGCATCACGCTGAACGCCGTGGTGCACTCAATAGCTTTTGCCAATCGCGAGGATCTAAGCGGCCGATTTCTCGAAACCTCGCGCAGCGGGTACGCGCTGGCGCAGGATATCAGCGTCTACTCGCTGGTGGCGGTGGCTCGCGCGCTGATGCCGTTGATGGCGCACGGCGGCTCTATCATGACGCTGAGTTTCCTGGGGTCGGTCCGGGTGGTCCAGAATTACAACGTCATGGGTGTCGCCAAGGCCGCCCTGGAGGCCACCGTCCGGTACCTCGCGAGCGATTTGGGACCGTCTAATATCCGTGTGAACGCCATCTCGGCGGGACCGGTGAAAACGGCCTCGGCGCGCGGCGTGAAGGATTTCTCCAAGGTTCTGGAAGGAGTTGCGGCCCTTGCCCCCTTGCGCCGGAATACAGATCCGGCGGAAGTGGCCGATACGGCCGTATTTTTGGCCAGCGATCTGGGACGAGGCGTCACCGGAAACGTCATATATGTGGACGCCGGGTTCCAGATTATGGGCCTGGGAGTGGCTGGCTGACGTTGACAAAGCCCGCGGGCGCTATCTATCATGTAGTTTCAATAGAATACGCTGACGGGCGAGCGTAGACGCCCACCCGGTCACCGCAATTCCTCCGATTCTGACCATATGATCAAGGTTCAAGGCCTGACCAAGAGATACGCCCGCACGCTTGCGGTAGACAATGTCTCCTTCGAAGTGACCAAGGGAGAAATCGTCGGCTTTCTGGGGCCCAACGGCGCGGGAAAGACCACCACGATGCGGGTCCTCACGTGCTTCCTGCCGCCCTCCGATGGCACCGCGACCGTGGCCGGTTACGACGTGCTGGAGCAGCCCATGGAGGTGAAGCGGCGCATCGGTTATCTGCCCGAAACGCCTCCGCTGTACCCCGAAATGGAAGTGAACGAGTACCTCACTTTCGTGGGCCGGCTAAAACAATTGCGCGGCCAGGATTTGAAAAAACGCGTCGACTACGTGATTGAGCGCTGCTCGGTGGCCGACGTGCGCAACAAGCTGATCGGCAAGCTGTCCAAAGGCTACCGCCAGCGCGTGGGCCTGGCGCAGGCGATTGTGCACAATCCGGACGTGCTGATTCTGGACGAGCCCACCGCCGGCCTGGATCCCAAACAGATCAATGAGACCCGCGAGCTGATTCAGAGCCTGGCGGGCGATCACACGATTATTCTGAGCACCCATATCCTGCCCGAAGTGGAACAGACCTGCGAGAAGGTCATCATCATCAACAAGGGCAAAGTGGTGGCCATTGATTCTGTGCACAACCTGCAGAACCGGGCGCGCGGAGCGGAATCGGTTCGGTTGGAAGTGGAAGGCCGCGATGGCGCGCTGGATTCCGCCAGCGTGCTGCAGCGCCTGGAGCAGGTGCCCGGCGTGAGCCGCGTGCTGCAGAAGGAAACGCACCAGCATCGCGGCGTATTCGAAGTAGAGAGCTTGAAGGACCGCTTCATCCGCGGCGATCTGGCGCGCGCGGTGGTGGAGTCCGGCTGGAACCTGAATGAGCTGCGGCCGGAAGCCATGAGCCTGGAAGAGGTCTTCCTGCAGTTGACCGGCGGCGAGAAGGCCGTCGAAGCGCCGGCCGAAAGCCCGAGGAGCGAATAGAACGCATGTTGGGAAATATCCTTACCATTTGCCGCAAGGAACTGCGCAGCTACTTCGCCTCGCCCGTGGCGTGGCTGCTGCTCACCATGTTCGCTCTGATCTTCGGCTACTTCTTCTGGGTGGTGCTGGGCATCTTCGTAGTGCAGGGCCTCGAAATGCAAATGCGCGGCCAGTCCATGCCGATGAACTTGAATGAGCAGATCATCCGGCCGCTGCTCTCAAACGTCAGCGTGATCGGGCTGTTTTTTATTCCCATGATCACCATGCGGTTGTTCGCCGAAGAAAAGCGCCAGGGCACCATCGAATTGCTGGCCACCTCGCCCATCCGCGATATCGAAGTGATTATCGGCAAGTGGCTGGCCGCTATATCGCTGTATGCCTGCTTGCTGCTTTTCACCGCGCTGAATTTCGCGTTCCTGTTCCGCTACGGGAACCCGGATTGGAAGCCTCTGGCCATCGGATACCTGGGCTTGCTGTTGCAAGCCGGCGGACTGCTGGCCATCGGCACTTTTATTTCGACGCTCACCAAGAATCAGATTGTGGCCGGCGCCGCCACCTTCGGCGTGTGCTTAATGCTGTGGATTCTGGAGTGGGTGAGCGGATACGAAACCGCCACCTGGGCGCGAGTGATGGCCTACTGCTCGGTGATCACGCACTTTGAATCGTTCTCCAAGGGCGTGCTGGACATGAAGGACGCTGTATTCTATGTCTCCGTAATCTTTCTGGGACTGTTCTTGACATCGCGCTCGATGGAATCGCTGCGCTGGAGGTCGTAAGTGAATACGCAGTGGATGAAAGCCAGACAAACGAAGTACGCCGCTTATGTAGCCGTTTACATCATCATCGTCATCACGGTGCTGGTGGTGGCGAACGTGCTCGCCAACCGCTACAACAAGTCTTTTGACGCTACTTCCAACAAGCGCTTTTCGCTGTCGGATCAGACCAAGAAAGTGATCAAGGAATCGAAGGACGATATCAAAATCGTTTACTTCGACAAACCCACCGGATTCCAGCAAGGCCGGGATCTGCTGGACCGCTACGCCGATATTTCGCCCAAGGTGCACGTGGAGTATGTGGACGCTTACAAGAATCCACAGCGCGTTCGTCAGGCTGGCATCAAGCGCGAAGGAACCGCGGTTGTTGAAATCGGCAACAAGCGGGAAGAGGCGCGCACGTTCGATGAAGAAGGCGTCACGGGCGCTTTGATTCGCGATCTGAAGGGCGGCGAGCGCATTGTCTGCGCGGTAGCCGGCAGTGGCGAGCACCAGCTGGAGGATTCCTCGGCGAAAGGCCTTTCCCAATTCAAGGATCTGGCCGGCAAGGACAATTACAAAACGCAAAGCATCAACCTGCTGCAGAAGGCGGAGGTGCCGTCCACGTGCACCGTGCTGGTGGTCCCCGGCCCGAAGGGCGATTACGTTCAGCCCGCGGTGGACGCTATCAAGACCTACGTCGAGAACGGCGGAAGGGCGTTGATCATGCTGGATCCGGTGTTCGATTTCGCGCGCGAAAGCTCCGGCGATAATGCGGCGCTGATCGCTCTGCTGTCCACCTGGGGCGTGACTCCTCAGAAGAATTTGGTGCTGGACGAAAATCCGGTTTCCCAGTTGTTCGGCACGGGTCCGGAAGTCCCGCTGGTGACAAAGTATGAAGCGCACCCCATCGTCAGCGAAATGACCAACCACGCTACCGGCTTCCCGGTGTCCCGTTCGCTAGAAATCAAGAACGGCGACAAGACCACCGTGACCAAACTGTTCGGCACGGGCGAAGACAGTTTCACCACCACCAACCTCAGCAGCCCGGAGATTCGGATCGACCCCAAGAAGGACAAACATGGTCCGTTCACGCTGGGCGCGGCCGGCACATACAACACCGGCAAGCCTAATAACCAGGGGCGATTCGTGGTGGTGGGCAGTGCGTCGTGGATGGCCAATTCCTTCCTGAAGTTCGATGGCAATCGCAATCTGGTTCTGAACATGATGAACTGGCTCAGCTCAGACGAGGATCTGATTTCCATCCATCGCCCCGAGCCGGAAGACCGGCGCATTAACCTTTCCCGCGCGCAGATGATCATGATCCGCTGGGTTAGCCAGGCGGTGCTGCCGCTCATCGTGATTCTGGGCGGCATTATGGTCTGGTGGAAGCGGAGGTAGCGCGATGAAGCTGCGCGGGCTGACCATCGCCACGCTGATTCTGGCGGCGCTGGCCGTCGGAATGTACTTCTCCAACAAGCACGAGGCAGCCAAGGCCGGCAAGCCTCCCGCCGACGCGCCGCCGAAAATCTTTGCGCTCAACGACGGCGACATCCAGAAGCTTGAGATCAAGAAAAAAGGCGGCGAGGACATCGTTCTGCAAAGGAACGGCGCCGGCAAGTGGGAGATCGCATCCCCGATAGCCGGGCGCGCCGATCAGGAGGCAGTCTCGCAATTGGTCTCTTCGGTGGCCACGGTGAATGCCGATCGGGTAGTGGAAGAGAAGGCGACGGGTCTAACGCAGTATGGCCTGGATCCGCCCGTGACGGAAGTGATTGTCACCACCAAGGACGGCAAGTCGCGGCGTTTGCTGCTCGGCGACGATGCGCCCACCGGCGGCGGCGCATACACCAAGGTAGATGGCGACGTTCGCGTCTTTACGGTCGCCGCTTACACCAAGACCGGCTTCGACAAGTCCGCCAAGGATCTGCGAGACAAACGCTTGTTGACCTTCGACCAGGACAAGGCCAGCCGGATCGAGCTGGCATCGAAGAAGCAGACCATCGAGTTTGGCCGTGATAAGGACCAGTGGCAGATTCTGAAGCCGGGTCCGTATCGCGCCGATGGGCTGCAAGTGGAAGAGCTGGTGCGCAAGCTGCGCGAGGCCAAGATGGATCCGGCCGTGTCCGATGAAGACGCCAAGACCGCCGCTACCGCATTCGCGTCCGGAACGCCGGTGGCCACTGTCAAGGTGACCGACAACACCGGGACCCAAGAACTGCAGGTCCGCAAGAGCAAGGACGATTATTACGCGAAGTCGAGCGTGGTGGATGGCTTCCATAAAGTACCGACGGACCTCGGAACCAGCCTGGACAAAGGTCCCGACGACTTCCGCAACAAGAAGCTATTCGATTTCGGCTTCACCGATCCGAACAAAATCGAATTGAAGGCCGGCGCTAAATCCTACGCGTTCAGCAAGGGCGGCGAGGACTGGTGGTCCAACGGCAAGAAGATGGACAATACCAGCGTGCAGAATTTCCTCGACAAACTGCGCGACGTCTCGGCATCCAAGTTCGTCGATACGGGTTTCGCCGCGCCTGCGCTGGAGCTTTCAGTCACCTCCAATGAAGGCAAGCGCGTGGAGAAGATTGTACTCTCAAAGCAGGGCAGTGATTACGTTGCGAAACGCGAGAACGAGCCGGCGCTCTACCAGGTGGACGGCAAGTCCGTGGACGAGCTGGAAAAGGCGGCCGGAGACGTCAAGCCCGCCGAAACCAAACCGGCGAAGAAGTAACGGCTCATCATGACAGGCCTGCTCACGGACCTGTATCAGCTCACCATGGCGGCCGGATATTTCGAATCCGGCAAGACCGCCGAGGTCGCCACCTTCGAGTTATTTTTCCGCAAACTGCCGCGCTACCGGAATTTCGTACTGGCGGCCGGACTGCGGCAGGTAGTCGAGTACCTTCTGGACTTGCACTTCAACGCCGAAGAGATCCGTTACCTGCAAGGCCTCCCGCAGTTCGCGCGCGTCTCCCCTGCCTTTTTCGAATACTTGCGCGAGTTCCGCTTCACCGGCGATCTGTTCGCCATGGCCGAGGGGACGCCGATCTTCGCGGGCGAGCCATTTCTCACGGTTCGCGCGCCGTTGATTGAGGCGCAAATTCCCGAGACCTACCTGCTGGCGAGCATCGGATTCCAGAGCCTGATCGCGACCAAAGCCGCGCGCATCACCGAAGTGGCGGCCGGCCGCGCGGTGGTGGACTTCGGAACGCGTCGCGCGCACTCGCCGGAAGCGGGCGTGCTGGCGGGCCGAGCGGCATACATAGGCGGCTGCGCCGGAACCAGCAACACGGAGACTGGCTTTCGTTACGGCATTCCCGTGTTCGGAACCGCCGCACACTCGTGGGTCCAGTCCTTCGTATCCGAAAAACAGGCCTTCGCGCGGCTGCAGGAATTGCTGGGTCCGCAATGCGTCTATCTGATCGATACCTACGACACCGCCGACGGCGCGCGGCTCGCGGCCTCGCTGGGACATCCGCTATGGGGCGTGCGGCTGGATAGCGGCAACCTGGTGGAACTGTCGCGGGCGGTGCGCAAGATTCTGGACGACGCCGGCCTGGAAGATGCGAAGATCATGGCCACCAGCGATCTGAACGAATACAAGATCCTGGAATTCACTGCGGCCCACGCGCCCATTGACGCTTACGGCGTGGGCACGGATCTCGCGGTTTCGGCCGATTCGCCCACGCTGGGCGTGGTCTACAAACTGGTGGAGCTGGACGGCCGCTCCACCGCGAAATTCAGCGAGGACAAGAGCACCATCCCGGGCGCCAAACAGGTATTCCGGTTCGGAGACCGCGACCAGATCGGCTGCTCGTGGGAATGCCTCGGGTGTGGTCCGGACGAGGAAGCAGCGAGGGCGCTGCTGCGGCCCGTGATTGTGCAAGGCCGTTTGGTGGAACCGCTGCCGGAAGCATCGGCGTCGCGCAATTATGCCATTGAAAGCTTGAAGCGGCTGCCCACGGCGACGCGCAGCCTTTTCGATACCGAGCAGCAGTACCCGGTGGAATACAGCGCCGAGCTGGAGAAGCTGGCCGAAAGAGTACGCGATGAAAATGGTTTTCTTCGACATCGACACGCAGATTGATTTTGTGCTGCCGGCCGGGTCGTTGTACGCGCCCGGCGCCGAGACGATAATTCCCGCGGTAGCGGAGTTAAACCGCCGCGCGCCTCTGGTGATCTCCACCATGGACGCCCACACCGAGGACGATCCCGAGTTCCGCGTCTATGCGCATCACTGCGTGGTGGGAACCGTCGGGCAGCAAAAGCCTGCGGCCACGCTTCTGAATGACCGCTCCCACCAGATAATTCTGGAAAAGCAGAAGCTCGATTGCTTCTCAAACCCATCCCTGGAACCCTTGCTGCGCGAGCTGAACGCCGAGCGCTACGTCGTCTACGGCGTAGTGACGGAACTCTGCGTAAAGTGCGCCGCCTTCGGCTTGCTGAAAATGGGCCGGCGAGTGGAGATCGTCACCGATGCCGTAAAGTCGCTCGACGAGGAGCAAGCTGGCGCAATGTTCAGGGACTTCACCTCCGCCGGCGGTTTTTTGGTGACGGTGGAGCAGATTAGCAATCTGCGGGCCGATTAGTAATCGGCCTGCAGGTTGCTAACCTGCCCCACAGGATCGGGATCCAGAATTTCATCCAGGTACGCGAGGTAGGCGGCCATCAAGCGATAAGTCAGGTAATAGTCGTTCATCTTGATCGCATCCATCTGGTCCTTGCGGGTGTGAAGAATAGGAAAGGTTTCCTGCGTAAGCGAGTGGACCGCGATTGCCGGCACTTTACGGTCCTGAAATGAATCGGAATCGCTTCGGCCGACAGCATGAACATTCACTACTCCCAAAGGGAGCTTGAAGAATTGCGCAACCGTCGCAAGATGGTCGAGCAAGGCCTTGTTCCCCCGCGTTATTTCGACTTTGGTTTCGCCCGTGCCCACCGAATCGATATTGACCATCGCACTGATGCGTTTCAGTTCCTCTTTATCCAAGTGCCCCGCATAGAACGCCGACCCCACCAGTCCCTTTTCCTCATCCGTGAAGCTAATAAAGAGAAAGTTGTGCCGCCGCGGGTTAGCCTTGAGGCTTTCGAACAAGCTCGGGAGCAGCGCAGCGCCGCTCCAGTTATCCACCACACCAGAGCCCGTATCGACGAAATCGAAATGGGCGCCCACAATGATGGTCCGTTCGGATGCGCCAGGCATCGCGCACATCACATTGGGCGCCTTGGCGTGCTTTACGGGTTGCTCCGTGAGCCGTTCAGCCGGACAGCCCGCCTCTTCAAACAAAGCGTGAAGTTTTGCTTCGCGCAGCTCGTTCTTCTTCTCAAACGCGCGCAGACGCTCCTCGATCTTCGGCTGCGGAAGCGTGTTGTAGCGAATGGTGGGGCCAGCGCCCTGCATCACCAGGGCGCAGATCAACAGAGTGATCAGGCGCGCCACTGCAGGGCTCCGTCTTCTTCGGAGTGATGCACGCGCCCTTGCCGCTGCATGTGCTCCAGGTGCGCCAGCACTTCGAAGACCGCGAACTGGTGGTTGATGGGCGAAAGGGGCCGCCGCCACAACTCCGCCACCAGCCCGTGCGCGGTGTAGACGTTGGCGGAGACCAACTGCTGGATCTGGTCGCACCGCTCGCGGTGATGATCGATGGTCTGGGCGATCCAGGCGCGATGCCCGGTGAACGGCGAGCCGTGCGAGGGCAGGATCAGATCGATCTCCAGACCCGTCAGCTTGCGCAGCGATTCCAGATAGTCACCGAGTGTGTCGGAGTCTGGCTGCCAGGAAATGTTGGGAGTAATGTTCTCGATGAGCTGATCGCCGGAGAAGAACAGCTTGCGCTCCGGGCTGTAAAGGCACACGTGGCCGGGCGAGTGGCCCGGTGTCCAGCACACTCGGAGTCGCCCGATCGCCGTGTCGACTACATCTCCGTCGGCCAGCAGCCGGTCCGGCGTCAGATCATGGAAGTTCTTGCGAATGCCTTGGAAATGTCGATCCATCTTCTCGCGCAACGGCCCAGGCACGCCGGCGCGCTCGAAAACCGTTTCCATCCAGGGGACGCGGCGGTGGGCGCCGGACACCAGGCGTAAGTGGCTGGCTTCGGCCTCATGCATCAGCAACTGGGCGCCGGTGAGCTCCAGAAATCGCGCGGCCAGACCCATGT
Source organism: Acidobacteriota bacterium (assembly GCA_030776455.1). Classification (GTDB taxonomy): domain Bacteria; phylum Acidobacteriota; class Terriglobia; order Bryobacterales; family Bryobacteraceae; genus JALYHQ01. The sequence goes on along the minus strand of JALYHQ010000097.1, from coordinate 4,875 downwards.
GGTCGGGATGCATGTGCGTCAGAAAAATCATGCGGATGTCAGTCCACTCGGCGCCCAGCGCGCGCAGCGCGTCGCTGAACACGGTAAATGCAGCATCGGTTTCCATCCCGCAGTCAATCAGCAGGTAGCCGTTTTCCAGGCGCACCAGATATACGTTCACCGATTCCAGCTCGAATGGCAAAGGCAGCGTGAGCAGCCACACGCCCGGGGTAACTTCCTGGAAGTTGCTCACCGGGTCTATACCGCGTCGCCGGCGTGATACGAGCTGCGCACCAGCGGGCCGGATTCGATATGCGTGAAACCCATCTCATAGCCCAGCCGCTTGAACTCGTCGAACTCGCTCTGCGGTACGTAGCGCAGGATCGGCAAGTGTTTTTGCGATGGCCGCAGGTACTGGCCCAGGGTCAGGATATCCACGCGATGCTTGCGCAAATCGCGCATCACTTGCAAGACTTCATCGGGAGTCTCCCCCAGTCCGGCCATCAAACCGGACTTGGTGGGAACAAACGGCCGGACCTGCTTCGCATACGCCAGCATGTCCAGCGATCGCTCATAGCGCGCCCCCAGGCGAACCTGCCGGTATAAGCGCGGGACGGTTTCGATATTGTGATTGAGCACGTCGGGGTGCGCATCCATTACAGTCTCCATGGCCGCGTGCGAGCCCTGAAAATCGGGCACCAGCACCTCCACCTTGCATCCAGGGATGCGCTCGCGGATAGCCTCAATCGTCCGCGCGAACAGCTCCGCGCCGCCGTCCTTGCGGTCGTCCCGGTTCACGCTGGTGATCACGGCGTACTTCAATCCGAGAGCGGCACAGGCTTCGGCGACGCGGCGCGGTTCATCAAAATCGACCGGAAGAGGCGCACCCTTCTGCACCGCGCAAAACCCGCAGCGGCGCGTGCAGACATTCCCCAGGATCATAAACGTCGCGGTGCGTCGATTCCAGCACTCCCCGACATTGGGGCATGCGGCGGACTCACAAACGGTGTGGAGATTCAGCTCGGAGACCAGTTGCTTCAATTGGCGATAATTGTCGCCCACGGGTGCAGGCGCACGAAGCCACGGGGGCCGCTCCAGCTTGGGGGTTAAGGTAACCAACACTACTCTTCTATTCTATCGCCCACAGACGCTGCTCCAGCGCGGCGCGTGAAGGATGCCCCGCCATATGCGCGAGGTTGGCGCGCACGGTGGCGATGGCGCCCACGGTGGCCGCCCGCGCCAGCGCGAGGGCAGTCTCTCGATCTGAGAGGAAGCGGGCCGGGACGGTGAGGCCGGACAGCAGACCCTCCAGGCCGGCAGCTTCCTCAGCGATTTCCAGCGGTACCAGCGCCGCCCGCTCAATCGCGTTTTCGTGGCCTTTCAGAACGGCTTCAAACGCGGCAGCGTCCCTGTAAATGGCCGCGCGAAAGAAGGGCAGCGCGCCGGAAAACCGGTTCGGCTGCCGCGTGAGAGCGCAGAGCTTGACACCCAGCGCGGCGGCCATGGCTCCAGCCGCAGCCGCGGCGCTCCCTCCGCCGTTGGGCGACGCCGTGCCTGCCAGACTTTCGAGAAATGGGTCGATGACTCCATCTGGCGTCAACTCCGCCAACCGGTCCTCCAGTATCAAGCCGTCCGAGAAATTCTCGCATCGCAGCAAATGCGCTGCCGCCAGATCGAAAGCCTTGGCCGGCACCAGCCCAACAATTTCCGTGCCGGCGATTCCCACTCCCAGGGCGGCCGCCTCCGTGCGCACCGACTCGAAAGCCACATGCAAAGGCGTACGTTCGAAATCGGTGAGATTCATGGACACCTGGGCCAACCCGCGCGATTCGAGGCTTACGCCAATGGCCTTCACGAATGGCAGCCCGCCGGATGAAGCCCGCACCTTCCTCGCAATCGCACGAGCGATTTCGACATCCGGCGTGGCCAGATTCACGTTGAAAGCGATCAGCAGCTTTCGTGCGCCCACCACGCAGGCGCCCGCCGTGGGATGCGGCTCGGGACCTCCCAGATCCGGCGGCAGCCCGCCGCGGCGGATATTTTCGAGCGGACGCCGTTGCTCCGATGCGGCGGCGGATTCGTAGTAATACACCGGAATATGCAGCCTGCTCCAGATTTCCCGGCCCACTTCACAGGCGATCTGGACGCACTGCTCCAGCGTGACGCCACGGATGGGAACGAACGGAACCACGTCGGCCGCGCCGATCCTGGGATGCACTCCCGCATGCCGCGACAGGTCGATGCGCGCGGCGGCGGCTTCGATGACGCGCAACGCAGCCTGTGCGACCGCCATGGGCGGGCCGGCGAAAGTGAGGACGCTGCGGTTATGATCCGGATCCATCTCCGAGCGCAGCAGCGCCACGCCGGGAACCCCGGTAACCGCGTCTTCCAGCGCCTGCACCACGGCGCGGTCGCGGCCCTCGGAAAAATTCGGAACGCACTCAATCAGTTCAGCGGCCATTGCACCTCGGCCGCCCGGTAGATCACGTTGCCGCGCTTCATAGTGGTCTCTACCAGATTGTCGCCGAAGTGATAAGGAATTTCGCGGTAGTCCGGAACGCCGACGACGATCAGGTCGGCGGCTTTGCCGGGTTCGAGCGAGCCGATGCGGTCCGCGCGGCGCAAGGCGTGCGCCCCGTTGATGGTGGCCGCCGAAATGGCTTCGGCGGGTGTCATGCTCATTTCCCGGCAAGCCAGGGACAGCATCATTTGCATGTTGTGCGATGGGCTTGTTTCCGGATTATGGTCGCTGGCCAGCGCTACCGCCGCGCCCCGGTCAATGAGCATGCGGGCGGGGGCATAGCGCTGCGCGCCCAGATAAAACACCGGCCCGGGAAGCAGGGTCACGATGGTGGAGGATGGCGCCAGCAGCCGGGCCTCCTGATCGTTGATGTAGATGGCATGTTCCACGCTGGTTGCGCCCAGCTCAATGGCTGTCGCGATACCGCCGCCGTTCACGAACTGGCCGGTATGCATCTTCAAGCCAAGCCCCAGCCTTTGGGCCGTACTGAGGTAGCGGCGCGATTCGTCGGCTGTGAACACACCTTCCTCGCAAAAGATGTCGGCGAATTCGGCCAGTCCGCGTTTGCGCACCAGCGGCAGCATGGAGCCGCAGAGCCAGTCGATGTAGCCGGATGGCGTCATGCCGTTCTTTCCCGGCACGAACCGCGCCATGAATGTGGACACCAGCGAGATCGGCTGTTTGCGCAGCATCTTCTGCACGCGCAGAATCTTGAGCTCGGCGGCCTGCGTGATTCCGTAGCCGGACTTGGATTCCAGGGTGGTGGTCCCATGCCGAACGCAGCGTTCCAGGGTCCGGGCAGCCTGGTTTCGCAGCGTCTTCCCGGAGGTTCGCTGCATGGCATTGTACACGGCTGCGCGGCCGCCGCTGCCCGATTCCAGGATGTGCCCCGGGGTGGCGCCGGAAATGTGCATCTCATAGTCGGACGTGCGTGGGTTGCCGCTCACCACATACGTGTGACTGTCCACAATGCCTGGCATCACCACCCGCCCGCAGGCGTTGATTTCTTGAGCTCCCCGAGCGGCCGCCAGGTTCTCGATCCGGCGGCCCGGCCCCACCTCGCGAATCACGCCGCCCTCAATCAGGACGGCGCCGTCTTGGATTACGCCGAGATCCCGCAGTCCGGCTCCGCGGCGAGGATAGCTGGAGCCGCGCAGGGTCAGCAACTGCCGGGCTCCGCGGACCAGAATCGATTTCAAGCCGCACCTGCGCGATGCTTATGCGGATTTCGAGGATGCATCATCGCGCTTTTCTCCGCTTGCGCTGACGAATCTCGCCGCTGCACGCGACTTCAGTCGCCTGAATTTCGGGATCGTCAAGCCCATCTGCTCGCAAACCTGCCGCTCGGTCTGTTCCTCCAGATAGAAACGCGTGAGGATTTCGCGTTCCCTCGGTGACAGAGCGTGGAGAATGTCGCGCATGGACTCCAATTGCCGGCGAAAAGCCAGCATCTTCCGCGGGCTGGCATCGCGTTGCGGCTGCTCGCCGCCGTGCGCGGTTACTTGCGCCCGAATGGCTTCTACCACTTGGGCCATCAATCCACCCGCCAGGACCGCTTCCGGACGCTGTAGCGACTGCACCACGACACGGAAGGTCAGTTCCACACGCGCCTTCAAGTCCGCCTCACCCAGTTCGCGAGACAGGAAAAAACCGATTCCTTTCGCGATTACCTCGCGGAGTTCCTCGATGGCCGCGGCCTCGCCGCGATGAATGCGATCCACCAGTTCTTCCAGTGAACTGCGCGAACCTTTCCCAGCAACCGGATAAGCGTCCGGTATGGGCATGGTGGCTCCTTCTTCCTCGGCTTGGAACGTGAGCCGCACGCTATCTCTCTTAGATTTGTAAAGACCGGCTGTAACGGCAGTCTGGTCTGCTGCCTTTATCACTATACAAAGTGCAGCCGGTCGACAATATCGAAATATCTGTGATTCGGGGGACGGTAATTGGAGACGGAAGTCGTCCGCATTCGCCCTACGATGTCCAGTTTAATAGCGGGCTTAATCGTCGAGCGGATCCGAAATTTTGTTGCGGATGGCATACCGGATGAGCTGGGCATTGGTCTTCAGGCCCATCTTTTCCAGCAGCCGCGCTCGATAGGTACTGACGGTTTTGTCGCTCAGTGAAAGGGTTCCGGCGATTTCGGTGACAGTCTTTCCGAGTCCGATCCAGCGCAACACCTCGAACTCACGGTCGGAAAGGCCCTCATGCGGAGCGCGCTCGGGATCTCGCGCAAGATCGGCGCTAAGACGCTCGGCCACCGCGGGGCTGACATACCTGCCCCCTTCAATCACCTTGCCGATTGCTTTGACCACTTCCCCTCGGGGGGCGTCCTTGGTGAGGTACCCGGCGGCGCCTGCTTTGAAGGCGCGTCTGGC
>JALYHQ010000096.1 GCA_030776455.1 Acidobacteriota bacterium | reverse complement strand
TCTTTCCAGCTCATCAACTTCATTCATAGCTGATTAGCTTCGAAAGTGTTACCCATGTGATCGGATAGATGTGTTACCTATGTGACCGGTCTATACAGGGGCCGGCTGCGGGGCGGGGGCCCCGCCCCACAAAGGCCTTGCTAGAACCGGTAATCGGCCGGTTTAATCCCCTTCACGCGCAGGTACACGATGCACTGGCCACGATGGTGTGTGGTGTGGTCCATCGAGAACTGAATGGCTTCCAGGCCGCTCATTGCGCCGTCGGGAGTCTTGTAGGTTTTTTTGAGCTGCTCGGCGGTTAGAGAATTCATGCTCTTTGCGAAAGCATCGAAAGACTCGTTAAGCATCTGGATGACTGCCGTCTTCCCGAACTCCTTCGGGTCCGCGGGTGGCTTCGCGTCTGTGATGATCGCCATGAAGTACAGATTCGCTCCGGCGATGTGAGCCATCTGTTCACCGAAAGTCATCTCGTCGGCATTGGGTTTGAAGCTGTACGATTCCGCCGGCATCTGCTCGGCTATCGCCAGCGTATACTCTTTTGACGTCTTCCAATGGCCGGCCAGCTTGTCCCGGACTGAGGTCTCGGCCGAATCCACCGCGAACGCCGGCGCGCACGCCAGAACCAGTAGCAACGCGAAATATTTCTTCATAGTTTCTCCCTTAGAATTTGTACTGCGGCGGCTTAATGCCCTTTACGCGCAGGTAGACTTCCGCTTGTCCGCGATGATGCGCCATGTGGGTGAACGCTCCCAGCATCACCTCGCGTACGCTGGACTGCCGCGCTTCCGGTCCGCGCATCTCGCCGAGCTGTTCTTCGGTGAGCGCGCCGATAATCTCCGAGCAGTAATCGAAGGAATCGCCGGCCAGCTTCATAACGGTTTCTTTGTCAAACTTTTCCGGCTTAGTGGAAGGCGATTTCGATTTAGTGAACGTGGAGCAGTAAAAATAATTGGCCTGGGCGATGTGGGCGATCTGCTCGCCAAAGCTCATTTCGCCGGGATCGGGTTTGAACGCATACCCGTCGGCGGGCATGGCGTCGGCCACTGCCAGCGTCAGCTCCCGGGCGTTCTTCCAATGCTTTCCATACTCCCCGGCGTATTTCGCCTGCGGTTTCGAATCGTCGGCCGCCATCAATGGCAGCGCGCAAATGAGTAGCACAAATACTTTCAAGTGAAACCTCCTTAGCAAGCGGTCTCCCGCACTCATACGCTATCATGGAAGAGTAGCGACCCGCCCTGTTTGGTCATCCTGTCTAATCCAGATAACCCCAGGCACGGGCGCACACGAGTGGGGAGGTGAGTTTAGTTTGGCTGAAGTCAATGTGCAAGACGGCGAGACCCTGGAAAGCGCGCTCCGCCGGTTCAAGAGAAAAGTGCAGCAGGAAGATATCATTAAAGAAATCAAGCGGCACTCGTTCTATTTGAAACCGGGTGAGAAGAAGCGCACCAAGGAAGCGCTGGCCCGCAAACGCAACCGCAAAAAGCGCAGCAAAGACATCGAATAGGTAGAACAGGCTTCAGCCTGTTAGGTTGCGAATCAGCCGGAGATCGCTCGATCTCCGGCCCTCCCTCCATTGCACCCCCCTCCAGAAACTCGCTAGACTCGTTCTGAAGAATACCCCCATGTCCCAAACTCCCAACCCCACTCGTCGCGACGCCATCAAGGCTGCCGGCGCGGCCGCCGCCGTAGCCGCCGTTACCGGCCCATTCATCCAAACCGCTCGAGCCGCTAATGATCCGGTCAAGTATGGAGTGGTGGGCACCGGCGGACGGGGCGCCTATCTGCTCAAGCACCTTACCAAGGTGGATAACGGCCATTGCGTAGCCGTATGCGACGTGGATCAGGCGCATCTGGACAAAGGGGCCGCGACCATCGGCGGCAATCCCGCCAAGTACAAGGACTATCGCGAGTTGCTCGCCGACAAAAACGTCGACACCGTAATCATCGCCGTGCCTTTGTTCGCGCATTACAAGATCACCAAGGACGCTCTGGACGCCGGCAAGCACACGTTCTGCGAGAAGAGCCTGGTGTTCCGTCCCGCCGAGGTGCACGCGCTGCGCGCCCTGGCTTTGCAGAAGCCGCGGCAGGTGCTGCAGGTGGGCCTGCAGCGGCGCTACAGCCGCTTCTATCAGATCGCCAAGGACATGGTGGATAAAGGACTGCTGGGCAACGTCACCCACATCCAGGCGCAATGGCACCGCAATCCGGGCTGGGTGATGAACGGATTCAACTGGAGGCTGTACCGCGAATATTCCGGTGGTCTCTCGGCCGAACTGGCATCGCATCAGATCGATATCGCCGACTGGATTTTCGGATCCTCGCCTGAGTTCGTGCTCGGCGTCGGCGGCTTGGATACATGGAAAGACGGTCGCGACGTTTTCGACAACATCCAGCTCATTTACCAGTATCCGAACAAGCAGAAGCTGCTCTACAGCGCGATGTCGACGAACACGCACCTGCCCTTCCTCAACAGCACTCGGCCCGAGTTTGGCGAGTGCATCATGGGCACCGGCGGAGCGCTGGAATTAACCGTGGGCGATGGCGAGAAAACAATGCCGACCGGCCTGTGGTATCGCGAGACGTCCAAGGTAGCCGCTAAACCGGCGAACGGCAAGGAAGCCCCGGCCGCGGCAGGCGCGACGTTCGCACTCGGCGCCGCGCAGCGCGGATTGCCCATCGCGCTCGCCAGCGGCGATTTGAACGTCGGGCCCAACGATTCGTTCATCGCGCGCGAAAAGAAATTCGCCCAGCGCTGGCTGTACAGCAAGGGCGTGATGACCGACGACGAAGATCGCAACCCGGTGGAGACCCAGCTCGAGAGCTTCTTCAACGACTGTCGCAATGGCGGCCGTCCCAAGGCCGACGTGGAAGTAGGCTTGCGCGACTCCACCGCCGTAATCTTGTCCAACATCGCCATGGAGCAGGACCGCAAGGTCTTCTTCAAGGAAATGGACACGTTAGGCAAGGATCAAAGTCCGCAGCAAATCACCGCGGCCATCGAAGCCGCCGAAGGCAGCTACATGCGCTCGCTGGCCGCCAAGAAAAAGCAATCCTAACTTGTGGGGCGGACCCCTGGTCCGCGCGGAGCCCCCCGGCTCCGATTCTTCAACCATGCCCGAAACCCTCTACCGCAACCGCCGCGCCATCACAATAGAAAATCCCCGCATCCGAGTTACCGTGCTCGCCGAAGGCGGCCACATCGCCGAGATCGCCCACAAATCCACCGGCATCAATCCTCTATGGACGCCCCCCTGGCCATCCATCGAGCCCTCCACTTACACGCTCGCAACCAACCCCGAATACGGCGCCGACTCCGAATCGAAGCTCCTCTCCGGAATAATGGGTCACAATCTCGCCCTCGATCTTTTCGGCGGCCCGTCAACCGAAGAAGCCGCCGCCGGAATCACCGTGCATGGTGAAGCTTCCGTCCTCCCCTGGTCCATCCGTGCAGATGCGCACCAACTCACCGCTACCGTCGAGATGCCCGCCGCCCAACTCCGTTGTGAACGGCGAATTGCGCTGGGGACAAATCGCATACTGATTTCCGAAACGGTTGAAAATCTGTGCGCGCTGGACCGCCCAGTGGCCTGGACCCAGCACGTCACGCTCGGCCCGCCCTTTCTCGAACGCGGCGTCACGCAGTTTCGGGCTCCGGGTACACGCTCGCGCACCATCGACGGTCACGATTTCGACTGGCCGCGAGATCTGCAAGTGTACACGAACGCCGAATCTTCTTCCGGCTTCAGCACGCACTTGATGGACCCGCACCGCGACCGCGCTTTCTTCTTCGCGTGGTCGCCCAAATCGCATATCGTATTCGGCTACGTCTGGACGCGTTCCGATTTCCCGTGGCTCGGCGTATGGGATGAAAATCACAGCCGCAAGCAGCCGCCCTGGAACGGCGTCACCATGACCCGCGGCATGGAGTTTGGAGCTTCGCCGTTTCCCGAGCCGCGCCGAAAAATGATCGAGCGCAACGGACTCTTCGGCGTGCCTGGTTACCGCTGGATACCAGCGCGCACCAAGGTTCGCGTGGAGTACTACGCGTTTATCGCAACCGCTGAGTCAATTCCCGAGACTCTGGAGGAACTCGAGATCCACGTTCCCGCCTGAAACAATCGCGCCCGCGCGCCGCATCTCCTTCGGCAATTTCCCGAACAGCAAAGCCGCCGGCGCCACCGCGCCGCTGGGCTCTATCACCAGCTTCATTCGCGTGAGAAAGAACTTCATGGTCTCGCGAATTTCATCGTCGCTCACCAACACGATGTCCTCCACGTTCTTCTGTATGATCGGGAACGTCAATTCTCCGGGCGATGGCGAGCGCAAGCCGTCGGCGATGGTCTCCGGCGCGGGTATGGTTACGCGTTTGCCGGCGCGAAATGACAGCCAAGTATCGTTGCCGCCCTCCGGTTCCACGCCGAAGATTCGAATTCCCGGACGCACCGCGCGCGCCGCGATGGCCGATCCGGAAATGAGCCCGCCGCCGCCAATGCACACCACCAGCGCGTCCAGATCCGGGATTTCTTCCAGCAGTTCCAGCGCCGCCGTTCCCTGACCGGCGATGGTCCACTCGTGATCGAAAGGCGGGACCAGCGTGGCGCCCGTCTCCTCAGCTATGCGCCGGCCGATGGCCTCGCGATCTTCACGGAACCGGTCATAGGTCACGATGGTTGCGCCGTACCCGCGCGTCCCCTCCACCTTCGACTGCGGAGCGTCTGAAGGCATCACTAGCGTGGCCGGAACGCCCAGGGAGCGCGCCGAAATCGCCACTGCCTGCGCATGGTTGCCCGACGAATACGCCACCACGCCGCGCGGCAGAGCGTCCTTGGGAATCGAGTAAACGAAATTCGCCGCCCCGCGAATCTTGAACGCCCCGCCGCGCTGCAGATTCTCGCACTTGAAGAATGCATCGAGGCCGGCGCGCTCGTCGAACGTGCGCGAAGTCATTACCGGCGTTCGATGCGCGATTCCCTGGATGCGGATCGCCGCCGCCCGAATGTCTTCGACGGTCAATGCGTCTCCAGCACCACGATGGTATCCACGGGATCGCGGCCCGGCGGCAGATGCAGCAGCGTCGCGCCTTCCACGGTCTTTACCGATACGGGTTGCCCGCTGGAAAACAATTTCGCCGACTGCACGCCTTCTATCGCCGGAAGCGTCAGTACCTCATCCGGCCAGTCCAGCACGTGCACGTAGATCTTGGATCCCTTGCGTGTGGTAACGCCCCACGGCCGCGGCTTTATGGGACCGCCGCGCGTGCCGTACACGGAGTCGCCGTTCTTGCGCAGCCACTCGCCCATCGCGTGCATACGCTCCCCGAACTCGGGCTGGATTTTCCCATTGGGCATGGGCCCCACGTTCAAGAGAAAATTCGCGTTGTTGCCGGCGGCGCGTACCAGATAGCGGATCAGATCGCTCGAGCTCTTGAAGCGCTTATCGCTCTGGTTGTATCCCCACGCGCCATTGATCGTATCGCAGGTTTCCAGCGGCAGATTTCCAATTTCCGACTTCGCGTTGAAGTCCGACGTCTTGCTGCCCGGCAGGTCCTTCTCAAACATCTGGAAGTCTTCGCCGTCGAAGGGCTTCAGATGATGATTGCTGCCCACCAGCGCCGCGGGCTGCAGGCTGTGAATCAGCGAATACGTTTTCTCGATTCTCCAGTTCGCGTCCGGCTTGTCCCACATGCCGTCGAACCAGATGCCGCCGACGTCGCCGTACCCGGTGAGCAGCTCGCGCAACTGCGCGTCCATGTAATCCAGGTACTTGTTGAAATCGCCGCCCTCCGGACGTCCCGATGCATGCCCGGTCCTGCCCAGCGGATAGTAATCGGGATGGTGCCAGTCCAGCTGCGAGTGATAAAAAAACAGCTTGATCCCTTGCTTACGGCACTCCTCCGCCAGCATCTTCAGCGGGTCTTTCTTGTACGGCGTGCGGTCGACGATGTTCCAGTCGCTCTGCTTGGAACCCCACATCGCGAACCCGTCGTGATGCTTGCTGGTGATGGTAATGTAGCGCATGCCCGCGTCTTTCGCCATGGCAACCCACTCGGCGGCGTTGAACTCGGTGGGATTGAATCGCGGCGGGAGCTTTTCATATTCGGCGACGGACATTTTGTCGTTGTTCATCACCCACTCGCCTTTGGCGAGGACGCTATAGACGCCCCAGTGGATGAACAGGCCGAACTTGTTGTCCTGAAATGCCTCGCGCGCCTTCAGGTTCTCCGGCGCCGGCGTATAGCCTTGCCCGCACGCCGCCGCGCAGCCGAGAGCGCACGCCATCCATGATTTCAGCATTGTTCAATACCCCGCTTGTTTATCTACCACGTTCCGCAGCGGTTGCCCGGTGCGGAAGCGCTCGAACTCTTCCAGAAACTGTTGCATCGCCAGACCCACCCAGCCCGGCGTGTGATCCGCGCAATGCGGCGAAAGCAGAACGTTCTCAAGCTCGAAGAATGGATGCCCCGGCGGGAGCGGCTCCTCGTCGAACACGTCCAGCGCCGCGCCCGCGATGCGATTTTCGCGCAATGCATCGATCAGCGCCGCCTCGTCAATCACGGGACCGCGCCCCACGTTGATAATCGCCGCCGTCGGCTTCATCGCGCGCAACTCGGCCGCGCCGATCATCCCGCGAGTGTCGGGAGTAATCGGCGCGGCGGCCAGCACATAGTCGGATGCCGCCATCAGATCGCGCAGCTTGTCCGTGGGATACACGGCATCCAGCAGCGGATCGGCCTGCGATAACGACGCTCGCCTCCGCAGCGCGATCACTTTCATCCCCAGCGCTTTCGCTAGCTCCGCGGAAGCCCGCCCTATCTCCCCGTAGCCCACAACTCCCAGCGTCAGCCCCTTGATTTCCACCACGTCAAACTGTTTCCAGACGCCGGCCTGCTGCTGCCGGATCATGCGGCGCAGCTCCTTGGCGAAATAGAGGATCGCTGTGATGGTGAATTCAGCCAGTGATCCGCGAAAGACACCGCGCCCGTTGGTAAGCGGCGCCGCGCTTGCAGCCAGAGCCGGGCAGAGAATCGTCTCTACCCCGGCCGAGAGCGAATGCACCCATCGCACCTTGCTTGCGTGCGGGAAAATCTTACAGAAAAGATCGCCGTGAAAAGTGCAGTTGAGAATGACGTCGGCATGCGGCGCCCGCTCGGTCAGGTATTCCAGATCGTTACTTACGATCAGGTCCACCGGCCCTTGCAACTCGTCAAGCCGCCTGAGTTCGGGAAGCGCGGGGTTGGAGATGGCCAGCAGCGAGATCGAGGACATGCAAATTAGCAAGATACCATCCGGCCGCCGGTGTCAACTAATGCTTGGGTCCAGCTTCCTCGTATAGCGTAAGGAGTCCAGAAAAGTCTCGAGATCGATACCCGCTTGGCGTAATATGCTCTGCAACGTCTTTGGTGCCAGGGAACTATGAGCCAGAACCGTTACGTTTCGATTGCCTCGCGCGAGACGGATGTGGGAGCCCGTCTCACAAAAGCCCGGAGCGGCTGGGGTTGAGCACGTGAGGTCAATCAATACGGGATCTGCCACGAAGTGCAATTCGGATCTTTCTCGGCACACCCTCCGCCTCAAAGTGACACCGGACGGCATCAGTTACCTGGTCTTGGAGTTCTCGCAAATCCTTGCTTTGCGTTGTGATCCCGCCTTTACCAGCAGGAGCATCCCAAAAGGCGACGAGAAGTCCCGACTCCTCGCACGGCTCGGCTTGGAAGACTATTTCGTCCACGCCTTCACGGTAGAGTCAGCGGAGACCAGGAGTCAAATCTCGTAATTGCGACTAACCTGTTCTTCCCTCTTCTCGGAGCCAACGCCGGATGGTTGTACGCTCTTTACAAACGAAGGGCGAGCCGCAAACGATCACGGCTGCGCGATAACTCCCTCGGAGACACTCTCCTGCGCCGCGCCTGCCCTCGCTCGCTGTGCCAGCCAGGTTGCCGCCAGCGCGCCCAGATACAATCCTCCGCCGATCAGGACCGTCGCGCGCAACCCCACATAGATCGCCAGGATAATCGCACTGGCGGAACCCAGCACGCTGGCGGCGGCGTTCAGCGACCACGCCCAGCGCACGCCTTCCGGGTACCAGGTCTCCAATTGCCGCAAGCCTGTGGGAAAGGGCATGCCCATGAGGAATCCCGCCGGCGCGATGAGCAGCACGGCCACCAGCATCTTCAGCGGCAGCGGCCACCCGATTCCAAGCTGGCTTATGGGCGAAGCCACTAGCGCAAGGACGGACACGGCTACTGTTACAGCCAGCAGCAGCCACCGCAGACGCGATGGGTCGTCATCACCCAACAGTCGTCTGCTGAAAAAACTTCCGAACCCGCTGGATACCAGCATTGAGAAAACGATTACCGTGAGCGCATAGGTCGGATGGCCCAGGAACAAGATGAATTTCTGGATGAGTGCGACTTGAATCAGAATGTAGCCGATGCCGATGCACACGAAGTACCACAAGAATCCACGCGCGCCCTTCTGCTTCGGCAAACGCGAGCCGAGCAGCAGCGGCGGCAAAGCAAGCACGATAGCCGTTGCCAGAATGCTGACGGCCACCAGCGCGAACAGCAGCGGTACCGCCTGGTTCACCTTGTAATCCGCGGCGCGGGCCGGGTGCGTGAAGAAATTCCACAGATCGCGCGGCTGCACGGTGTAAAAGAAGAACGGGCGGTCGTCATCCACCGGCGAGACATCGTAAGTATAGGTGCGCCAGAACTCCCGCGGATCGCGGCTCAGCAACAGATCCCCGAAAGGGCTCCTGATCGGATCGCCAGGCATGTACACCAGATGCAGCTTCTGGTCTTGGACCAAGGCGGCCACAATGCGAGACTCATCCTTCGCGGAAATCGGTTTGCGGAAAATCAGCACGGTGTCCTGCGCGCCCCAGCCTTGTATCTTTTCCACATCCTCGCGAATAACCACCACGTGTTGCCCAGGCTCGGTTTCTCCCAGATCGCCAAGAGCATCCATCGCCAGCGAAACCAGCCGCAGCGATTCGCGCGGCGGATCGAACCCCCAGCGCGTGAATACCATCAAGCCGTCGTCCGTCAGGTGCGTCAGATAATCGCGAAAGGCATCGGACGTGTATAAGTTGTTTTCCGAAAGCGCGAATGCACCGGCGGCAGTGGAGGCCCAGGTGTCTACCAGCGTGGCTTGCAGCACCTGATACTTCTCCTGGCTGCGCCGTACAAAGCTGCGGCCGTCCTCGATGTGGATATGCACTTCGGGCCGGAAATACAGGCGCTTGTTGAGATCCGGGAAGCGCTTTTGCATGAGGGTTTCCGCGATGATCGGGTTAATCTCCACGGCGGTAATGTCGCGGCTGCCGGATGCCAGTGATCGCGCCACGTCGTAGCCGCCGCCGGGCCCGATGATCAGCGTCTTGGCGCCGGGCCGGATCTGGTATGCGAATCCCGGCCCTTGCTTCAACAGGCGCAGGCGCTGGTCGTCTGTCAGATGGTCGAAATCGAAATCCGGGATTCCGGTAGCCGCATCGGCGTCAATCATAATACTGTACTCGCCGTCGATTAAACGCACCAGGGCGATCCGCGAGAAACTGTTCCACTGGCTAAAATATTCATGGCGGAGGGGCGCGCCTTTCGCATATTGAATGTCGATGACGTGCCTGGTTCCGTTGAAAAAAATGAGGAACACAAAGCCCAGCGCTGTAATCACCGCGAACGCTCGGCTGCGGGCGGTTCCCGCCAGGTTGAACCATATGGCCGCCGACGCCGCGTACAACACGCTGGCTGTCAGAACGGCATTCGGCCCTCCGAAGTAGTTCAAGAAGGGCACCAGCAGCAGGCAGCCCGCGGCGGCGCCTAGCAGGTCGAAGAAGTACACGCGGTCCACGCGCGCCACGGTCTCGCCGATCGCCATCGAGATCACCGCGCCCGCGAAGAAGAACGGCAGCGCGCTCATCAGATAAATGCCCGTCAGTCCGCCCCAACCCTCCACGCCCTCACGCGAGAGCAAGTAGATCAGTGACGCCAGCACTACCAGGCTATTCGCGGCCGCCAGCGTTCCCAGCTTGAAGTAGAAATTCTGACGCCATCCCGAGAGCAGGTATGAGAACACCCCTCCTGCGCCGAGCCCGAACAAGGCTATCGAGATCGCCAGAAAAGCGAAATGATAGAAAAAGACCACGGAGAAGATGCGGGTGAGCGAGAGTTCAAGAATCAGCGTGCCGAGCGTGGTGAGGGCGACGCCGAGATAAATCTGCGGCCAGATAGCGCGGCCTTGATCGGCTGCTGAGGAGATGCGTGACAATTCACTATGGTAAACCCCGGCCGGGCAACCGGTTCTTCTTCCCTGTCCGTTGAGACGACCGTGTGGGGCAGGCGGTTTCGCCTGCCAGGATGGCGGCAGAAGAGAATCGTCGCGTTACAGAGCGGTTTTTGAACGAATCCTACATCATCACCACTGGCGGCGCGGGCTCATCCGGACTCCCGGCCTTCGATAGCGGCACGCGAATCAGCATATACGCCAGAAACGCCAGCGGGATCAGCGCCGCCAGATAGGACGGATGCGCGAAGAACGACGGCATCTTCCATTCGAAGTAAGTGAACGTCGCCACCACCAGGCCCATCAGCGCCTCGCCCGCGATCAACCCGGATGCCGACAGCACCCCCACGCTCTCCACGCGCGCCTGCTGCGCTTCGTTGAGCCCTCTGCGGACCCGCAGGCGGTCCATCGCCCAGCGCAGCAGGCCGCCAATGAACATCGAGAACGTCGTGTTGAAGGGAAGATACATACCCACCGCCACCAGCATGGGACTCTTCACCCGCACCATGATATTGAAGACGCCGAACGCCATGCCCACCACCACCAGCGGCCACGGCATGTCGCCGCCCACGATGCCCTGCGCCAGCAGCGCCATTAAGCCGGCCTGCGGCGCGGAGAGTTCCTTGTCGCCAAATCCAATGCCGCCCTTGTTGATATTTGCCTGATACAAGATGTACACCGGAAAATACATCACCAGCGACGCGCACACCACGGCGATCAGCTCTACGATCTGAATGGTTCGCGGCGTGCCGCCCAGGATATATCCCACTTTGAAATCCTGCAGCAATTCGCCTGCGACTGCCGACGATACGCAGGCCACCGCGGCGACGCCCAGCACCACCGCCACGCCTCCCGGTCCCGAAACGCCCAGCGCGACCATCAATAGCGCGGCGATGATCAGCGTCGAGAGCGTCAATCCAGAGATGGGATTGTTAGTTGACCCAATCAGCCCCACCAGATATCCCGAAACGGTGGCGAAGAAGAATGCGATGATCAGCATCACCACCGCGGCCACAACTCCGCTCACAACGCCGTTCGAGAGATAGATGTACAGCGCCACCATGGCCAGAAACATCAGCGCTACCAGGCCGAATACGGTCTTCGAGCTCATGTAGCGCTCCGTGCGGTCCGCCGCCATCCGCTCCTCTTTCGAAACCTTCAACTCGCGGACGGCGCGCACCAGGCCGCCAAAAAGATTCTTGCGCATTTTGAACAGAGTGTAGGCGGCGCCGACGATCATTCCGCCCACCGCGATGGGCCGCACAATATAGCGCCACACCGCATTCGCGAGCGTGAACCAGTTCTCGTCTGTCGCGGCGCCTGCCGGCAGAAATCCCCGCAATTCCGGGCCCAGGAAGTAGATGAGTAGCGGCACCATCAAGCCCCAGGCGAGCACTCCGCCGGAGAAGCTCAAGGACGCCAGCTCGGGTCCGATGATGTAGCCTACACCCAGGTACGCGGGACTGATGCTGGGCGCGGAGAGCAAGCTTACGCCGCCCGCGGGCACGGTCCGAGTGCCGCCTAGCTTCACCAGACTCTTGTCCAGCGTCCCCAGGCCCACCGGGAAATCTTTGTCCGGCGCAAACAGATTGAATTGGCCCATCAGATAAATGAACGCGCCCACGCCCATGTTGTAGAACAGGTATTTGGCCGCATCGGCGCCGCGCCGCCCGGCTTTGTGGATCTCCGACGCCGCCACCGACTCGGGGAAGGGGAGCGTGGGGTCTTCCACCATCACGCGGCGCACCAGCGACACGAAGAGGACCCCCAGAATGCTGCCCACCACCATTAACGCCGTGGATTTCCAATACGCATCCTGAGGAGCGAATGAGCGCCACGCGCCCGCCATCAGAAACGCGGGCAAGGTGAAAATGGCGCCCGCCGCCACAGACTCTCCGATGGAGCCGGCGGTGCGCGCGATGTTCTCTTCGAGGATGCTGCCCTTCCACACCCGCAGCACGGCCATCCCGATGACGGCGGCCGGGTAAGTGGCGGCGATGGTGATGCCGGCGCGCAGTCCCAGATAGGCGTTCGCCGCGCCCAGAACCACTGTGAGAACCAGCCCCAGCAGCACTGCGCGAACCGTGAACTCGCGCATTTCCACGTTCTGGGGGACGAAGGGTCGAAACTTTTGATCGGCCATCGGATGAATCATACCACCGGCGGCCTGCGCTGCCGTGTTACCAGACGCGGCAGGGCGTCGCGCTCACCATCGGCTGGCCCGCTTTGCACATGAATGCTTGCTGAAACTCGGGGACGTTCTGCACTACGCCGTTGGTGCGATAGCGTCCCAGTGAGTGCGGATTGGTCTGCGCCTGCAGCCGCGCTGCCTCATCGGTCTGATTCTGGCACCAGATCTGGGCGAAGCCCACGAAGAACCGCTGCTCGGGTGTCAGCCCGTCCACCTTCGCATTCGAGACCGTATGCTTCGCCAGGCTGTCCATCAGCGCCATATACGCCAGCCGGATGCCACCGTTGTCCGCGGCATTTTCGCCCAGCGTGAGACGCCCGTTCTGTTTCACGTCGCCTACCGCCACGAAGTTGCCGTACTCATTCACGATGCAATCGGCGCGCTTCTTGAACTCGGCCGCATCTTCCGCGGTCCACCAGTCGCGCACGTTTCCCTCGCCGTCGTATTGCCGCCCCGTATCGTCGAATCCGTGCGTGAGCTCATGTCCCACCACGGCCCCGATGGCGCCATAGTTGACCGCTTCGTCGCCGCTCTTGTAATAAAACGGCGGCTGCAGGATGCCGGCGGGAAAGTTGATGTTGTTTTCCGGAGGATTGTAGTAGGCGTTCACCGTTGGCGGCGTCATGCCCCACTCCTGTTTGTCCACCGGCTTTCCGATTTTGCTCAACCGGCGCTGGAACTCGAACGCGGACGCGCGCTCCTGATTTCCCAGCGCGTCGCCCCGCGCAATCTTGATGCTGCTGTAATCGCGCCAGTGCTCGGGATACCCGATCTTGTTGGCCACGGCGTGCAGCTTGGCCAGCGCCTGCTTCTTGGTCTCCGGACTCATCCAATCAATGGACTCGATGTCCTTGGCCATCGCGGCTTCGATCTCACCCACCATGCGCAGCGTACGATCCTTGCCGGATGGTCCAAACGTCTGATCCACGAATTTCTTGCCCAGCTCCTCGCCCAGCGCGCGGTCCGTGGCCGTGACGCAGCGTTTCCAGCGCGGCTGCATTTCCTTCGCCCCGGTCAGCGTGCGGTTGTAGAAATCGAAATTCTCTTCGACGAACTTCTTCGGAAGCGTGTTGGAGGTTCCCCGCGCCAGATGCCAGTCGAGATACGATTTCAGATCGTCGAGGCTGGTGTTCTCCAGCGTTTGCTCCAGTCCCTGGAAGAAATCCGGAGTCACCACGTTCATGGTGGAGACGGTGACGCCCACACCTTTCAAGAACGCGTTCCAATCGAACAGCGGGGTGAGCGCCTGCAGTTCCGCAACCGTCATGATGTGGTAGCGTTTGTTCGGATCGCGCAGCGAGACGCGGTCCAGCGCCACTTTTGCCAGCGCCGTCTCGATCCGCAGCACCGCCGCCGCCTCCGCCTTGGCGCGCTCAGGCGTGTGCCCCAGCAGCTCGAACGTCCGCTGCACATGCGTTTGATATTTGGTGCGCAGTTCCACCGACTTGGGATCGGTCTTCAGGTAGTACTCGCGATCCGGCAAACCCAGGCCCCCCTGGAAAAGCTGCGCGATTACCTTCGTGGAATCCTTGGCGTCTTGTCCGGAGCCAATCCCGAAAAATCCTCCCGCCGTCGAGTTCCGCTCAATATCGGCCATCAGCCCCGAGAGCGCCTTCTTGTCCTGCAGCTTGCCGATCTTGTCCAGCCACGGCTGCACCGGCGCGATGCCTCGGCGCTCGATCCCCTCTTCATCCATGCAGGAGGCATAAAAGTCGCCGAGCTGCTTGTCGATCGCGGATTTCAGTCCCGATCGCGAAGCGGCGTTCTCCAGAATATTCTGCAGCACCAGCCGGTTGCGCTCGGCCAGCTCCTGGAAGCGGCTCCAGCTCGATTGATCGGCGGGTACCGGATTCGCTTTCATCCAGCCGCCGCATGCGTATTGATAAAAGTCCGAGCACGGATCCGCCGTTCGGTCCATGGCTTTCAAGTCGACTCCCGCCGGCGTCTGGGCAAACAGTCCAGCCGGCACAAGCATCAAAACGAACATGGTGTTTCGCAGCATGAGACTCTATTCTAGCGGGTGTGCGATTGCGCACGAAATCATCCGCGTCAGCAAGAGTACGCACCCCTCCTGGCGTGGATTAACAGGCTGTCTTTACGCTTCCTGACGGTCGCGGTTCCGAATCTGGCGTGCGAGCAGGTACTCACGTGTTTGAGCAGGTGTTAGGACTCACGCCAGGGCCGGCGATTCGCCCGAGGCGCCGGATTCGTGTCTCTACCGGATCTGACCGGCCGGCTCCGGGGTCCGCTGCGATATCACGCCGGCACTCGCCAGCCCATCCAATTCTGCTTCGCTCAATCCCAGCAAAGCTGTAAGAGCCTCGCGCGTGTGCTCGCCGATGCCCGGTGGGGGACGCCGCACGCGGCCCGGCATGGACGGCAGTTTCACCGGCGCGCCCGTTACCGAAAAATCTCCTAGTACCGGCTGGAACATTCGCCGAGCGGCGGATTGCGGGTCCCGTACCACTTCATCAATGGTCCGCACCGGCGAGTTGGGTACGCCGCACGCGCTCAGCCGCCGCGCCCATTCGTCCGCGGTGTGCTGCTGGAAAATCTCCATCAGCAGCGGCTCCAGCACGTCTCGATTCTTCACGCGCAGCGCGTTGCCGGCGTATTCGGGCATGGCCGCCAAATCCGGGCGGGCCAGCGCCTGGCAGAAGGGCGGCCACAACTTCTCGCTGCCCACGGCGATGGCGATATGCCGGTCAGCTGTCGGGAACGTCCGGTACGGCACGATGGTGGCGAAGGAGGTTCCCATGGGCTGCTGCACCACGCCGCTGCCCGCGTAATAGGCGAAGTTAGAAGCCATCGCCGAGATCATGCCGTCGAACATCGAGACGTCTACGAACTGGCCCTCTCCGGTGCGGTCGCGCGCCCGCAAAGCCATCAGGATTCCGATCAGAGCGAACATGCCGGCGGTGACATCGGCGACGGAATGGCCGCAGCGCGCGGGCTCGCCATCCGGAGTGCCGGTCACGCTGATCAGCCCGCAAGAGGCCTGCAGGATGAGATCCATGGCGGGTTCGTCGCGGGAAGGTCCGTCCTGCCCGTAGCCGGAAATGGAGCAATACACCAGCTGCGGATTTCGCCGGCGAACAGCATGGTGGCCCAGCCCCAGCCGGTCCATCGTTCCAGGGCGAAAATTCTCGAGCAGTACGTCCGTGCGTTCCGCCAGGCGCAGACACAGCTCGATGCCTTCGGGGCGCTTCAGATCGATGGAAACTCCACCCTTGCCGGTATTCACGCCGACGAAGAACGACGCTTGATCGCCGGTGAACGGCGGACCCCATCCGCGTCCGATATCGCCGCCGCCCGCCGCCTCCACCTTGTAGACTTCCGCCCCGTATTGCGCCAGCAGCATGGTGCAGTACGGCCCGGCGAGCGCGTGCGAAAAATCCAGTACCTTCAAACCATCCAACGCGGATTCCATTCAGCCTGTATCGTACCGCTTCGCCGTATATCCTGATAATTCACCCCTTCGTCATGGCCACCCCCGCTCCACCAGCCGAAACGCCGCTGGGCTTCAAAGACGTTCTGAAGCTGGCGCCGGTGCGGCGTCTCTGGATCGCACAAATCGTAAGCATCTTCGGGGATTTCCTGGCGATCTTCGGCGTCTTTACCATCGTGCCGTTTCAGATGCACGGCACCGCCTCGCAGATCGCGTTGATCTTCGTGGCTTATTTCTTGCCTTTGGCGTTGATTAGTCCTATCGCTGGCGTTTTCGTCGACCGCTGGAACGTCAAGGCCACCATGATCGCCAGCGATCTGCTGCGCGCCGGTCTGGTCCTGCTGCTGATCGGCGCCGGTAGCGTCAACCAGATCTACGCCATTCTTTTCGCGCTTAGCGCGGTTTCTAGCTTCTTCATTCCGGCCCAATCAGTGGCGCTGCGAGCCATCGTGCCTCGCAACGGACTCATGAGCGCCAACGCTCTGATGTCCCAGGCCCTGCAGGGAATGCAGATACTGGGGCCCGCCGCCACCACGCAGTTAGTTGCCTGGTTCGGCGCGAATCCCTGTTTCTGGCTGGACAGCGTGAGCTTTCTGTTTTCGGCCGCAATGATCTCTTCCGTCGACATACACCGCGAACGCTCGCCGGCGCCGCTGAAGCTTTCCTTGGTGGTAACCGAAATGAATGCTGGACTGAAGTTCATCTTCACGCACGCACCGGTGTCCTTCGTCATGATCTCGATGACGGCGGGGATGTTCGCTATCCGCTGTTACGGGGCGCTGATTGCCGTTTACATCCGGGACATCCTCATGGGCGGTCCGCGACTGCTGGGAACCCTCAGTTCGCTGGTGGGCGTGGGCATGATCGTGGGGGCCCAGTTCATCCATCGCTTCGCCCGGAACCGCTCGAAAAACCACTTGGTGGTCTACGGGCTGCTCAGCATCGGCGTGTGCATTCTGGTGCTCGCGGCGGTGGGGAACATTCCCACCGCGGTGGCGATGACGCTCGGCATCGGGTTCGGCGCGGCCTTCATCATGATCCCCTCCCAGACTCTCCTGCAGGAGGAAACCCCGCATGCCATGCTGGGCCGGGTGACCAGCAGCCTGATGTCGGCGCTGTCCATCTCACAGGTGGTGGCGATGCTGTGCGCCGGATCCATCGCGCAGGCCATCGGCATCCGCAACCTGTATTTCGCGAGCGCGGGCTTGCTGGTACTGATCGCGGGCAGCGGGTATCTGTACCTGAAGCGGTCCTGACATTTCTGGCGACCATTTTCGGCCCGAGCGCGTCCTAATATTAGTGCGCCAGCGGCGGGGCCGATTTTCCGCTAGGATGGAAGCACCCGAGGTCCCCATGAACTTCTACCGGCGCCTACCCCTGGCGCTCTTACTAACGGCCGCAATCAGTGGCTTAACGCTTTCCTCCTCCGCCGCAGCCGCCCAGACGGACGATGATTTGCGCGCCAGCGTCAAGAAGTTTACCCAGTTATATCAGGCGGTTGAATCGAATTTCGCCGACAAGGTGGATTCGGACCGGCTGGTGTACCGCGGGGCCATCCCGGGCATGCTGCGGACGCTGGATCCCCACTCGAATTTCTTCGATGCCAAGGCGTGGCAGATCCTGCGCGAGGGGCAAGCCGGGCATTACTACGGCGTCGGGATGCTGGTGGGACAGCCGGAGGGGAAAGTGCTGGTGTTGTACCCATTCCAGGGGTCGCCGGCATATCGCGCTGGAATCCACCCGGGCGACCGGATTGTCGCCGTCGACGACAAGGATGCCACCAAGCTGAACGTCTCTGAAGTCTCCTCACTGCTCAAGGGTCCGCGCGGGACCAAGGTGCGGATTGTAGTGCGGCGCGAAGGAAATGTAGAACCGCTGATTTTCGGCGTGGTGCGCGATGAAGTGCCGCGCGGCAGCGTGAACCACACGTTCTGGATCAGGCCGGGCATCGCTTACATGAAGGTGGACGCTTTCAATGAGACCACTGGTCATGAAGTGGATGCCGCGCTGACGCAGTTCGGCGAGCAGTCAATCGAAGGCCTGGTGCTGGATCTGCGCGGGAATCCGGGCGGGCTGGTGAATGAGGCCGTTAACGTAGCCGACCGCTTCCTGCACAAGGGCCAGACCATCGTCTCGCATCACGGGCGGGCGTCGGCCGAGGCAAAGTTTACTGCGCGCAAGGGCGAGCGCGGGCCGGAGTACCCCATCGTCGTGCTGGTGGACCGCGGATCGGCATCGGCGTCCGAGATTCTGGCGGGGGCGCTGCAGGATCACGATCGCGCCTGGATCATGGGCGAAAACACGTTCGGCAAGGGTCTGGTGCAGGCGCCATTTCCGCTGTCGGGAAATGCGGCTCTGCTGCTGACCATCGCGCACTACTATACGCCCAGTGGACGGCTGATCCAGCGCGAATACGCGAACCGGTCATTCTACGAATACTACAGCCGGCTGGAGGGAAAGAATAATCCCAAAGACCTGCGCAAGACGGACAGCGGCCGCGTGGTGTACGGAGGCGACGGCATCGCGCCGGATGAGCGCTATGAAACGCCCAAGCTGGATACGCTGGAAGCAACCCTGCAAGGACGGCTGGGATTCTTCTATTTCGCCGCCGAATATTTCGGAACGCATCCCGCCAAACTCGAGAAAGAGTGGAGACCCGACGAAGCGGTGCTGTCGAGCTTACGGGCGTTCCTGACCAAACGCGGAGCGGTAATCGAAGACAAGGAATGGGAGCATGACCGCCCCTGGATCGCGGATCGCCTGCGCGACGAGTTCTTCATCACCGCGTTCAGCAAGGAAGAGAGCGAGCAGTTCGCCCTCCAGCACGATCCGGAAGTGCTGAAGGCCGTGGACTCGCTGCCCGCATCCAAGGCCCTGCTGCAAAAAGCCAAGGACGTAGTGGCCGCCAAGACAGCCAAGAAGGCTTCAGCGCCGGGCGTGGCCGAAGCCCGCTAGGACGCCGCCGCGATCGGATTTCGCAACACTCCGATCCCTTCGATATCCACTTCCACGACGTCTCCCGGACTCATGCGCTTAGTGGCTCCGGGCGTTCCGGTGTAGATGACGTCGCCCGCCGCCAGCGCCACGTAACGGCTGATATAGCTGACGATCGTGGGGCAGTCGAACAGCAGGTCCGACGTCACTTGTTTCTGGACCACTTCGCCGTTCAGGCGCGTCTGCAGCAGCACGTTGCCGTAGTCCACGCCGCACGCGATTACCGGTCCCAGCGGCCCAAAGGTATCGGCGCCTTTCGCGCGCCACCACTGCAGGTCTTTGTTGGGCCCGCCCTGCCAGTCGCGCTCGGAAACATCGTTGCCGCAGGTTACGCCGAAGATGGCATTCTTGGCCTCGGCCACGGAAATATGCGATGCATTCCGTCCCATGACGATGACCAGTTCGCCCTCGTAGTGCGTGTTGCGCGAGTCGGACGGAATCACGATGGGGTCGCCTGGATTCCGCAGGCACGTGATGGGTTTATAGAAGATCTCCGGGACCGTGGGAGCCGGGCGGTTTCCGATGTGGCTCTTGTAATTCAAGCCCACTGCCAGCACCTTTGACGGCGTACAGGGCGCCAGCAGTTTCACATCGCCTAACTTGTATTTCGCGCCGGTCTTATTGTGGCTGGCGAAGAGATCGCCTCGAATGGCGTGGATCGTCTTGCCATCCAGAATGCCGTAAGAGACTGCGCCCCCCGTGCCGAACCGGACGAATCGAGTCACGGATGAAGTCTGGGCTTGAGCGGCGGCCGCACCGGCCAGCATGGCTCCCATGAGTTCCCGGCGTGTTGTCTGCATGGAAGAAGATTATAATCGTCGGCAGATGGCCTTCGCTCGCTGCCCCAATTGCGGGCAACAGAACATCCGCTCGTCCACCGTGCGCGGCTTCCCCGAGCGGCTGCGCAGCCTGGTGGGTATCTTTCCCTTTCGCTGCCGGCATTGCGCGAACCGCTTTTTCGCTCCGCTCTGGCGGCCTTCGCTGGTGCGTTACGCGCGCTGCCCGAAATGCATGCGGACCAATCTAACCAAATGGTCAGAACGCTATTACCGGCCGCCGCTGAGAGTGATCGTACAGTTGCGGATGGGAGCGCTGCCATACCGCTGCGATGCGTGCCGCCATAATTTCGCGAGCTTCCGCCGCATGCTGCCGAGGACAGAACAGCCATGAACGCTTACGATGCAATCGTCATCGGCACTGGACAGGCCGGGCCATCCCTGGCCCGGCGGCTTGCAACATCCGGAATGCAGGTCGCGATCATTGAGCGCAAGCTGTTCGGCGGCACGTGCGTGAACACGGGCTGCATCCCGACCAAGACCATGGTGGCCAGCGCGTACGCGGCACACCTGGCGCGTCGAGCCGCGGATTACGGGGTCGGGGCCGGCCCAGTTACGGTGGACATGAAGCGCGTGAAGGCCCGCAAGGACGCCATCTCCGGCGAATCGCGAACGGGGCTTGAGGCCTCGCTGAAGAACCTGGCGAACTGCACGGTGTACGAAGGCCACGCCCGCTTCGAATCGCCGCGCGAAGTGCGCGTGGGCGATGCGCGGCTCACGGCCCCGCGCATTTTCATCAACGCGGGAGGGCGCGCCGCGATTCCCGCGCTGCAGGGCGTCGGCGAGGTCCCGTATCTCACTAATAGCTCGATGATGGACGTCGATTTTCTGCCTCGCCACCTGGTTATTGTCGGCGGCAGCTACATTGGACTCGAGTTCGGGCAGATGTTCCGGCGCTTTGGCAGCGAAGTGACCATCATCGAGATGGAGTCGCGTCTGGTCCGGCGGGAGGACGAAGACGTGTCGGCGGCTATCCAGGGCATTCTGGAAGCCGAGGGAATCAAAGTTCGTTTGAACGCGAAGTGCATCCGTCTTTCGAAACACGGCGAGGAGATTCATGCGGGAGTGGATTGCAAGAATGGCGCGCCGGAAGTGAGCGGATCACACCTGCTGCTGGCGACGGGTCGCCGTCCCAACACGGACGACCTGGGGCTGGACAAGGCCGGAGTTGCGACGGATGAGCGCGGATACATCGTGATTGACGATCAACTGCGGACGAATGTCGAGGGAATCTGGGCGCTGGGCGATTGCAACGGCAAGGGCGGGTTCACGCACACCTCGTACAACGATTTCGAGATTGCCGCCGCGAATCTGCTGGATAACGATCCGCGCCGGGTCAGCGATCGCATTCCTGCGTATGCGCTGTACATCGATCCGCCATTGGGGCGCTGCGGAATGACACAGACTGAGGCTGCCAAGACGGGGCGAGAGATCCTGGTGGGCCAGCGCCCGATGACGAAGGTGGGACGCGCGGTGGAGAAGGGCGAGACGCAGGGCTTCATGAAGATCGTGGTGGACGCGGAGACGAAGAAGATTCTGGGGGCGTCGATTTTGGGCGTTGGGGGAGACGAAGCGATTCACTCGATTCTTGACGTGATGTACGCGGCGGGGCAGTATACGGTGATTCAGCGGGCGGTGCATATTCATCCCACGGTTTCCGAGTTGATTCCGACGATGCTGGGGGAGTTGAAGGCCACAAGCTAAAGCATGTGCTACCGGGGTGCTGGGTGCTGGGTGCGGCGGTAGTTTTATTTTTTCCAGTCGGGGAGGCGGCCGGGGGTGGGGGGCGCGCCGGCGGCGTCGAGTTGTTTTTCTATTGCGCGGATGTCCGTCTCCACTAATCTGCGTAACTTAGGAATCTCCGTGGCCAGTTCGTCTGAGGCGATCTGGTAGTTTTCGATGGCTGTCTTCGTGGGATGGCCGGTAGTCAAGCGCAGCGATTGAGCGGCCGAGGATACGCGCTCGGAGATAGACTCGGGGGTGGCTTCATTGCGGGCGCGCATGACGGCGTCGCCGCGCAAGGCGCGGGTGATCTCGGCGAGACGCCGCTCCAGATTGCGAGCTTCTTCGCGCAGCTTGGGCGGCAGCGAGGGCGTGGCGTCGATGGCGCGAACGATGGCGTCCAGGCGGGTGCGAGCTTCGGTGGCGGACTGATCGGCGGCGTTCGAGGCCTTCTGCAAGCGCGCCAGCTTCTCCTGAAAATCGGCCATCGCGACGCGGTCATCCCGCGTGGACACGCCTTCGGCTACCACTTCGAATGTCTGTGAACCGGGGAGGGGCGTGAGCACGCCTTCCACGCGCTTCGCCATGGTCACGGTGTACTTGCCGGGGACCACCAGCGGGCCCGTGGGCCGGAAGAAAAAGCCGCCGCCCTCTTCTTCGCCACCGCCGGCGGGACCTTCGCCTCCGCCGCCAGCACGGCCGCCGCGGCCGGCTGCGCCC
>JALYHQ010000095.1 GCA_030776455.1 Acidobacteriota bacterium | reverse complement strand
ACCCCACACCGCGGCCAAGTCCAATTCAACAGCCTTCCCGTACCAGGCGTCACCGTTACCGCCACCCAAGGCAATCAGAAACAAATCGCCCTCACAGACCCGCAAGGGTCATACACCTTTCCTGACTTGGCCGACGGCGTGTGGTCCTTCCAAGTGGAAATGCTGTGCTTCGCTACCATCCGGCAGGACCTCACCATAGCCCCCTCCGCTCCCAATCCAGTCTGGGAATTAAGACTCCTCCCCCTGACCGAAATCCACGCCCAGACCTCACCGCCGTCTACCCAGGACTCCGCCGCTCCCGCGCAGCCCGGATTTCAGCACACCGATCTGAACGCGTCGGCGTCCAAGGACTCCAGCGCCAAGCCACCCGGCGAAGTGAATGTAGCCGAACCCTCGCCCGACGATCTCAACGATCGCGCCGCTGACGGCTTCTTGATCAACGGAACGGCGAACAATGGCGCGAGCTCGGTATTCGCGCTTGCGCCCGCGTTCGGCAACACGCGCAATGGCCCCAAATCGCTATACAACGGGAACCTCGGATTCATCCTGGACAATTCCGCGTTCGACGCGCGCGCCTTCTCGCTCACCGGCCAGGATACGCCGAAGCCCGGTTACAATCACTTCACGGCGGTGCTGGCGTTCGGTGGTCCCATCAAGATTCCCCATTTGCTCAAGAACGGACCCAATTTCATCTTCAACTACCAGTGGACTCGCAACCGCAACGCCAATACGCTGCCCGGTTTGATGCCCACGCTCGCGGAGCGGAGCGGAGATTTCTCGCAGTCGTTGAACACACAGGGACAGCCGGTACAGATCTTCGATCCAACGACGGGCGCGCTATTTTCGAACAATACCATCCCGCGCGACCGGTTGAGCCGCCAGGCTCAGTCGCTGTTGAAGCTCTATCCGCTGCCCAACTTCGCCGGCGGAGCGCGCTACAACTATCAGATTCCGATTCTGGGCGCTGCGCATCAGGACAGCCTGCAATCACGCGCGAACAAGGCAATCGGGCGAAAGGATCAGATCGCCGGCGCTTTCGCCTTGCAAAGCACCCGGTCTAACCTGCCAAACATTTTTGGTTTCTTGGACACCGCGGACACCACCGGAATCAATACCAGCGTCAACTGGCGTCACAGTTTTACTCCGCGGTTCTATGGGAATGCCGCCTACCAGTTCAGCCGGTTGATCCTGCGCTCTTCGCCGTTCTTCGCGAATCGAGAGAACATATCGGGGCTGGCGGGAATCTCGGGCAACAATCAAGACCCGGTGAACTGGGGCCCGCCGAGCCTCTCGTTCGCGAACGGCATCGCGGGACTCGCCGATGCGCAGCAGTCGCTCACCCGCAATCAGACCAGCAAGATACTCTATGACCTGATTTGGAATCGCGGCCGGCACAACGTCTCGTTCGGCGGCGATTTTCGCCGCGAGCAATTCAATCTGCTTTCGCAGCAAGACCCACGCGGGACTTTCACGTTCACCGGCGCAGCCACGCAAGCGAGCGGCAACGGCGCCGGCGGATCCGCGCTGGCGGACTTTTTGCTGGGAGTGCCGGATACCAGCTCCATCGCCTTCGGAAACGCGGATAAGTACTTCCGCGCGTCGGTGTTTGACGCTTATGTCACCGATGACTGGCGCATGAGCCCAGGTTTCACTTTGAACGCCGGAGTCCGCTGGGAATATGGCGCGCCGATCACCGAACTTTTCGGACGCCTGGTGAACCTCGACATCACTCCGGGTTTCACGGCGATCGCTCCCGTGGTGGCCAGCTGTCCCATTGGCCCGCTTACCGGCCAGCGATATCCGAATTCGCTGGTGCATCCCGACAAGCACGCGTTTGAACCGCGCGTTGGACTTTCCTGGCGTCCCTTCGCCGCATCCTCCATGGTCGTGCGCGCCGGCTACGGCGTTTACTACAATACTTCCGTCTATCAATCCATCGCGACGCAAATGGCGCAGCAATCGCCGCTTTCCAAGAGTCTGAGCGTTCAGAACAGCCCCGCCAATCCGCTCACGCTGGCGGATAGATTCAACGCCGGGCAATCCGGCACGCCGAACACTTTTGCCATCGATCCTCACTTCCAGGTGGGATACACGCAGAACTGGCAGGCGTCGGTCCAGCGCGATCTTCCGTGGAGCACCGTGCTGATTGCAACGTATCTCGGCATCAAGGGGACACGCGGCGCGCAGGAATTTCTACCCAATACGTATCCCATCGGCGCGCTGAATCCATGTCCGGCGTGTCCCACCGGATTCGCGTATCTCACTTCCAACGGAAACTCCACTCGCGAAGCGGGCCAGATCCAATTGCGGCGGCGGCTGTACAACGGCTTCACCTCGACGCTGCTGTACACGTTTGCGAAAGCCATCGACGATTCGGCGCTGGGAGGCCGGGGGCAAGGAGGCTCGGTGATCGCGCAGAACTGGCTTGATCTGAGCGGGGAGCGCGGCCTGTCGAACTTCGATCAGCGCCACCAGTTGAGTTTCCAATCGCAATACACTCCCGGAATGGGCATGCACGGCGGAACGCTGCTGGGCGGCTGGAGAGGCGCGTTGCTCAAGGAATGGACTTTCGCGACGCAGATTACGCTGGGTACCGGGTTCCCGCTGACGCCGGTCTATGTGGCCGCCGTTCGAGGCACGGGCGTCACTGGTAGCATCCGGCCCGATTATACCGGCGCTCAGGTATATGCGGCGCCCCGGGGCTTCTTTCTCAATGCGGCTGCCTTCGCTCCGCCCGCCGCGGGCCAATGGGGCAATGCGGGAAGAAATTCTATCACCGGCCCCGGCCAGTTCACGCTCAACGCATCCATGGGCCGCACTTTCCGGTTGAGTGACACGCTCAACATGGATTTGCGAGTGGACTCCACCAACGCGCTCAATCACGTTACGTATCCCAGTTGGAACACCAACATCACCAGCGCACAGTTCGGATTGCCAGGCTCCGCCAATGCCATGCGCAACGTGCAAACTAGTGTCCGGATCAGGTTCTAAGATGCGCCATATTCTTATATTCTTCGTCACCTGGACGCTCGCCGCCGGCGGGCAGCAGACCGGACAGAACACCTCGCCGGCGAACAAGCCGACTACCTTTCAGAGCAGCACTCAGCTGGTAGTGGAAACCGTCACGGTGAAGGACAAGAGCGGCAATCCGGTGGAAGGCCTGACGGCGAAGGATTTTACTCTTACCGAAGACGGCGTGCCGCAAGCGATCCGCTTCTTCGAATTCCAGAAGCTGGAACAGCCTGCTGATGCGCCACTCGCGCCTGCGCCGCCCGCAACGCCGGGCCGCGTACTGCCGCAAAAGTTGACCCACACCCAAATCGCACCCGAAGCGCCCGGTGAAGGCCGTTTCAAGGACCACCGGTTGCTGGCGCTGTACTTTGACATGACCGCCATGCCGGATGCCGATCAGCTCCGCGCACTCACCGCCGCGCGTAAGTTTGTCCGCACCCAGATGACGCCACAGGATCTGATGGCCATCATGATTTTCACGGGCGGCGCCGTGCAGGTACTCCGGGATTTCACCGACGATCGCGAACTGCTCGAAAACACGCTGGAAATCCTGGTGGTGGGCGAGGCCGAAGGTTTCGATGCGGCCGTGACCGACGCCAGCGCGTCCGATACCGGAGCCGCCTTTGGCCAGGACGACGGAGAGTTCAACATCTTTAATACGGACCGCCAACTGGCCGCGTTGCAGACGGCGGTGAAGATGCTGGGGCAGCTCAACGAGAAGAAATCGCTGATTTACTTTGCCAGCGGCTTGCGCCTAAACGGCGTGAACAACCAGGCGCAACTGCATGCCACCATCAACGCCGCTGTGCGCGCGGGCGTATCGCTATATCCCATCGACGCGCGCGGCCTCGTGGCCCAGGCGCCGCTGGGAGACGCCAGCCAGGGCTCTCCGGGCGGCATCGCCATGTACAACGGCGGATCGTTCATGGCGGCTACCACGAACTTCCAGCGGTCCCAGGACACCATGTATGCGCTGGCGGCCGATACGGGCGGGAAAGCGCTCCTGGACTACAACGACCTGACCGCCGGCATCGTGCAGGCGCAGAAAGGCATGTCCAGCTACTACCTGATCGGCTACTACACCAGTAACGACAAGCTGGATGGCAAGTTTCGCAGAATCAAGATTTCGCTCAATAACGGCATGGCCGCGAACCTCGATTACCGTCAGGGGTATTTTTCGGGGAAGGTCTTCGGCAAGTTCACCAGCGCCGACAAAGAACGCCAGCTGGAGGACGCCCTGATGCTGGGCGATCCCATTACGGAGCTCACCATCGCCATGGAAGTGGATTACTTTCAGCTGAACCGGGCCGAGTATTTCGTGCCGGTTTCAGTCAAGATTCCAGGGCGTGAGCTCGCGCTGGCCCGCCGGGGCGGAGCGGAACACACACTGATCGATTTCATCGGTGAGGTGAAGGACAACTACGGGACCACGATTCAAAATGTGCGAGACAAGGTGGACATTAAGCTGAGCGGAGAGACGGCCGGCCAACTGGCGAAACATCCTGTCGAGTACGAGACTGGATTCACGCTGCTGCCGGGCACTTATAAGATCAAGTTCCTGGCCCGCGACGCCGAGACCGGGCGGATCGGAACCTACTTGAGTACGTTTGTAATCCCCAATCTGAATAAAGAAGAAAAGCGGATTCCAATCAGCTCGGTGGTGCTAAGCAGCCAGCGTATTGACCTCCGCGACGCGATATTCAACGCATCGAAAGACAAAGGACAAACGCTGGCAGTGAATCCCTTGGTTCAGGAAGGCCACAAACTGATCCCCAGTGTCACGCGCGTATTCAGCAAGGCCCGCGAGATGTACATTTACCTGCAGGCCTATGAGCGGGGCGCCGCCTCCACTCAGCCGCTGGTAGCTTTCGTCACCTTTTACCGCGGCCAGTCCAAGGCATTCGAAACCCCGCCCCTCCAAGTGCTCGACGGAATGGATCCTAAATCAAAAGCAGTCCCCCTGCGCTTCAGCTTCCCTTTGGACAAGCTCGATCCCGGCAACTATACCTGCCAGGTAACCGTCCTGGACCCCACCGCCAGCAAAGCCGCCTTCTGGCAGGCCCCAGTAGTCGTGGTCCCTTAACGCTCCGTGTGGGGCAGGATAGTATCCTGCGGCCGATTAGCAATCGACCTCCGGCAGGCGAAACCGCCTGCCCCACAGGCGACCAACTGCGTTCCTCAAGAGCGGTACTAAAATGAAAACCGCAGCGCCAATTGCAATTGCCTCGAGAAATTCGCCTGCGTCGTGATCTTGCCGAACGAGCTGCTCCCGAAACTAGTATTCGGGCCGTAGAACAGCGGAGTGTTAAACGCGTTCAGCGCTTCACACCGGAACTGGGCTTTGAGCGTCTCCTTGATACTGAAGTTCTTGAAGACGGACATGTCCCAATTCACTTGGCCGGGACCGCGCATATCGATGGTGCGGCCGACGTTGCCAAATGTAAACTGGGGCGCGGTGGAGAACGCGGCCAGATTGATGTAGTTGTTCAGGCGGTCTTCCAGGCTGCCGCTGGTGACCGGTGAAATTCCGGTGGCGTTCGGCCGCTGACTGGCATACCCAAAGCCCGAATTGAAGTTGGTGCTTTGCGAAATCTGGAGCGGAAAGCCGGTCTGGAACACGGAAACCGTGTTGATGGCCCAGCCGCCTGCAACGTAGTCCATGAACCTTCCGCTGCTCAGGTAAGGTTTGCCTTTGCCGAACGGCAACTCGTAGGACACCGAGGTGGCCCACCGGAACGGAGTGTCGATGTTGGAGAAGGCATACTCGGCGGCCATGTTGTAGGGATTCTGCGGCGCTTTGGCGCCGGCGTTCAGCGTGTTCCCGGGTCCGCCGGCTGATTCATCCCAGTTCCGCGACCATGTGAACGTGGACAAGAAGGTCAAGCCGTGGCTGAATCTCTTTTGCGCTTTCAGGACCATCGAGTAGTACTTCGCTTTGTTGTTGTCGTCGAACAATGCGTTGATGGAGCTGTAAGTCGGGAAGGGCAGCAGCAGTTGCGATGCCTGTACCTTGGCGGTGCCAATGACGCCCGTGCCGCCATGTCCGAAGAAGGGGTTTGGGACCGACTGCGTCAACGCCGAACCTTGCGCCAAGAGAGCGGGATTGAGAGCGTTCAAATTGATGGATGCGGTTCCCGTCACCAGGTGGCTCGACTTGGATCCCACGAATCCGATTTCGGTGGCGATGCCGGCAGGCAGCTCGCGCTGGATATCCAGCGAATACTGCTGGACGTACGGCGACTTTGCGTGCGGGTCTACCAGAGAGAAGCTCTGACCAACACCCGTGAGAGCGCCGAGGGTGTTTCCGACGGGCTGAAGGATCCCGTTCGGGAAAGGATTGCTCAACGATCCCGCGGGAGTCAAATTGTTGTCAGTGGATGCGATGTACTGCGTAGCCTGGTTGTAGCCCACTGTAGCGATTGGCGAGCCGAGGGCGAACTGCGGCGCCCAGAAGATGCCGTATCCGGCGCGCACCACGGTCTTCGAGTTCAGC
Organism: Acidobacteriota bacterium; assembly: GCA_030776455.1. Classification (GTDB taxonomy): domain Bacteria; phylum Acidobacteriota; class Terriglobia; order Bryobacterales; family Bryobacteraceae; genus JALYHQ01. Next base: position 5,329 of record JALYHQ010000095.1, on the reverse strand, counting down.
TGGTAAGCCAGGCCGAAGCGCGGGCCCCACTTGTTCGCGATGGGATTGCCCACCGATGTTTTGCCGTTGGTCCCGGCATATTGCACCACCCCCTTCGGAGAGATGCTGGTAACATTCGCGGCCAGCGGATTGGCAGCGGTGCCGTCGAAATTGACCACCATGCCGTTGGATATCTCTTGTAGTCCCAACTCGCGCTCCCAGCGCAGGCCGAGATTCAGTGTGAGCTTGTTACTCACTCTGAAGTCATCCTGAATGTATGCGCCGTAGTAGTCGGCATAGTCGGTTAGCTTGGTGGATGTAAAAATGTTTCCAGCCGAGGGGTAGCCCAGCAGCAGATCCGCGAGATCGGCGCCGCCGGTACCCGAGCCTACAGGCGCCGACTTGGTGAAGATGCCGTTGAAGGTGTAGTCTCCACCCGCATTGTTCGCGTCGTTGCCAGCCGCCTTGATTCTTCGATAATCGAAGCCGGCCTTCAGGCTGTGTCGCCCGACATACTTGGACACGCTGGCCGAAAAGTTCCTGGAAGCGTGTACATAGAACGAATTGTTGTCGTTCACACCCAGCGTATACAAGTTACTCATCGTGATATACGGGAATTGAGACAGCGAGGGCCGAATTTGGCTCACCAGACTTTGGGGAAACCCTAAGTTCCCAATGTTGTAGCCCTGGGACACGTTGTAACTGTAGTTCGGGAACCGGTTGAATCCGAAGCGGACCGCCAGGGCAGTGGTCGAATTGATAGTCGTGATGCTGTTCAACTGGGTAGAGTCCACGCGGCGCTGCAGACGCCATTGATCCGGACTCGAGACGGTGGGAAACTCAGTGTTTCCGGGCTCCAGTGAGAAGTAGCGCAGGTAGCTCAAGCTAACACGCCACCAGCTGGCGATATCCTCATCGATCTTGCCCGTGTATTGCATGGCGCGGCAGGGCAGCTTTCCGGGCGCGTTGAGATCGTTATCGCCATAAAACCGCGGCGCCGACTGGGGTAGCTGAAAGTTGTTCGCAATCGCGAGGCCCACCGTGTTCAGGCGATCGCGCGGGATGGTGTTATTCGCGAACGGCTGGCGGACTCCGTTGATAGTGTTCAGCGGATCGTAGATAACCCGTAGACTGCCGTCTGAGTTATAGCTGTTCGAAAAGTTTCCGGTCCGCTCCAGCGCGGTAGGAGTCGCGAACACCGATGACGACGATTGGGTATCGTCATAGTGTTCCGCGCCGAGGTAGAAGAAGGTCCTGTTCTTGCCGTCGTACAGTTTCGGAATCCACACTTTGCCGCCGAAGCTGGCGCCCCAGGTGTCATTGGGCTGATCGGTGATAGGAACCCCGGCCGCATTATTGAAGAAACTGTTAGCGTCCCACCCGGTGCGGCGCAGGTGTCCGTACGCGCTGCCGTGATAAGTATTGGCGCCGGATCGCATCAACGTATTGAACATGCCGCCGCCGGTGCGGGCCATCTCCGCGTCGTACGTATTGGCTTGAATCTTGACTTCCTCAACCGACTCCAGCGAAGGGATGATAATCGCGCGGTTGTTGGCATCCGTAATCGGTACGCCGTCAATGAGGTAGTTGTTGCCGCGCACCGGGCCGCCGGCGATTGAGATCTGTGAGGAGCCGCTCTGATCTTCCATGCGATTGTAGGCCGGGTTGCCGGCCGGAATAACGTTTGCCACCAGCTTGGAAAGCATGAAGGGATTGCGGCCAAGGTTGGGCAGTTCCGTGAGTTTCTGATTATCCAGCACCTGTCCCTGGGAGGCGTTGGAAGATTCGACCATCGGGACTTCGGCGGTCACCTGGACGCTTTCGGTTACCTGGCCGAGCTCAAGCTTCAGGTCCACCGATACCTGCTGCTGGGTCCCTACGATAACCCCTTTGCGTTCGAATCTTTTGAACCCGGGATACTCAATGTCCACCGAGTAGGTTGCGGGAACCACTTCGCTAAACACGAATTCGCCAGCCGTTGCCGACAGCGTCGATCGATGCTCGCCGGTGCCTTGGTTAATCAGAGTAACCTTGGCGCTGGCGACTGCGCCTCCGTTCTGGTCCGTCACGGTTCCACGCAGGACGCCGTAGTAAGACTGAGCCTGTAACATCGCCGCGGCGCATATTACTAGCAGGCTGGTGAGGGCTGTCTTTAAACTGGATTTTGGCACCGTATTCTCCTTGAGCTTGGAATTGCTCAATACGGAGAGCGCGGGGCCCGCACGAAGGACCTGGCGGACAACTTGGTCAAGTGTATCACCGCTTTTTTTGGAGCGGTGCTAAAACATACATAGAATATTTTTATCGGTCTGATAATCGATCAGCCAGGGAGCTAGACCGATGCTCGCGTCGCGGCAAGCTGGTGCTCCGGCTTGGTTCGCATGTACAGGTAGTGAGCCGCGTATACCAGACAACCCGCCACCACGGCCGCTACCGCGTTCACCATGAGCACCGCTCCCGCGGTGGTGAGGAACGCCACCGCATCCACCCGCCGCATTTTGGGCAGACGCTTCCAGGTGCTCCAATCCAGAAGACAGATGCCCATCCACGCCGTGACGCCCGCCAGCGCGGCAATGGGGATATGCCCCACAAAACCCGCTCCGACACCTAGCAGCGCCACCAGAAAGACTGCATGCAGGAGATTGGCGACGCGAGTGGTTGCGCCGCAGCGCACCGCAGCCAGGCTCCGCGCCGGAATGCCCACGCTCATGGGCGCGGCGAACATCCCAGCGAACAGATTGGCGATGCCATACGCGCCGAGCTCGGCATCGGCGTCCGACTTCTTCAAATGGTCATGGCGTCCGCGAAAATGCTCTACCACCCGCGACGTGATCAGCAGGTTTACCGACGATACCAGCGCGAGCCCGAGTGCCGACGGCAACACCGTGTACACATCCCCAGGGCTCCATGAAAAGCCAGTGAAGGCCGGGAAGCTCAAGGACAGCGCGCCCACTTCGCGCTCATGCATCCCCAGGATCTGGGCCAATGCGAACGCAACGGCCATGCCGATCAACGGCGCGGGCAGCTTGTGGGACCATCGCGCAGACAGCCAAGCGACGACAATGACGGAGCCTCCCAGCACCAACGGAACCCAGCGGGTCTCGGGCAGTTTTCCCAGCACGCTTGCCAGCACGCCCAGCATCGAACCTGGCGCCTTGGTGAGCGGCGACGCGACCCCCAAGATCACGTCCAGCTGCGAAATGAGCATCATGGCGCCGATCCCGCAGGAAAACCCCGATACCACTGGCAGCGGCACGCGATGCGCATATCGGCCCAACCGCAGCGAGCAGAAAACCAGCATGAAGATGGAAGCGACGATGGAAACTTTGGCCGCTCCGCCCAGCCCCTGCTGTCTCACCGCCAGTGCGACGAAGGGGACGGTCGCGCTGGCCGTTCCGCCGATCAATAGCGGATTGCGGCCCAGCAGCGCGGTCACCGGGGCCGTTAGAATCGAAGTGAAAATTCCGAGGATCGGTGGCAGCCCCATCAGCGCGGCCATGGCGAGACCGTAGGGCAGGGCAATCAGCGCGGCGATTACTCCCCCAAAGCAATCGCCCGCGAATGCCGCCCAGCTATACCCGAACCGCTTCATCTCTTGCAGGTTAGCTCATGACGGTGAGGAAGGCAGCCTTGAACTTGTTCATTTCCTCCTGCGTGCCGATGGAAACGCGAACGTACGTCGGCCAACTCGGCCAGACGCGCCCGATATAGACCTTCTGCTTGCGCATCGCCTCGATCACTTCTTCTCCCGGCCGACCCACGTCGACCATGAATTTGTTCGAGACCGAGGGGACAAATTTGAAGTTGTGCCTGGTCATGAAGGCGAGCACATCTTCGCGAACATCGCCGATGATCTTGCGGCGCTGCGGTACCAGCGTCTTCACTTTCAGGCTGGCCGTGGCGCCCACCATGCCGGTTACCGGCAGAGCGCCCGCGCTGTACGGCATGATCTTCGCCAGCAGGTCCGGCCTGCCGAGGGCAGCGCCCGCGCGCAGTCCCGCCATTCCGTAGAGCTTGGAGAACGTCCGTAGAATAATGATGTCCTTGTCAGCCGCCACCAGGTCGGACGCCATGGGCGCGCCGGCGATGTGGATGTAAGCTTCATCCAGCAGGAGGATGGAACCCGCGGGTTTATTGGCCAGCAGGCGCTCAATGTCCGCGCGGGGCGTGAGTGTTCCCGTGGGGTTGTTGGGATTGCAGACGTAAATCAAGCCGGCGTTGGGATCGGCTTTGGCCATGGCCTCCACGTCGTGAGCGTAGTCTTTGGTCAGCGGCACGCGAATCACTTTCGAGCCGATGAACTTGGCCGCGCGCTCGCCCGCTTCATATCCAGGGTCGCCGGTTACGAACGATTTGGTTGGCGAAGTGAAGGCCAGAACGGCTTGATGCAGCGGCGCGCTAGATCCGGCAAAGGCTTGAACGTAGCTGGGCTTCAGACCTTCCAGATCCGCCATGGCCTGCTGGAACCCGAAGGTCTCTTCATATAGATAGCGCCCGCCCTTCTGAACGACGCTGTAGATGGCCTCCGAAGCTTCCGGGCACGGACCGAGCGGATTCTCGTTGGCGTTGATCTTAACCGCGTCCGGTGGCATCTGCCCGCGAACCATCGATAGCTGCGCCATCGCGGATTCGTTGAAAAACGGGAGCGTCGCTCCCGCCGTCAGCATGGTGGCAAAACGTCCAAAGTTGCGGCGCGAGAAGCCCCGCTGCAACAATTCTCTTTTTTCGGCGGTGCTGAGTTCCATCTCTAGTTTTCTCCTGGATTCTGCTGTTTATGGGTGTCGCACGGATTGCCTGAGGCAATCGCTCGACAAGGAGGAAGGACTAAACGTTCGGAAAACCGGTCGCCCTAGCGTAACTCCAGAATCCCCAGGTGTCTAATAGATTTCTTTTATGGAGTGGATCAACGCCGAGTGCATGCGATCGAGTTCGGCACGGGTGAGCAGCAGCCGATCCGAGAGGAGTTCGGAACCCGACAGTGCACGTCGCGCCACCCCGGAATCGGCGTGCGACTGGCTGCCCGTCAGCATGTGGTAGAGCTCATGCGCCAGCACGCGCGCCAAAGCCCGCCCAAACAGCTGATCGGAACGGCTGTAGTCGCCGCCCCACATCGAACCGCGCAGCGACGAGCGTACTTTATCGCATTGAATTTCGCTGAACGAAAGCATGGAGCCGTCACTGGTATAGGTAGAGCCGAGCGGACCGCGTTCGTCAAGGAGCCAGGCCGCGGGTTCCATCCTGCACTTGCCCCGAAATCTCGCGACTACCAGGTTGGCGAAAGATTCGGAGGCCACCAAATCTTCATGGTTACGCCAGTCGATTCGGATTCCGGAGTCCTTCAGGATCACTC
>JALYHQ010000094.1 GCA_030776455.1 Acidobacteriota bacterium | reverse complement strand
CCCCTTGGTCCTCATGGACGTCTATTCCAAAGCTGTTGTAGAAGTGCTCCGCCTCGGCCAGATTGGGAACAACCAAACTGAAATGATCCAGAGAATGAACCCCAAGCTCGCCCGGCCGCCGCAACGGAGGAACATAGCTGGCTATCTGTGTCATCGCTTGGATACTCCTTACGACTTACTCACCTGATCCGCCAACGCTTCGGTTGAGTCGTGGGCCGGTGTCTCATCCACGACAGGATTTCGCAGCACACCTATGCCCTCGATTTCGACTTCGCAGACGTCGCCGCTCTTCATGAACAGTTTGGGAGTGCGGGCAAACCCGACACCGCCCGGCGTTCCCGTCACGATCACATCGCCCGCTACGAGCGTCATAGCCTCGCTCAAACTGGACAGCAGAGTCGGAATATCGAAGATCATCTCGTCTATGGAGGCGCATTGCACGGAGACTCCGTTTAACCTCGTCGTTAACGTCAGGCCTTTCGCGCCGCGCGGAAGTTCATCCGCTGTCACGAATTCCGGGCCGAACGCTCCACTCCCATCGAAATTCTTGCCTAGCGTCCACTGCTCGCCCTTGCGCTGATAGTCGCGAACCGAAGCGTCGTTAAATATCGAATACCCGGCGATATAGTCGAGCGCATGGTCTGGCGAGATGTGCCGGCCGGTCTTTCCGATCACCGCTACCAGCTCGCCCTCGTAATCGAACTGGTCGGAAACAGTGGGACGTATCAGAGGGTGGCCATGGCCGATCAGCGTCTGAGTGAATCGTCCGAAATAAGTCGGGTGGGTGGGCGGCTGGCGCTTGGCTTCGTTTACGTGATCTTTGTAATTCATGCCTACGCAGACGATCTTCGGCGGCGCGGCGATGGGAGGAAGATAAACTAGCGTCGACGGATCGAGGATGGAGCCTCGCGCCGCGGCCTTGGCCGCCGACGTCAGTCCCTCATCACCCCCACGCAGCACTTCCAGAAGGTGCAAGCCCGGCAAGGAGACCCAGTCCGCTCCTTTTTTTAACGCCAGTCCGCTGACGCCGTCCTTACTATAAGTTAAAAAGCGCATCCCCTGCCTATTCACCTAAGAGAGTGTATGACTCTTCGCTCGCGGTGTCAATCGAGCATTTCGATGATAGTCGATCTGACGATCGATTATCGATCCTGATTTACATCTTAACCGAGTTGACCGGCTCGCTCTGCTGGTGGAGGCGGAGGGAGAGCATGGTGATGTCGTCCGATTGCGGTGCGCCATCGGTGAAGGCGAGAAGTTCGCTGGTGATGTGATCCAGGATGGCGCGGCAAGGCAGAGAGCCTGCGGCGAGCAGGCCGGCGGCGAGCCGTTCGTCGGTGAAGTCATCGAGCGCCATATTGGTGGCCTCCGATACGCCATCGGTGTAAAGAAAGAGTGTGTCGCGCGGAGCAAGTTGAACCGTTCCGCCACTGTAAGGCCTTCCTTCAAACAGGCCCAGCGGAAGGCCACCCGCTAACTCCATCATCTCCAGGGTGCCGGAGGCGCGGAGCAGATAGGGCGGATTGTGGCCGGCGTTGCAGTAGCGTAACTCTCCCGTGCGAGTGTTGAGCAAACCGTAAAAACACGTGGCGAACATAGAGGAGACTTTTTCGCGGACCAGAACGCGATTCACTTCGAACAGGCATTCCTCGGGCGACTTGCCTTGGAGAGCGGTGGTCTTGATCTGAGTACGGGTCACGGCCATGTAGAGCGCCGCCGGGATACCTTTGCCGGACACGTCGCCAATCACCACGCCCAGGTGGTCGCTATCGATCAGGAAGAAGTCGAAGAAGTCGCCGCCAACGGCTCTGGCCGACGTCATTTGGGCGTGGATGTCGAAGTCTGTACGTTCCGGGAAAGGCGGGAAGATGCGTGGAACCAGGGAGTGCTGGATGGCGCGCGCGGTGTCGAGCTCCTTCTGAATAGCCGACAATTGGGCGCGGTCGTGCACGGCATCCACCATTTCCGAACAAAGCAGAGAGTTTTCGATGGCCGCCGCGGTTTGCAGAGCGATGGTGTTGAGCAGTTTGAGATCGGCCGCGGTATAGGGAGTGCCGGTGGTGTTCGCGAGCGCGATTACTCCCACCGTGCGCTGCTTGGCTCGCAGAGGAGCGCATATAAGGGAGCGCAGAGAGGGATCGGAGCCCAGGACGCGGGGATCGGAAGCGCAATCGTTCACGATCTCGCCGATGCCCCGTTCCGCGATGGCGGCGGCCAGGCCGGACGTGACCGGCAGGGCGGGTCCATCGGCGCCAAAGGAAGCGACAGACCGGAGGGGGGCGCCGGGACTTTCCATGACCAGTATGCCGCCGTGCGAAGCGGCAATCAGGCGGTGGGCTTGATCGAGCGCGGACTGGCCCACGGCGCCGAGGTCCAGCAACGCCGCGAGCTGCTCGGAGAGCTGCTCAATGAGGTGCACTTCGCGGTATAAATGCAGGACTTCAGCAGCCAGGGCGCGGCGCTCGGATTCCTTGGCCGCCAGGTGGTTTAAAAGGGCGGCAACCAGGGCGCCGGCGGAGGCTGGGCCGCTCACCCAACCGAGGTTGACGCCCTCCACAGTTACCGGCCAGCGCGAAGATCCATCGGGCGAATTGCCCAGCAGCCGGTTGCCGGAAGCGTCCTCAATACCGACGTTGCCTCCCATGCTTTCAATGAGAGCAGTGAGAACGGCAAAAGCTCCGGCCTTGGGAGCTACCAGCGTTTTGAGCGTCAGACCGGCCATACGGCGCTAAAGCCCCAACACGGTCCTGGCCTTCTGAAGCAAAGCGTCCGGGTCAAAGGGCTTGGTCATGTACAGATTGGCGCCCACCTCCTGGCCTCGCTGGCGGTCGAATTCTTGACCTTTGGCGGTAAGCAGGATGATGTGAATGTGGCTCAGGCCGAGTTCGTTTTTTACGGAGTGGCAAACGTCGAACCCGTTTTTCTTGGGCATCATAACGTCCAGGAAGACCAGGTTCGGCTGCTCGGCGCGGATAGTTTCAAGCGCCTCCTCGCCGTTGCTGGCGGTCAGCAGTTCGACGCCGTCGTCCTCCAGATCCTCCAGGGCTTGCTGGATCAGCATACGCAGGTGCGGTTCGTCGTCGACAATCAGAATCTTCATACTGGTCATTGGTAGATGAGAAACAGAACGTTCTCGAGGCCTTTCTCAAAACGGAGAGAGCGGACTACATCTTTGCTCGAAAGCAGAGAACTCAAGATGATGATGTCGGGTTGGGATGAGACGGCCTTGGAAACGAGCTCGGCGCCGTTGGATTCCACCACCTGGTAGCCGCGCGTCTCGAGCACGTCGGCCAGAGTGCGGATGGTGGAGGCGTCCTCGTCCACCACCATAACCTTCTTTTTCGACTTGCCCTGGTCCAGTAGCGTGCCGACCTCGCGGAACAGCGAGGCCGTGTCGATGGGCTTGGTGAGATAGCGGTCCGCGCCCAGGCGAAAGCCGCGCTCCTTGTCCTCCAGAATAGAGAGGATGATGATGGGAATGTCCATCGTCGCCGGGTCGTTCTTGAGAACCGCAGCGACGTCGAAGCCGTTCATTTCGGGCATCATCACGTCCAGGATCACCAGGCCGGGAGCTTCCTCGCGAACCAGCGCGAGCGCTTGACGGCCGTTTTCGGCGAGCCGTACGGCGTAACCGGCTTCCATGAACTCCTGTTGCAGCAGCGAGCGAATGTTCGGATCGTCATCCACCACCAGAATGGAGTCGCGGCGCGGGTGGTGAGTGGCAACGTTTTCGCGCAATTTGCGAACCAGCGACTCGATATCGATGACGCGCGTGGAAGCCGCCAGACCGGCCTTCAATGGCAGAGTGAACGAGAAGGTGCTGCCCTTGCCGGGTTCACTTTCCACCCAAATCCGTCCGCCGTGATACTCCACGATTTCCTTACAGATCGGCAGCCCCAGGCCGGTACCTTTCGGCTTGTCGGTGAGCGTGTCGCCAACCTGCTTGAACTTCTCGAAAACTTTCGGCTGATCGGCGGCGGAGATGCCGACCCCCGAGTCGGCGACGCTGACAACCAGTTCACCATCGCGCAGAGCGGCGGAACAGGTGATGGAGCCCGAGTCGGTGAATTTTACGGCGTTCGAGATGAGGTTAATGACAACCTGGATGAGGCGGTCACGATCGCCGGTGACTTCCGGCAGGCCGGATTCGACGCGCTGAAGCAGGGCTAGTTTCTTGGCTTCAAACAGCGACGCGGTGGCCGCCACGGCGCGCTCGATCACATCCTGGACGGAAAGCGATTCCAGGTTCCAGGAGAACTTGCCGGCTTCGATCTTGGCAAGATCGAGAACGTCGTCGATCAGTTTAGTGAGGCGCTCGCCTTCGCTCACCACGACATTCAGGTTGTCGATGACCTGCCGCTTGGTTTGTTCGGTCTTCTTGTCACCGTTTGGAACCAGCGGGAAGAGCCTTTCTTCCAGCCGCCGGCGGATAATCTTGGCGAAGCCGAGTACGGAAGTCAGCGGCGTGCGGAGTTCGTGGCTGACGGTGGAGAGGAAGGAACTCTTGGCGGCATCCGCTTCCTCGGCCGCCGCTCGGGCTTGGCGGGCTTCGTCGAAAAGTCTGGCGTTGTGTATGGCGACGCCTACGGCTGAGGCGACGGTGGACAACAGACGTTGATCGGCTTCAGTGAAGCGGCCTTCCTGGTCTGTAGTTTGTACGCTGATGACGCCTATCATTTCGCCGCCGGCGGGAATGGGAACGCCCAGGTAGGATGCGGCGTGGCGTCCCATTTGTTGAACCCCCAAACGGGCCCGGCTGCCATCCAGGTCTTCGTTGATGAGCAGCGGCTGGCCGCTGCGGATGATCTGCGAAGTCAATCCGTCGCCGAACGGCCGCGACTCGGCGTCTTCCCCGTGCGTATAGGGGAAATTGAGCATCATGGTGGCGCGGTCGAGAATCGAAACGTAAGCGATGGGCGCGTGAAAAACCTCGCGGACCTGATCGCCCACCAGTTGGATCAAGCGGTCCATTTCCAGTTGCGTGGTGAGCGCCTGGGTGATGCGGTTGATGGTGGCCAGCTCGGCCGCGCGATCGCGGATCTCGTGCTCGCGTTCGTTGATCAGATGATACGCTCCGGCGTTGTCGAGCGCGATCGTGGTGTACGCGGCCAGGTTGGCGAGCAGGCTGAGATGCTTTTCGGTGTAAGCGTTCTTCTTGAAGCTCTGGACGCTGAGCACACCCAGAACCCGATCCTGCGCGATGAGGGGCAGGTAGATCATCGAGGCCGGCGGCCGCGCGGCGCTGCCGTCTTCCAGGGTGCGGTTAGCGTGGAAGTAGGAAGGAATATACTTCCCGGATTCGGCGGCGACGTCGTTGATCAGGACCGGCTTGCGATGCTCGATGCACCAGACAGCGAACTGGTTCTTGTCGCGGGCGTCGCGGGTGTACGGCGCATAGCGTTTGCCGTTCTCGATGGCCAGGCTATATTCGATCAGATTTTTCTGCTGACGGTATAATCCAACGCCGAAGACGCTGGCATCCATGATCTGGTTGACGCGTTCGTAGAGCTTGACCAGAATGGTGTCCAGATCGAGGGATGCTGTAATCTCCTTGCCGATCTCGCTGAGCAGTTCGACGGTCTCGTAGGCTTGCTGGAGGTTGTCTTTCTGCGCTGCAATTTCGGCGGCCTGGCTGCGAATCTCCTGAGTCCGCTCGGCCACTGTAGCTTCCAGAGCCTTGGCCTGCGATTCCAGCGCGTCCGTTTCGCGGCGTGCCTTTTCGCGTTCGTGGTTCACCACCGTTTGGCGGGCGCCGACGGTGCAGAGCAAGAGCAGTAAGCCATAAACGGAATAAGCCAGAGTGGTGCGGTACCAAGGCGCCAGGATCGTAAAGCCGTAAACGCCTTCTTCGCCGGTGCGGCCTTCCAGGTTGCGCGCCCGCACATGGAAGCGGTACGAACCGGGACCGAGACTGCTATAGTTCGCCTCGTTTTGTTTCCCCCAGCCGGACCAGTCCTTATCGGCTCCTTCCAGGAAGTATTGATACGTGGTTTCGGCTTCGTTGCCGTAGCTGGGCGCGGCGAATTGAAAGCGCAGCGAATTGCGATCGTGCGCAAGATTCAACTCGGACGCGCCGGCGAGTGGCGCGCCACCGTAGACGATATCGCTCGCTCCGAAACTGATCTGGCGCACCAGGGTGGAAAAAGACTGTTGTCCGGCTGGCTTTACGCGCGGGTCAAAGCGCACCACCCCGTCGTTGCCCGCGATCCAATAACCATCCGCCTCAGAGCGGACTTGGTTGTTATCGAAACGGGACAAGCGGCGATAGGACTCCTCGTCGAGCGCATAGCTGCCATCGGGTTTGCGGTGAAACAGGCCTTGGCGCTGATCGTTGGCGGCACGCGTTACGGACCAAACGTCGCCATTTTGGAATGGATAGAGGTTGGAGTAGGTTTGTGAATCCTTCAACGGAAGCCAAAAACGGTTGTCCGGGACTAGTTTGTGGGCCCCTGCATCCCAGCGAAACATGTTCTTGGGAGGGTTGGCAGTGACAAAAATGTTTCCGGCGGCAAATGCCACGAACATATTCCCATCCACCAGGCCATCCTTCTGGGTGAGAAACTCGCCTTTAGACTCTCGCATGCCGGTGGACGCCACTGCGACCCGCAGAATTTTGCGATCGCTGGTGGCGGCCCAAAGAGTGCCGTCAGGCTCTTCGGCCAGCGAACCTACACCGCTTGTGAAGTTCGGAAGCCGGCCCTCATCTATCCATTTGCCGCCTTCCCAGCGCAGGGAGGACAGGCCTGCAAAATGTCCCACAAACACCCGGTTGCGAGATTTCTCGGACTGCAGCAGGCTATAAACTCCCTGCCGGGGACCCTGCAGTCCTGGAACCGCGGGCGAGATAGTATCGCCGGCGATCCTCATGACGCCAATGCCGGTTGCGGCGAGCAGTTGACGGGGAACTTGGCCGGCGGAGTCGCGCACCGGAAGCAGGGCAAAAGCTTGCGTGAAAATACCGGGTATAGGTTTAAGGGCCGGCAGGCCCGTTTTGGCATCGGGAACCACGCGGGCGAGCGCAGTGCCACGAGCGGCATCCGCGATGAATTCGGTGCCGTCGTCGCGAGCGACGTCAGTAGCGGAATCCCGAGAGAAGATCGAGATCGGAGAGTTGATTTCCACCCGCGCCACACCTGTGCCGAGTCCCAGCCATAGGGCTCCTTCGCGATCGGCATAGGCGGAAGCGACGGACTCGCTTTGGAGTCCCGCCTCCTTGCCCACGATCCGCCGCAGGCGGCCATCGCGCTCCAGGATCACCGCACCGCCGCGCAGCGTGGTGAGGCAGAAGCTGCCGTCCGGAAGCGGCGCGGAGATGTAAAGTTCGTTTTTCTTCAGGTAGTCGTCCGCTTGCGTAGGAAACGGAGTCACCTTCTCGCCATCGTAGAATGTCAGCGTTCCACCCCGGGCCGAAACCAGGATGCGCCGGTCGTCATAGGGATACAGAAAAAGTTTGATCGAATCCTTATAGGCGGCGCCGCCCGGCACAGGGCGCAATTCATCGCCTACAATCTCCTCCAGCCCAATGCCGGCCTGCGACGTATAGATTCGGCCTCGAACTTCCGAGAGCGCCTGAAACAGTGCATCGCCTGCCCACACATGCATGCTCTTGCCATCCCAGCGGAAGAGACGTTCGTAGGATCGAAAGAACGTGCCTTGTGGGGTGATCAGGACCTGCCAGACATCGTTAAAGCTGCGATGCTCTGGCGGGATCTTATCCAGCAGCGAAACGAATTGCAGGGTTCCGGTAGAGTTGGGCTCCAGATATCCTATGGTCGCGTTGGCGCCCACCCAGATCTTGCCCGCGGCATCCATGGCCAAGGAGCGGACCACGCTCGATGGCACCGGTATTCTTCGCCAGGTCACACCGTCGTATTCGACAATTGCGTTTGCGGAACCAAAGAACAGGACGCCCTGCCGATCCTGCAGAATGGTCCAGAAGTCAGTGGCCCCACCGATTTCCTTGGCAGTGTAGTTGCGCAGAACCGGCATCCCGAGTTCGGTCTGCTGGGCGTGCGCCGGGACAAGAACGGTACGTGCAATCAGCAACGCAAGCAGACAGTGCCTGCGCATGGATCTAGATGTTTTTGTCACCCGGGGTTAGTCTTTCAGGGGCATCCCAGTATAGCGCGGCGGACCACCTGGGTTAGGATCGTTTACAAGGCGTTACAACTGCCGCGAACAAGCGGTCCGCTTATCGCAGGATTGCCATCTGCTTGGCTACGCTGGTTAGAATTTCCGCCGCCCGATCCAGCATTTCGCCGGTGTGTGTCGCGGTTACGATGGTGCGAATGCGGGCTTTGCCCTCTGGGACCGTTGGAAACCCTATGCCAGTGGCGAGCAAACCCTTCTCGAACAGCGCCTTTGAGAAAGCGTGCGCAGTTTTCGCTTGGCCCACCAGGATAGGCGTGATGGGTGTTTCGCTGTCGCCGGTGTCAAACCCAGCTTTCTTAAGTGCGGCCTTGAAGTAGCGCGTGTTCTCCCAAAGCTTTTCGATGCGCTCCGGTTCGTTCTCCAGAATGTCGAACGCCGCGAGACAAGCCGCCGCCACGGCCGGCGGATGCGACGTGGAGAATAGAAACGGCCGGGCGCGGTGATAGAGAAACTCGATCAGGTCACGGCTCCCGCAAACGTAGCCGCCGAGCACGCCGATCGCTTTTGAGAGCGTGCCCACCTGGATATCCACGCGGCCGTGCAATCCAAAATGATCCACCGTGCCGCGTCCATCGCGCCCCAGCACGCCTGACGAATGCGCGTCGTCAATCATCATGATGGCGCCGTGGCGCTCGGCGATGTCGACCAAAGCGGGAAGCGGGCCAATGTCCCCGTCCATGGAAAAGACGCCGTCGGTGATCAGCAGTTTGTGACCGCCCGCGCCGTCCAGTTCCTGCATGATTTCCGCCGCGCGGGTGGTGTCTTTGTGCGGGAACACGTGAATCCTGGCTTTTGACAGACGGCAGCCATCGATGATACTGGCGTGATTCAATGCATCGGAGACGATATGGTCGTCCGGGCCCAGAATCGCCGAAACGGCGCCGGCGTTCGCCGCGAAGCCGGATTGAAACACCACGCAAGCTTCGGTGCGCTTAAAATCCGCGATGCGCTCTTCCAGTTGCATGTGGATGCTCATGGTGCCGGAGATGGTGCGGACGGCGCCCGATCCAGCGCCGTATTTCGTCGCCGCTTGCACTTGAGCTTCGATCAGTTTGGGATGATCGGCCAGCCCGAGATAGTTGTTGCTGGCGAGATTGATCACCTCGCGGCCGTCTACCTGCGAGATTGGCTCGCAGGCCGATTGCAGCACGCGCAGGCGCTGATAGGAGCCCGCATTGCGCCAGGATTCCAGCAGCTCACTGAGGTAGCCGAGTGGCTTCGCGGTGGTCATGCCTTTATCGTACCCGCTGGGTTTTTAGGAGAAGACGAAACGGTTTGTTGGAGTCCCAGCGGTAGATTTCGAAATCACGGTCTAGTGTAAGAATATCGCCGGTCTCGAGTTCCCCGGCAAGGTGAATCAGACAGGCGTCCGCAAGATCCATTTCCCGATCACGGTACTTGCGAAACAGGCGCTGCACTGAGGCGGCCGCGTTCGACAGTTGTATTGGTATGTGAAATACGCCCGTCTTAACGTTTTCAAGGATTGCTTGCGCGGCCCCAGCTTGCTTGCGTAACAGATAGCAACTTTCCGCAATAACAGCTTCACAGGTGACGAGGGGCGCAACCGCTCCTCCGACCGCGCGGACGCATGCAGAATGGTTGCGCTCGCTGCGGTCCAGGAGCGCTACGATCACACCAGTATCCAGCAGGATAGCTCTCAACGTCCGAAGCCTTTGAGATGTTTCTTGTCGGAGCCCAGATTGGTGACGCCGGAAGAGAACTTACCTAACCCCACGATTTCACGGGTGTTGGGCTGGGATGCAGCCAAAAGCCGGATTCCCTCCCGGACCAGCGTGGAGGAGCTCAAGCCCAACTGATCCACAAGGCGCGCGAGAGTTTTCTCGGTTTCAGGATCCAGCCTAGCCTGGACAGTCTTCATAGCTCATTGTAATACACATAAATGTTTGTATTACTGATGCGCGATCTCAGCCGTGCCTCGTGCTTCACCGCATCTTTAACCGGTAGTCCTCGACATCCGGCATGGCGATGAGCTTGCACATTTCAAACAGCCGCGAGCGGGCGCGCATGCCGATGCGCTCCTCCAGAAAAAACTTGCTGTGGATGTCCTCCTGCAAGCCCGAGCCGCGTTTGTCGCCGGCCTCCGGATCGCGCAGGTTGCTGGTGACGATGGTGGCCTTGCGCGAATTGCAGCGATGCGTGACGATCGAGGT
>JALYHQ010000093.1 GCA_030776455.1 Acidobacteriota bacterium | reverse complement strand
GGGGTGCGGAAGGCGGCAGCGTCGATGAGAAAGAGAGCGGGTAGAGCTGCCACCGTTGCCACGATCGCGCGTGAACGATACGCTCCCTTGTGCATGTTATGGCCGCATCTCTTGTGCAAGGACGGCGCCCGTCGCATTGTCCCGAAGGACTTCCCGCAGGCCGGGGCCCTTGAGTCGATCGAACTGGCCGTCGCGGAGATAGACAAAGTCGAGTCCAGGGGCGCCCAGATCGTCGGTCACTGTCATCCAAGACATCCGATAGCGCCACATGAGATAGCCCAGGGCCTCATAAAAGGAGGAGTCGGCGGCTATTGTAATGTGCTGGTCAGGATTCATCGCGTGGCTTTTACGGAGAAACTCCACCACCGCAATCGTGCTCTCGTCGGCGGGCGCATCGTAATACGAGTTCAGGTTGAACTGCAGGGCGAAGTTCAATAACAGGAGCAGAAGTGGCACAAGCCCTGCGATGGCCAGGGAGCGTGCTTTATCGTGTCGCGTTCCAAGCCACTTCAGAAAGAGCGGACCGGCAGTGAATATGAGCGGCAACATGATGAACGAACCGCGGGGGGCGAAATAACGATGGTGCGCGAGCCTTGGCTCAATCGCGAGAAACAGAAAACCCAGAAGCGTGGTCAGTCCCAACAGCAGCACCAATCGATCTGCCCGATCGACGGTCGTCTGATTCTTCGCTCGTAGCCTGGCGCGAGCGATGGATGCCGCCGCTATGGCCAATCCGGCAAACAGGGCGGGAAACAGGAGCCAAGACGTCCGCACTATCAATCCGGATAGACGTCCTAGAGAAGTCAAGAACGTAGTCTTATAGACCGCGAGCACGTAGGCCAACGATTTGAGGGTGTCCTGATACCGGAGTTCCGTGGCTGCGGCCAGCACTGGTGGAGTATCCCTCAGCGGTGCCCAAAGCACGATGAGCGCTCCGGCCAGAGTTGCCAGAACGAACAACGGCCCATCCCAAGCCGTGAATCGGGCGGCCCCGCGCCTGTCACCCTTGATCATGCGGTCCGTAAGGACCATCGCGGCAAACACGATCTCGATCGCGGCAACTGCGAAGATCTGTGCGAGGCTGGAAGCCACCGCCAACCCAAGCGCGACTCCAGCCAGGATCGGGACACGTTCGCCATCCGTCACCCAGCGGGCAATGAAATAGGCGCCAACGGCCCACAGCGCAAGCCCTAGGCTGTAGCCCCATCCACCCGAGCAGTAATCGAGAATCAACGGATTCAAGGTGTTCAGCGCAACTGACAGCACCAGCCACCAGGATTCGCCGAAGAGCAGCCGGCACAATCGCAGGATCGCAAGGAAGTACACCAATCCGCCCGCAACGCTGGGGAGCCGTAATGCGAACTCCGATAATCCGAGAGTCCGTATGGAGACATCGCTTAGAACAACGTCGAGCGTATGTTGATCGAGGGACCCGGCATGGTTGTGATCGCGAAGAACAGGCAAGAGGTGGCGCGCCTCGTTCACAGAGAAGCCCTGTGTCGACACGCGATAGGTACTGGTCGCGAAGAGGACGCCGAGAAGGATCAAAGACGCAATGAGGAACAAACGCGGGTGAGAGAACGTGGAGGCAGTGAATTTAATTCGTTCGCCGGCCGCCGACATGATTCTAAGCGGAGACTATAGCACGAGCCGGGCGCATCACGGAATCTCAGTTGAGTGGGCGGGGATGACCGCCAGGCCTTTGCGCGCTCCCTGATGCACTCGCCTCCAGCATCCGGCAGGTCAGTGGCTCAAGTTGCTTGCTCAGGAGGCCAAGTCCTGGATTACGGCGTATCCTTCCACTACTTTTCAAACTTGAGGTTTGGCGTCGGGTCGGGGAGCCGCCAAAAAGTAGGGCAACAAATCACTTGGCTCACGGGACCGAGAAGAGATCGCCGACCGACTCCCTACGGTCGCGGCTCAGTTTGCCGCACAACGCATCCGCAGCGGCCTCCTTCGCGGCTGTCCGTGCTAAACTAACCGCTCACTGGAGCCAGTATGCGCACCTTGACCCGTCCTTCGACTCTCATGATTGCGGCAGCGGCGCTTCTGCCGGCCGCGACCGTTCCCACGTACCGGGAATTCTTGAGTCCTGACTCGCCGCAAGAGATCGTTGCTGCGCGGAAGGTGGATCGAATCGCTTGGGTGGATTACGCCGAAGGCAAGAGGAATGCCTGGACGGCTGTAGCGCCCCAGTTCGTGCCGGTGCGCCTGACCAATTTCATGAAGGACGATGGGATCATGATGTCCGCGATTCGCATCTCGGACGATGGCAGCACCGTGGTGTTCCTGCGCGGCGAGGCTCCCAACCGATCGGGCTGGTCGCCGAACGCTTCGGCGGATCCCAATGGTCCGGAACACGCCATCTGGGCGGCGCGCACCGCCGGCGGAGCAGCCTGGAGAGTGGCCGATGCAGCCAATCCCGAAATCGCGCCCGACGGCAGCTCGATTCTGTTCATTAAGGATGGGCAGATCTTCCACGCAAGGCTCACGCCCACGAAGCCCGCGGCCGCGGTGGATCGCGGCGAAAAGGCCTTCATCACCGAATGGGGCGTGCAGAGCGAACCGAAGTGGTCCCCCGATGGCCGCAAGATTGCGTTCGTCAGCAACCGCGTGGATCACAGCTTTATCGTGGTGTACGATGTCGCCACGCGGAGTGTGAAGTACATGGCGCCGTCCGTGGACTTCGATACATCGCCGATGTGGATGGCCGATAGCAAGCATCTGATCTTTCTGCGGCGGCCCGGCTTGCCGTTTGGGCAACAGACGCTGCTGACAGCGGCTGGAAGCGGCGCGGCGTACGCGTCGCCTCCGCAGAGTCCCGCGCCGGCGACGGGCGGCCGCGGTGGTGGACGGGCCGCGGCGGCGGCGCCCGCAACCGCTGAAACTCCAGTCAATAACGCGACGGGGATCATGAAGGCGACGTTCAAGGGAGGCTACACCATCGGCTTTTACAAGGCCGATGTTACAACCGGCGATGCACTGGAGATCTGGCACAACCAGCCCAACGACAAGATCGCCGCCAACATCATAAATGCGCGACTGGCCGGAGATACGGTGATCTTCCCATTCGTGCCGCCTGGCGCGGCCGGCGCCAGAGGCGGCGCGGCACGTAGTGTACCTGCACCGGAAACTCAAGAGAAGGTGGATGAGTGGGATCGCTACTACGCGCTGAACGTCATGGATGCGGCGGCGCGTCCGGTCTTGCTGACCTCAACCGACGGATTGATTGAGAATCAAACTTCCATCGCGCTTTCCGCCGACCAGAAGACGTTCTACTACTGCACCAACGCCAACGATATCGAGCGGCGGCATATCTGGGCCGTACCGGTTAAAGGCGGCACGCCGGTGCGGATCACCACGGGCGAAGGCGTGGAAACGTATCCTACTCCGCTCGCCTCCGGCAAATACCTCGTGACGCTGAGCGCGGATTGGAACATACCGCAATCGGTCGGCGTCTGGAAACTGGAAGCGGAAGCGAAGCAGAGGATCGTCTTCCCCGCGTCGATGCCCGGCTTTCCGAAAGACGCGCACGTGAAGCCGGAGATCGTCATCACGAAGGCCGATGACGGACTCGAAATTCACAATCAACTCTTCCTGCCGAAGGATTTGAAACCGGGCGAGCGGCGCCCGGCAATCGTCTTCGTGCACGGGGGCCCCCCGCGCCAGATGATGCCCGCGTATCACTACATGCAGTTCTATCACTGGGCCTACGGCATCAATCAATGGCTCGCGAACCAGGGTTATATCGTGATGTCGATCAACTACCGCCTCGGCGTGGGCTACGGCCGGAGCTTCCGGCAGGCGCCCAACGGGGGAGCCAGCGGCAACAGCGAGTACAAAGACGTTCTGGCCGGCGGGAAGTACCTGCAAACCAGACCCGATGTGGATCCGAACCGAGTCGGGATTTGGGGACTATCCTATGGAGGTTTGCTGACAGCCCAGGCGCTGGCGCGCAACTCGGATATTTTCAAGGCGGGCGTCGACCTGGCGGGCGTGCATTTGGAGGGGAACTCGCTCGATCCGGCTTCGGTCTCTTACAAGTCCTCCGCCATCAGCGCCATCGATGGCTGGAAGTCGCCTGTACTGCTGGTTCAGGGCGACGACGACCGCAACGTCTCCTTCCTGCAGACCGTGGGCCTGGTGCAATTGCTGCGCCAGCGCGATGTCTATCTCGAACTGATCGTCTTCCCCGACGATGTGCACGAGTCGCTGCTGCACAGCCGTTGGATGTACACCCTCGCCCGCATGGAAACCTTCCTGCACAAATTCCTAGGCGACGGCACCGTGGTAGCAAGCAAATAGCCTTTCCACACGTGGCGCGGACACTCGTGTCTGCAGCGCCGAGACTCGTCTCGGCGCTATTGTTGTGCACCACACGATTCGCAGACGGAGCGCGGTGACGCGCGGTGAGTGTATCGCGCCGGCAATCCGTTTACGGAAGGCTCACTTCCTCATGTTTTCGGTCAGAAAGGCGAACACGTCGGGCTCCCAGATGTTCACCCCGAGATGAAGGAAGTCATGCCCATCGTCAACTGTTTGCCCGACGGGCGGATAGATCTTCAAACGATGCGGTTTCCCGATATGCTCGCGGCGGGCGTCCAGCACCTTGCCGGACGAGAGCGAGTAATCGTTCTCAGCGTGAATGAAGAAGACCGGAGCCGCGATGCGGTCAATGGCGGTGAGCAGGCGCGCTCGCAAAGCAGGAGAGCGATCAAAGCTATATCCGGCGGCGGAAAAGACTACCACCGCCCGCAAGTTCGGCTCGCGTTCGGCTAATAGCACCGTGAGCGATCCTCCGAACGAATGGCCGACCAGGGCGATGTTCCGGGCATCCACATAAGGCAGCGCCCGCAGGAACTTGAGTCCGGACCGGGCATCGTCCATGTCCCTGTTTTCCAGGAGCCGCAACTGCAATGTGTTGCGCGCCTCCTGCCCATGTTCAGCGGATTCTTTGTTCATCAGGTCGAAGGCGTTGGCGCCCTGATCCGAGGAAGTCCCAACTCCGTGCCTGAACAGATAGAGGAGTACATAGCCGTGACGGGCGAAAACCGGGCCAAGTGTTTCGGCATTGCGCTCGTACGGTCCCAGCCGTTCCAGTTGTTCAGGGGAACGGCCGCTGCCGTGATTGAGCAGGATGGCGGGGAATGGTCCGGAGCCATGCGGACGCCAGACCATGGTGTGCAGTGTAACCGCCCCGTTGTGGATCACCACGGTTTCAGGCCCGTCAGAAGTTTGGCCCTTGGACCTAACAGCTGTGAGCATCAAGACCAGCGATGCCAGAACGAAAGCGTACAGTTTTGCCATTCAGTACTCCTGCGTCAATAAATAACACGGACGCGACCGGCGCTGACGCAATCGGTCGAATGTGCCGCAACGGTGAGAGCGCCATTCGAAGGACTCATCCCAATTGTTCAGCCTGGCAAGGGGTAAGTCCTGGATGACGGCGTATGCGGAAGGAATCCCTTATCGCCACGAGTGAAGACCCACATTTCACGACTCGCGTCGGAAGTCCAGACCTGGGAAGCGAACCGAAGAGGCCGTTCGGTGAGTCGGCAACCATCAAGTCTGAGGTATACATCGCCGATGACTGGGAAGACTTTGTTGCACAATCTTTATTTCCGCCGCTAGAGTTCCCACGAATGTCTGCGCAGTCCAGCCCGAAAAGCCCTGGATCCGATGAAGAGGAAATACGGAGTCAAGTGAAGTAGCTTGACCGCCTGTAAACAAGAATCCGATGTATACTAATCGGCGGCCGTTACCCCATGAAACTTTCTTCCTTGCTAATGCTCCTGTGCGCGAGTCTGTTGTCAGCCGATTGCTTGTACGAGTGCCAGGGCCCGCTCTGCTCCGACTATTCGAATCATTCCGACATGTGCGGGGAGATGCGCGCCAAGTGCCAGGTCATCTGCTCCAATAAGAAGTCCTACGGCGCAATCGCCTACAGCGCGAAGGATAAAGGCTCCGGCTGGTCCTATGGATGGGCGGATCAGGCGAAAGCCGAGAAGGTCGCTCTCAAGAACTGCTCGGATCGCGGCACGGCCTGCGAAATCATCGTCTGGTATTTCAACAGCTGCGGCGCTGTCGCCGCGGACGGAAAAATCGTCACGTGGGGCCGGGATTCGAGCAAACGCCGCGCCGATCAAACCGCCCTGAGCGAATGCACCAAGGCGGGCGGCAAGAAGTGCGCCATCGAAGTCTCGGAGTGCTCGCTCAAGTAGCCGGCTCTTCGCATCTCAAGTCTCTTTCCGTGCCAACCAGATCCGTGACCCTCAGCGCGCTTACAACCATTGCGATTCTCAAACATCGAGACAAGCTTCCTGAATCGCACCGTCCTTTTGGACGGAACTGAATATCGATATCAGATTTACGTCCCGCGTGAGTTCCGCGCTCCATCGCATGGCCGGTGATTCTTGCGCCTCGGCCAAGCCGAGCCGCGACCGTGAGGGAGCGTAATGACCCACCGCGACAACGAGATAACACACGCTTGCTTACGCGCGCGGCTCAGTCCGCCTCACCACTTGCCCCGCTACGCCGCCCAGCAGCTCTTTCATCGTTCGCCTGCTCACCGGATGCCGCAGGTCCGGCGCCAGCTCGGCCAGCGGCTCCAGCACGAATCGGCGTTCGCTCATTCTTGGATGCGGGATCTCCAGATCCGCGGTCTTGATCACGGAACTGCCGTAGAGCAGTATGTCGATGTCGATGGTGCGCGGTCCTTTCGCGACGATTCGCTTCCGGCCCAGCGCCTTTTCTATCTTTCGCACGCACGTCAGCAGTTGCCGCGGAAAGAGCGCCGTCTCAACTTCCACAACGGAGTTCAGAAACCACGGCTGATCGCGCAGATCTTGCGGCTCCGTCTCATATACCGACGACTCGCGCCGGATGTGGATGCCCTCGGCTTCGAGACGCCGCATAGCCTCGCGCAAATTCGCTTCGCGATCGCCCACGTTCGAGCCGAGGGAAAGCCACGCTGACTTCATCAGAACAGCGGATCTTGAAATGCATTGCGCAATTTGCGCGAGATCTGGAAATAATCGAACGCGCGATCCGTGCCCACGCGCCCACGTGGCGTGCGATGGATAAACCCGAGCTGCATCAGATACGGTTCGTAAACTTCCTCTATGGTGTCCGCCTCCTCATCTATCGAAGCCGCGATTGTGCCCACGCCCACCGGACCACCGCCGTATTTTTCCAGCAGCGTCAGCATGATCTTCTGGTCGATCTCATCGAGGCCGAAGCGATCCACTTCCAGCAGATCGAGTGCCGTGATGGCCACCTCGCGATCCACAAAGCCGTTCGCGCGCACCTGCGCGTAATCTCGGACCCGCCGCAACAGCCGGTTGGCGATCCGCGGAGTCCCGCGGCTGCGGCGCGCGATCTCTTCAGCGCCTGCCTGATCTATCGTCACACCCAGCAGATCGGCCGACCGCAGCGCGATGCGCGTCAGATCCGCGATCTCATACGGGTTCAGCCGCAGCACCAGTCCGAAGCGTCCGCGCAGCGGAGCGCGCACCAGCCCCAGGCGCGTGGTGGCGCCAATCGCCGTGAAGTGGGGAAGCGAGATGGAATGCGTGCGCGCCCCCGGCCCCGTGCCGATCAGGATGTCCATGCGGAAATCCTCCAGCGCCGAATAAAGGATCTCTTCCACGTCCGGCAGCAGCCGGTGGATCTCATCGATGAAGAATACCTGCTGCGACTGGATGTTGGTCAGCACGCCGGTGAGATCCAGCTTCTTCTGCAGAATGGGACCCGACGTCTGCTCGAAGGCCACGCCGAGTTCGGTGGCGATGATGGTGGCCAGCGTTGTTTTTCCCAGGCCCGGAGGCCCGTAAAGCAGCACATGATCCATCGCCTCGCCGCGCTTGCGGGCGGCCTCAATGGCGATGGCGAGATTCTCTTTCAGCCTGGGCTGGCCGGTGAAATCGTCGAGCGCGCGCGGCCGCAGCGCGGCTTCAAACTGCCGTTCTCCTTCCAGCGGCGATGGAGATGCGATGCCTTTCTCGCGCATGAATTACCAGTATCGCGCGCTACCGCACCAGCTCCAGCGCCTTGCGGAACAACGGCTCGAATTCCTCCGGCACGCCGCCGGCACGCGCCTTGCGAACCGCCGCTTCAGCCGCCGCGCGCTGGCATCCCAGATTCTGCAGCGCCGAAAGAACGTCCTGCTCCAGCGAGCTCATGGTCGCCACCGGCTTCTCCGGCCGCCCCGAATACGCGCCGCCGCCCAGGCCTTCCATTTTGTCTTTCAACTCGAGCACCATTCGCTCGGCGGTCTTCTTGCCTACACCCGGTATGCGCACAAGTTGTTCCACCGCGCCGCCGCGGATGGCGCCGATCAAGTCTCCGGTAGCAAGGCCGGATAAAATCTTGATCGCGAGCGATGGGCCGATGCCGCTCACCGATATCAGCCGTTCGAAGACGGTCTTCTCATCGGCGGTGGCGAATCCGAATAGCGATAGCGCGTCTTCGCGAACATGCGTGTGAATGCGCAGCTTCACTTCAGATCCTGGATCGCCCAGCGCGGAAAATGTGGAGACCGGAATCTGCACGTCATAGCCGACGCCGCCGGTGTCCACCACCGCCTGGTTCGGATGCTTCTCTAGCAGTGTGCCGCGCAGGAATGCAATCATGGGCTTGGATAAATTCTACATGGCCCGCCGCCGCTTCTTCGTCGACGAGATCCAGCAAGGCCGCGCCCGCATCCTCGGAGATGAGGCGCATCACCTTACACGCGTGCTCCGGGTGGAGCGCGGGCAGAAGTATGAAATCTCGGACAATCACGCGGTCTGGCTGGCCGAAGTGCAGGATGCGCGCAAGGATCTGGTGTCATTCACGCTGATCGAGCCCGTGACGCCCGTGAACCCTCCCGTGCGCGTGACGGTGTTCGCCTCGCTGGTCCGGTTCGAGCGCTTTGAAGACCTGATCGAGAAGGCCACCGAACTGGGAGTGGAGCGCATCATTCCCGTCGTGGCCGAGCGCAGTGAAAAAGGCCTGGAGCTGGCCGCCGAAAAGCGCATGGCGCGCTGGCGCCGGGTCGCGCGCGAGGCCAGCGAACAGTCGCGGCGCGTGCGCTTGCCCGAGCTGTGTTTGCCCCAGCGCCTCAGCGAGGCTTTGAAGCGCCCGGCCGCTTGCCGTCTTTTTCTCGACGAGCTCGCGACGCATCCCATTCTCGCGGCGCTCGCCGGCACACGTTCGATTGAAGATGAAGTCTTGGTGCTAGTGGGTCCCGAAGGCGGCTGGACCGATCGCGAGCGCACCGCCATCACCGGCGCTGGATGGTGTTCCGTGTCGCTAGGGCCCGCGATTCTAAAGACCGACACGGCCGCGATGGCCGCTATCGCGATCGTTACCGCGGCGTGGCTGTAGCACAGGGCCATGCCCTGTCCATGAATGACAGGGCATGGCCCTGTCCTACTATCATCGTAAGGATCGAAATTCTATTTCTGCGAGGTGCCCGATGGCGTGCAGTCCCGAAGAACTGAAACATGTTCCCCTCTTTTCCCTGTTGGACGATGACGAAATGGCGGTTCTCGCCAGTCAGGTGGAGCTAAAGAAATTCGCGGCGCGCCAGCGCATTTACAAAATCGGCGATATCGGCGGCCGCGCTTACATCATGATCTCGGGAAAGGTGCGCGTCACCACGGTGGATGAAGATCATCAGGATGTGCTGGTGGACGAGCCCGGGCATGGCGAGTTCTTCGGATTCGCGTCCATGCTGGATGAAACTCCGCATCAGACCAGCGCAACCGCCGTGGAAGAGACCGTCTGCATTGAGGTGGATCGTCATGACATCGCGATTCTGCTGGAGCGCAAGCCGCTCGCGGGCATCGATATGCTCGCGGTGCTCGGCCGCCAGTTCCACGCCTCGCAGCAACTCGTACGTATTCGAGCCTCGCGCAATCCCAACGAATTGATCGAGGCCGAAACCAGCTTCGGCGAGCGCATCGCCGACGCCGTCGCGCGCTTCGGCGGTTCGTGGAACTTCATTATCTCGTTCGGAATTATCCTGGTCGTCTACTCAGGCATCAACATCGTGCTGGGAAAATCGGCCTGGGATCCTTATCCGTTTATCCTGCTCAACCTGTTCCTCTCCATGCTGGCCGCCATCCAGGCGCCGGTGATCATGATGAGCCAAAACCGACAGGACACGAAAGACCGCCTGCGCGGCGAGCTTGATTTCGACGTGAACCGGCGCGCCGAATCCGAGATTCAAGGCCTCGCGAGCAAGCTGAATCTGTTGGATGACAAGATCGGCGATATAACGGATTTGCTCCGGCAGCGGAGTTAGGCGGTCCAGGGCTTTTTTTCCGAGCCTACTGCGGTGCGGAATCCGAATAGCGCCAGCCCGAGCATCACTGCGGCCGGAAATAGACCGTATCCCGCATACCATGCGGAAACGTCGAGGGTGAGCGGAAACACCTCGGTCAGCGATACCACCACATATGCAGTGCACAACGCCAGCAGGCCGGCGCGCATCAGGGTGGCCATCCATACCGTGAAGAACACCAGGGACACGGCCCATCCGATGAAGATATTGCCGGCATCAAATGCGTTCAGGGATGCCAGCGTCACTATCAGAATCGCGGCTGCCAGCCACCCGTTGCGCACGGCGGCGCGCAAGAGGAAAAGCAGAAATAAGGTTCCCAGCGCCTTGGTGGTTCCCTCCACCAGCGCCACCAGAAATTCGCCGGCGATCCAGCGCGGTCCCAGGAGCGTGACCACATGCGTCCGCGCCAGGATGGGAATGCCGCCGGTGAATGTATAAGCCAGTTCTCCCAGCGCTTCGATGCTTGAGAGCAACAGCCCGATCAGCACGCCGAACAGCAGACGTCTTCCTATCAGCGGATCAAACCACCGGCCGCCGAGCAGCCGGGTCCAAGACACCAGCATTTGGGGCCAGCGTCCCCGCACAAAGGGCTCGAAGGATACGTACATCAGCGCCAGCGCCGCGCCTGCGAAGACCGCCTTCATCACCGCTCCCAGGAACAAGGCTCCTTCTTCCACCGCCCATACGTGCGAGCCGCTCAGCACCCAACTAAACAGTGATACGGACGTTGCGAAGCCCGCCAGCCGCAGCGCGCCGCGCCGGTCGCCCCGGCCGGTTCTCAAGTTGTATCGTGCGAACGGGATGGATCCAATCAGCGACACCAGCGTCAACACCAGGTAAACTTGCGTTCCCACCGTGGGGCGGGCCTCCTGCTCGCGGTATTGCGCGTGCCAATCGCCGATCAACTCGAAATGGACCGGCTTGCCGCGCGCGGCGGCCGCTTCTATTCGCAGCGGGATTCCCGGAGCGCCGGGAAATTCGCCGGTCCAGGCTGCCCGCGAATCCGCGAACACCGGCGGCGTCCAGCGCGGCTCCGCAGGCTGAAACCGCGACGAATCCAGACCCGCTGCCGCGAACAACAGTGTCCAGTCGGGCTTCACCGCATCCGCGGATGGTTCCTGCTGCTGTGGGACGGCGGTCCACGCCAGCAAGCGCCCTTGCGGATCCAGCACCGCCTCGGTCATTCCCGAGACATGCAATGCCGGGTCACGCAGCGTGACGCGGCTGGGGCTGTTCATGGATTGCGGAATCAGCGGAACCGGACTGCCGCGGTACCAGAACACCATCGCCGGAGGACGCCCGGACGCCAGCAGCTTCAGCGTATCGGCGGAGTGATTTCGAAACAGCCACTCCAGGTATTCGCCGTCGCGCTCGAATCCATAGGCACTGGCTTCGGTGCGCCCCGGATATCCCAGCCGCTCGGCGATCTCACGCGCCTTGGCGGCCAGCACTTCCGGCGAATTATCCAGTGGAATTTTGGACAGGAGATTGATCTTCTGATTGACCAAGGTGAACAGGCCGAAGGTGAGCGCCACCGCTCCCAATACCAGCGCCGCCCGGCGCGGGCTCAGACCCGCTTTCGCGCTGCTTTGCGCCACCATTTCCGGCGATGGAGTTTCTCCGGCGGCCAGGGCGGCAGCCAGCGGATCGCCCCCCGGCAAACCCGCGGCCACTGACAAGGCCGACGCCGGCCGGTCCCGCGGATCGGCGGCGAGACAGCGCAGAATCACGCGATCCACAGCCGGATCCAGATCCTTGACTATGCTGCGCGGTGGGGGCGGTTCGCCGTGCTCTTCAAGCTCGAGCAACTGCGCCCGCGTCTCCGCCTCGAAGGGGCGTTTGCCGGTGAACATCTCATACAAAACCAGCCCGAGACTGTAAATGTCGCTGCGGACCGACACCTCCTTGCCCGCCAGCTGTTCGGGCGCCATGTACCCGGGAGTGCCGCTCCGCGAATCGCCCGCATGCAATTCCTCGGCGACTCCGGCCAGTCCGAAATCGGCAATACGTACGCGCCCGCGTCCGTCGATCAGGATATTGGCCGGTTTCAGATCGCGATGCAACACGCCGCGATCGTGCGCCGCGGCCAGTCCCGCGCACAATCGCTGCGCGATTTCGACGGCTTTGTCCGAAGGCAGGCGTCCGATCCTGCGCAGCAAGGAATGCAAATCCTCGCCATCCACGTACTCCATGGAAATGTACGCCAGACTCTCCACTTCGCCGATGTCGTATACGCGGCACACGTTGGGATGCGCGATCTGCCGCGCGATGCGCACCTCATTGTGGAAGCGCGCCAGCGCCGCTGGATCTTCGGCTGTGGCCGCCGGAAGAAACTTCAGCGCTACCGGCTGCCCCAGTTTCAGATCGGTAGCGCGGTAGACTTCGCCCATTCCGCCGCTTCCCAGCAGGCTCACGATGCGAAAGCGGTCGCCCAGCAAAGTGCCCGGAAGAAAGCGTTCATCTTCGCTGGACTCGCTGAGAGAGGACGGCGATGTTCGATGAACTTGCGTCGCCACCAGCGACGCGGGCGAACGGGCAGTGAGCGACAAACCGCACACGCCGCAATAGCGGTTCTCCGCGGGATTCTCCGAGGAACACTGGCTGCACGTCTGCATCGCGGTGGGATCTGGTTCACTTTACCAAAGCTCGCAGCGGAGGACCGATAGTACTTGTGTTCCTGTTAACTGTAATTTATACTATGAAAGCCGTTGCGACATCTTTAGCCGAATCTGTTCTCGACGGTTCAACCCGAATGGAGGAAGTCTCCGCATGAAGACTAGATCTAGAATGATGCCGATGTGTGCCGCGACGTTGGCTGTTGGGGCATTAGCCCTGCTTGGGGTACAACCGGCTGCTGCCCAGCAATCGGGTCCTACCGCCTCGATACAAACCGTTTCCGACACGGCGGCTGCCACGCTGTTGGGGCCTTACTTCGAGGTGGACCTCAGCAACCCCACCGGGATGAATACCATTTTCGCCATCGGAAATACGGGGGCGAGCAGTACCTTCACCAGCGGCATGATGACTTTCGTCAGCCAAAACGGTCCCACGGCCGTGCTGGCCCATGTTAGCGTGTGGAGCGACCTGGGAGTGCCGGTCTTCAATTTCAATATCTACCTGACCGGTTACGATCTCGAGCGCATCGACATGCGCGCCTTGTTGACCGGCACGCTGCCGCGAACGGCGAGCGCCGGACAGGATCCCACCGATACCATCAGCCCGAAGGGCCGGCTCTCTCAAGACATCAATTTCGCAAGCTGCACCGGTGGCGGCGGACCGGGAGCGATCCTCAACTCTTACCCGGCGCTGCCCCCGGGTGCTCTGACCGCTGCCCAGATTGCGAATTTGCAAAGTTCGCTGACGGGAAACGCGTCGGCTGGGAATGGCGGAAAGTGCGCCGGAGCGAATCACGGGGATAACATCGCCCGCGGTTACATCACCGTCGACACGGTGAACTCCTGCACCGCCCTGTTTCCCGGCGACACCGGATACTTCACGACCACCATCACGGATCAAAGCTTTCAGCTGACCGGCGAGACGTATTATGTGGACCAACTGCACGCCATCGCGCGGGGCGAGAACATGGTCCACATACACGCCAGCCCCACCGATCCTTTGACCAGCACTTCCGGCAACTATACGTTTTACGGACGTTTGAATGGCTTTACGGCAACTGATCACCGGCAGCCGCTGGCCACAACGTTCACGGCGCGCTTCTTGAACGGCAATTTCAACGGCGCTCCGGCCGTGGCGCCTTCTTCGCCGGCCTGGGGCGTTCCGCCCGCCAGCCCGCCCCCCGGATCCACCAACCTGGTTGTGTGGCGCGATCCCAAGACGCCGGAAGCCTATTTCACGTGCGGCAGCAACCCTTCTCCGTATCCGCTCGGTCAGGAAGGTATCGTGGCTTTCGACGATCAGGAACATCCTCAGACGATGGGCGCGGGAATTAATCCGCCGCTCGCGACTTTCGGCTCGGCATTTCCCATCGCCACCCAGGTGGTTCCAGTAGGCGGCTCCGCGCTGCCGACGAGTTACACGTCCGGCTGGCTATTCCTCAATCTGAACCACACCAACGCTCCCGGTCCCGCCAGCGATACGGCGGCTGCACAGGCCTGGGTCCAGGTGATCGAGCAGAATGGCAGCCAGATCTTCAACGTGATGCATCGCGGACAGGCGCAGGATAGCGCCACTAAGGCAGTACATTATACGCCTCATTAAAGACTTGAGACCCATGCGGCCAAGTCACTTGAGGATCAACGGATGAAGAATGCAGCTCTACGGCTGGTGGTGTTTTCCGGCGCGCTGGCGGCCCTGGCCGCCGGTTTCGCCGGGCAAACCCATGTCGACGCGCAGCCGGCCGGACTGCATTTTGTCGCGTTCGGGCAGGG
Organism: Acidobacteriota bacterium; assembly: GCA_030776455.1. GTDB lineage: Bacteria > Acidobacteriota > Terriglobia > Bryobacterales > Bryobacteraceae > JALYHQ01. Next base: position 18,003 of record JALYHQ010000093.1, on the reverse strand, counting down.
CCTTCCCACCTCTGGCCAGTGGCGCGAAGGCTTCCGGATCGCGGACTTGAACGAAGACGGACACCTGGACATCGTGCATGGAGCCCAGCGGAAGCAGGCCGGCGGACCCGTGATTTTTCTGGGCGACGGCAAGGGAAACTGGAGCCGCTGGAAGCAAGCGCAATTCCCCGACCTGCCTTACGATTACGGCGACGTGGAAGTAGCGGACTTCAACAAGGATGGCCATCTGGATCTGGCGGTGGCAATGCATTATCGGGGTATCCAGGTGCTGCTGGGTAACGGGCATGGCGTGTTTTCAAACGCGAGCCAGGGATTGGATTTCGATAAGGACGACGCGCCGGATTTCACGTCGCGAGCAATCCGGGCCGTCGATTGGAATGGCGACGGACGCCCCGACCTGGTGGCGGTTTCCGAAGGGCCGAAGATGGGAGGCGGCGGGGAGAACGGCATTTTCATCTACCTGAACCAGGGCGCGAAAGGGTGGCGCAGGCAGGAACCTGCTTTGAGCCCTGGAATTTTCAGCGACTCGCTGGCGCTGGGCGATTTCGATGGAGATGGCCACAAGGACATCGCCACCGGCTCGATGGTCTTGGGCCGCAAAGATCTGGTGAATTTGTGGCATCCCGGCGCGCCCACGTCTTTATCAGTGGACATTCCAGGCCCGCGGCATTATGTACATGCGGTGACGGCCGGCGATTTCGATCATGACGGCAAGGACGATCTGGCGGTGGCGTACGTGACGCTGGAAAACGAAATCTGGTATTCCGAGCTGGACGTCTTTTTCGCGCGGGCGGGCGGCAAGTGGGAACGGCGAGTACTTTCGCGGCAGCCCAATCGAGATGTAGCCGTGGCCTTGGCCAGCGGTCACCTGCGGGGCAAGGACACGCTGGACCTGGTGGGCTTGACCATCACCGGCGATACCGTCGTGTATCTGGGCGACCGCCAGGGCAAGCTGACGCGCGACGCCGGGTCAATTCCGAAGTATGACCACGGATGCCGCGGCGCGCACCTGGAACTCGCCGATCTGGATGGCGACGGGCGGGACGAAATTGTAGAGTCATTTTCCGATGAGCCGCGCAACGACGGATGCGGCAGTGGCGGCGGTATTACGGCCTGGAAGGCAACTGAACAGGAATGGAGATCGAAATGAAGCACCACGACGCTATGCGGTTTGTGAAACCGGCAAGATTTCTAGGGGGCTCGTTCCTCGCGGCTGTCCTGTTGGGGTGCTGTCTTTCGGCCCCGGCTTCCGCCGATGTTTCCATTACCGTAGACGAGCTGGGAAACGGCACGCTGGTGGGGCCCGCCGGGACTTTCCAGTTGCCTGTCTCCACCGGACAAGATCCCGGCCCGGGGGGCCTCGCGTCGGTGCTCGCATTCGATCTGAAGAATCCGCCAAGTCTCGTATTCGGCGACGTTCAATTGATCGGCGCTGAAGGTGTGAGCGACGTGATCCGCTTCAACCCCGCGGGCCGCGGCGGCCCCAGCTACCCGGCGAGTCTCCTCTATTATTCCGGCGGAAACGACGGCGCTGCTCACCTGGTGAACACGCCCACACCGCCCTCGGCTTATTATCCGAACGTCATCAATATTCCGGAAGGCACAGTGTATACGCCCGGTCCCGGCCAGCCCGGCTACGTCGCGGGCATCGTCACGCATTACACCTTCCTCCGCGGAGTCTGCACGTATGTCTTGTCGTCCAATGGGCAGAGCTTTACGTCAGCCGGCGGCAATGGATCTTTTACGGTTACAGTCAACAGCGGATGCCCCATCGCGCCGGTCAACAATTCGGGCTTCATCACTTTCAGCGTAAGTGGCAACACGGTGAATTTCACGGTGGCGCCGAATTCCTCCGTGCAGAGCCGGACCGGCACAATCACGGTGAGCGATCAAACATTCACGGTTACCCAGGGGGCCGGCGTTCTCACCATCCAGCCGCAGCGGCTGGTATTCCTGTCCGATACGATCACCGCGCCTCCGCCGCAGCAGGTAAGCATCTCGGGCGGGGACGGCTCGCTGTTCGATGTTTCGGTGGATGTCCCGTGGGCCAAGGTGTCTCGAGACTCCAGCATCCTGCCGGCGAACATTACGGTATCGGTGAGCCCGGCCACGCTGAAGCCTGGCGATTACACCGGCACCATCACAGTGAATGTGGGCGGTTCGGTGTCATTCATCACCATTCGATATACGGTGTTCGGCTTGTCGCTGCTCCCGTCGCCGACGCAACTGACGTTTAATTACGTACTGGGTGGACCGGCGCCGCCGTCCCAACAGCTCACGATCAATGCGCAAAATGCCGTCGCAATCCAGGCGGCGGGCGCACCCAACAGCTTTGTGACCGTCACTCCGTCCAGCGGTACCACTCCGGTGGTTCTGAACGTCTCCGTGGATCCCACGAAGGTGTCGGGCACTGGAACATTCACTTCCAGCGTGGTGATCACCGGCCCCAATAGCGTCAGCAACAGCCCGCTATCGGTGCTGGTGACGTTGATTGTTACGTCACCGGGTCCGCAGTTCACGGCGGCCGGCGTAGTGAACGCGGCGAGCAACGTCGCCGGTCCGCTGGCGCCGGGCAGTCTGTTCACCATCTACGGAATGAACTTGTCGAACGTCACACTTTCGGCGGGACCACTTCCTCCAACGCTGGATGGCGTTTCGATCACCATCGGCGGCTTTACGGCTCCGATCCAATACGTCAGCCCGACGCAAGTGAACGCTCAAGTGCCGTTCGAAGTGGGATTAGGGCAACAAACCCTGATCTTCAAAGGAAGCGGCGGCACGGTTACGATACAGGTAACCATCGTGCCGGCACAGCCGGGAATCTTCCTGGTGAACGGCCGCGGCGCGATTCTGAATCAGGACAACAGCCTGAACACAGCCACCAATCCGGCGATATTGAACAGCGTGGTGCAAGTGTTCTTCACTGGTCAAGGCCTGGTGACTCCGCCGGTGGCTACCGGGCAGCCCGCATCGCTGACTACGCTGATGTTCACTAATCTTCCGACCACCGCGACTATCGGCGGCGCGCCTGCTACCGTCGCCTTCTCGGGACTGGCGCCGGGGTTTGTAGGATTGGGGCAAGCCAATATTGTGGTTCCGACGTTGGCGACTACGAAGGACTATACGCTGATCTTGTCGGTGAACGGCCAGCCGTCGAACGGGGTGGCTGTGGCGGTTAAGGTTCAGTAGGGGCGCAGGCTTCGCCCCCTTACGGGGGGGCGAGGGCTGAGGTATGCTGTCGGCGATGGCTTTTACTCGTAGAGCGTTTGTGGGCGGTGCTGTAAGTGCAACCGCAATACTGAACGCGGGTCAGCAACCGCTTCCTTTGGGCGCGGCTCAGAATCGGCTGAGGATTGGCGTGGTTGGATGTGGCGGGCAAGCCACGGGGCACATGCGCGCGCTGCTGAAGATGCGCGAGTCCGACAATTGCGAGATCGCGGCGGTCTGCGACGTCTTTGATAAGCGCGCGGCACAAGCGGCGGAACTGACGGGTGGAAAAATCGTCAAGGACTACCGGCGCATCCTCGATGATCGTGACATCGACTATGTGCTGATTGCTACTCCTGAGCACTGGCATTACCGCATGGCGCTGGATGCAGTGGCCGCCGGCAAGCACGTCTATCTGGAAAAGCCCATGACGCAAACGGTGGAGCAGTCGCGGAAGCTGCGCGCCGCGGTGCGCGGCTCCAAGGTGAAGCTGCAAGTGGGCGTGCAAGGCATGTCCGACGATTCGTATGAGACAGCCCGCAAATACATCCACGATGGCGCGCTGGGGAAAGTAGTGCTGGCGCAAATCGACTATTCGCGCAACCATCGCGACGATTTCTGGGCGTATCCTATCGACGCCGATGCGCGCCCCGGCGAGAACCTCGACTGGAACGCGTGGCTGGGGCCGGCGCCGAAGCGTCCCTTCGACCCCGATCGCTGCTTCCGCTGGCGGCGCTACTGGGATTATTCCGGCGGCATCGCCACCGATCTTTTCATCCATCGCGTCACCCGTATTATCAAGGCGCTGGAGCTCACTTTTCCCGAAACCGCGGTGGCCACCGGCGGCAAATTCGAGTTCACCAAGAGCGCCGCCGAGATCCCCGACACGTTCAACGTGCTGCTGGATTATCCGGGCGGGCCGACCGTACAGTTGATCTCGTCGATGGCGAATGCGACGGCGGTGGATCACTTGATCCGAGGGCACAAGGCCACGCTGCAGTTCACGCCGGCTGGATTTACCATTCGGCCGCAGAATCTTTTCGCGGCTGAAGCGAAGGAGACTGTGTATCAGAAGACGGGCGCTGAATCGGTGGAACTGCACCATCGCAATTTGATGAGCGCGATTCGAAACGGGGAGGCGCTGAAGTGCGACGCCGATCTCGGTTACTACGGAGTGGTGGCGTGCGCGATGGGCGTGGAGAGCTATCGGAAGAGGAAGTATCTAAAGTGGGATGCGGGCCGGGAGCGGGTTGTGCACGCTTGAAGTTGCCGGCACGCTGTTCTCGGCGAGGGCTCGCATGAACGAAGCCAATTTCCGCGGTCTTCGCGGCCTTGTGGATGCGGCGCGCGGACTGGAGTTCCTTCAGCTGGCGAAAGGCTTCCAGCATGGACCGGTGGAGGCGTTGTTCATATAGGCTCAGGTTGACGAAGGCTTTGGAGTTAGCCTGGAAGGCACGAGCGGCGGTGAGGACCGAGTGAATCTCAGGGCTCTCGGCGTGGAGCTCGCCGGCGTCTTCGGAGTGCGCCTGAGCGAGCATGCCGTCCTCGATGGAGCGGATGCGGTTGATGCGCCACTGATTGTCGGCGACGGTTTGGGCGAACTCCCGCTCGATGGGAGTTCGGGGCGCGAGGCTGTCGACGAGTTCCTTGGAGAACGCTCGATAAGCCGTCAGATCTTCGGTGGGGAGTACGACGACTCGCGCAGTAAGACCGTGGCGGAGTGCGTTCAAGCTGGAACGCACCTTGCCTTGCGCGGTTGAAGGGCCGGTCGATTTCTGGGCATTGAGCTGGTTGGCTGCGCATTGCGCTGGGGAAGACATGTTTGATAATCTCCGGTACGGTTATAACAGGCGGGGGGAGGGGCCTGAGGGTTAAAGTGTTGATTTGGTTGAGGAAGATTGTTGTGACTGAAAGATCGCTAGAATGAAGACCATGGCGCACACCGATTCATCCGGAAGAGATCCTGGGCGACGAACTAGAGGAAATCGGGGTTTCGGCGCAGAGACTCGCCGACGTCATTAAGGTACCGCCTAACCGGCTCTACCAGATTCTGGCCGGCAAGCGGAATATGAGGGCGGACAAGATTGAGCGCATTCCGCAGCGCGGAGATCTCGCCGTGGAGCAACGGCCGGTGGGTTGATCGGCGCCAGTTCAGAGCGTACTGGCTAACCGTTGACCGACCACATCGCCGACTTCGTTCGGCTTACCGCTCAGGGGGCCGGCGGCAATGCGTGCCAAGGATCAAGAACCGTCACCAGGGCTTTGTCGTAGTCGCGCCGGTCGCGGGTAACAACCGTAAGACCGTGGTGAATGGCGGTCGCGGCGATGATAAGGTCTGGTTGAGAAAATGTGTAGCCGGTCTTCCGGCCTTCCTCAACCAAAAGCCGCCACTTGAACATAATATCTTCGGTGAGGGCGAGAATCGGCTGGTCAAACATGGGACGCACCTTGAGGGTGAGCCAGTCATTCAGTTCCGCGCGGCGATTGGGTTCTGCGACGCGCTCGATGCCGAAGCGAATCTCGGCAATGGTGACAGTGCTGATGTAAAGCTGCTCAAGCGGCTGATCGGCAACAAAGGCCACGACGTTCGCTTCTGGCCTTGGCCGTCGCAGTTCCGACAAGACATTGGTATCGAGCAGCCATGCCATCAGAACTCAACATCCCGCACCGGCATGCGATCATGTCTGGATTCGAAGTCAACGTCTCTGTAGGGCGAGGCCTGCATTACAGCGACGAGGGCAGCACCAGTAGCCGAAGGATCCGCCGTCCCGGCTGCGTCTGCGAGAATTTTTTCGAGTGCGGCGCGGACAATGACCTCGGGGGATAATCCTTTTGCACGCGCCAGGGCGAGAAGCCGGGCCTCTTCCTGCGGTTGCAGCGGCAACGTGATGGTCATGGCGGCCTCCACCCTCATTATCTTCCAAATACCCCTCTCAGAGCATGCCGCTTGGTGATGTCCCCTGATTGCCGGCTGCGGTTTGGCGAAACTGGCGCTCAGCGAGGTTTGCGCCCAAGGCTTTCGACAATCTGGTGGATGGCCGGAAGTGTAAAGTACTGATTTGGTTGGTGCGATGGAAACGCCTTGCGGAAGTCCTTTGCAGCTCTCTGGAATCTTGCTATTCTTGCGGTACGAGGGCTTCAAGGAAACGCCCGCTCAGCATTTCACCCCTTGCATCTAACTCATGACCGTCACCGTCAAAAAAAAACGCCTCTGGTTGTCCCGCCGGCGATCCAGCGCCGGGCCGGCTTGACTGTGGGCAAGCAAGTGGAGTTCAGGGCCAGCGGCGGCGTGATCACTATCACCCCTAAACTGCCCTCCGCAGACGCCGAATACACGCCGGAACAGCGACGCGTGATTGACGCCAGATTGGCCAAAGCGCGCAACGGTCCGTACTACGGCCCGTTCGATACGGCCGACGAAGCCGTCAAGTTCCTCCGGAAGGAAATCCGGACCCGCAAGGCTGGTAAACGCAAACCGCCCGGGGCATGAGGGTCGTCTTCTCCGACCGCGCCATTGAGGCGCTGAAGGATGCACCAGCGGCTGTTCAGCGTGCATTCTACAAGCAACTCCGATTCCTCCAAAGTAATCTGCAGTATCTTTCTCTGCGCACCAAGAAATTCGACGAGGCCACGGATCTCTGGCAGGCCCGCGTCAACCGCGATTGGCGCTTCTACTTCACCATTGCCGGTGACACCTATCGCATCGAAGACGTCATACCGCATCCGAAATGAGATTCGTGTGTCGGGGATTGTCGGTTATCGCAAAAATTGATCCGAATGAATCTGCAGCGAACCTGGCGCCAACAAAGACCACGATCTTCGCTTCGGGCTTCGGCCGTCGCAGTTCCGACAACACATTGGTGTCGAGCAACGCTGCCTTCAGTACGCAACATTCCTCACCGGCAGGCGATCCTGTCTGGATTCGAAGTCAATATCCTTTGATGGCGAGGCCTGCATCATTGCGACGAGGGCGGCACCAATAGCTGAGGTATCCAGCGTTCTGGCTCCGTCCGCGAGAGCTTTCTCGAGTGGCGCACGGACAATGACCCAAACGAGGCATACGCCAGCGCAAGAAGCCGAGTTTTCTCATGGCATCGCCAAGGACGATTGATCGGGCACATGGAGGCTCTAGGATTCAACCTACAGCGGGAAGCTGTCCTGCAAACACTCACGGTGGATGTGCTCAAGAGCAGCGAGATTGAAGGGGAGAAACTGGACGCGGAGCAGGTGCGGTCATCGATAGCTCGGCGTTTAGGAATAGATATCGGCGCTCTGAAAGCCGCGGACCGCAACGTGGAAGGCATCGTCGAAATGATGCTCGATGCGACGCGCCAATACGACCGGCCACTTACGGCAGACCGCCTGTTCGCGTGGCACACGTTATTGTTTCCCGCGGGGCGCGGCGCCATGAGCAAAATGAGGACCGGGGCATGGCGGGACGACAGCTCAGGACCGATGGAGGTGGTTTCCGGTCCGCTGGGCAAAGAGTTCGTTCATTTCGAAGCGCCGAAAGCGGAACGGGTCGCCGGCGAGATGCGCGCATTCCTGGACTGGTTCGAAGGCGGCGCCGCTATTGATCCGGTATTGAAAGCCGGGCTCGCCCATTTCTGGTTCGTGACCATACATCCCTTTGATGACGGCAACGGCCGTATTGCCCGTGCGATTGCCGACATGGCTCTGGCGCGGTCGGAGAACAGTCCGCAACGTTTCTACAGCATGTCCTCGCAAATCCGGCAGGAGCGCACTGCATATTACGACATTCTGGAGGGCACGCAGAAAGGAACGCTGGACATTACGCGATGGATGGACTGGTTCCTCGGGTGCCTGGGCCGCGCGATTCGATGGGGCGCAGATCACTCTTGGCGGGGTCCTGGCCAAGGCGCGTTTTTGGGAACGCATGCAGGGGGTGCAGCTCAACGATCGTCAGCGGCTGGTGATTGGCCGGATGCTGGATGGGTTCGAGGGGCAGCTAACGACGTCGAAATATGCGAAGCTTGCGAGGTGCTCGCAGGATACTGCTTATAGGGATATTTTGTCGCTTGTAGAGGATGGCGTCCTGGTTCGGGATGCTGCGGGGGGACGGAGCACCAGCTATTCGCTGGCTGGGGAGTAAGAAGGCAGGTCCAGAGATTAGCGAGAAGTTGGACGAACTTGTCGCGTGGCGGTCCGATCTCGACGAAACGGTAGTCAGCTGTTCAGGATGGGATGGGGGTTTTACGAAAAGAAGGGTGACCGAAGACGAGATAATCAAAATTATCAAGCCAGGAGGCACTCTGGGAAAGCCAGACCATGGTAACGCCAGCAATCGGGGTGAAGCTCATTGAGCGCTTGGCAGTTGGGGCAACGATCAAGGAAGGCGAGCGGACGTTTGAGCGGCGGAATAGAATGGTGAGGGAACAAACGAAGGAAGGGGCGGGGTGAGCATTACCTTCACGGACCAGGAGTCTGCTGTTGTAAATGCAAACATTCAATGGCATACGCGCCTGGGACTGCTCGACATGGAGACGTTAAGGGTTAGAGATGCAATCGCCGCGCAAGCACTCGTACAGTACGGCGACGATATCGTGTTGGAGTTGGCGCGAATCGATGCCGGACGCAGCCGATCATAAATGCGGCAATTGAAGCTCAAAACAAAGCTTACCGACTTCATCCGCTGCCAGTTTATCTGTCTAGATTCGCGACTCTTGCCCAGCATTACGGCGACACGGTGAGGGCGCGTGCTTTATTTCGCGAATACATGCGAGCTGAAGCAAAGTTTGAGTACGACGAACTTGATAACTATTTCTTCGGGAAGACGGGATATGATTTAGCGAGTACGATCGCCATCGCTAAGAACATGTAAGCGAAACGCGGGGCATCGACTGGCGCGCCGTTGAAGAGAAGGGTACTTTCATAGAGGTTAGCGGACAGATCGCAACCATCGTTGTTGAAAACAAACGCGATCGCGTAAGTGTTGTTAACAAGGATGGAGAGAAGCTCTTCACCGGCACTTGGCGGACAGTCCCGGAATTTCTTGAGATCCGAGGCGCTGAGGTTTACGACTACGACGATGAACCGGCCCAAACTTGTACCGGCATCTGGGTGTATCGGATGGTTGGTCCATATAGAATGGGACCGCTCCTTGTCTACCTGTCTCTCTTGGCAATAGTTGCGCCGGCCACCCTTGCCGCATATACGAATTTCACTAGATGGAATTTGGCTCTCGGCGTCTGGAGCTTAGCCTCAATTGTCATTGTTCCGAAAGCAGTTTTGGGCCTGGTATTACTCATTGGCCGCCAAAGTCCTCTGTGGGTCGATATGTCATTCCTCGTTAATAGAAGTTATCCCAACACCATGCGGAGGCATCGCAATTGGGGTGCGGCTAAAGTTTCAGAAATCCGGCTGGCCTATATGGGCGAAGTCGTCTGGCTTTTGGTTGGATTGTTTCCTGTGGTCCTTTGGGCGCGATGACGCCTCCCGCTTCCGTACGGGTGGTTCGCAAGCAAATGCACAGAGCTCGTATTGTTGGCGCTCAGGCGGCGGGTATTTCTTTTTGTTTTCGCTTTCGAGCCCCACGTGCGTTCCGCAGTGAGAAGAGATGGCAGTTGGGCCCTATGGCTCAGGGGTCTTTTCAAGTTCATGCCCGGCGGGGGAGTACGGATATTCCAAACTACGCACAAGCTAAAAGCATGTGCTACCAAGGCGGGGCGGTTAGATGCCTACCACGGCGGCGCTTACGGGTTTTGAACCTACAGGGATCAGCATGAACAACGGCGCCTTCCGCGACCGGCGCTGCTGGCTGACTGCTTTCGTGATGTTGGCGATTCGCAGGACGGCCATGTCGCCGGACACGCGATTCAGGACCAGGGCGTATTGGTCGTCGGGGGTGATCGTGATTGAGCCGGGGTCGGTGCCTACCGGCGTGACCGCCACTACCCGCTGGGTGTCGATACTCAGAATGCTTACGTCGCCGGAGCTGGGGTTGGCGACGAACAGGTAGCCCTTGCCGGGGAGCTTCGAGGCGGCCATGACGCCGGGGGTGTGGCCGGCCAGGACTGTTTCGCCGATTTGGGGCGTGTAATACGGATACACCACGACGACGCCGTCCATGCCCTCGCCGGTGACGAAAAGCTGGCCGCCGTCGGCGCTGAAGCACAGGCAATCCGGACGCAAGGAAAGCGGCAAGGTAACGACAAGCTTGCGGGTCGCGGTCTGAAACACGGCCAGTTCGTGGCCCTCGCGGTTGGCGGCGAGCAACTGGCTGGAATCGGCCTGGAAACGGACCGCCCCGATTTCGCCGGGTGCGTCTACTGCCGGATAAGGCCGGCCGCTGCCGGCTTCGAAGAAGCCGATGGACCGGCGGACGCCGTAGCTCACCGCGATGGTGTTTCCGTCCGGGGCGACATCGAAATGTGTGGCGTCCCCTGCCAGCGGGGCTTCCCAGACCGTTTTCAGCGACGGCGCAGCCAGCTTCACCAGTTTGCGTGGATCGCGGCACAACACGTAAATCGCCTGGTTGTCCGGGGCCATCAGCGCGCCGGCGGCCGCGGCGGCTATTCGCACCTTGCGTGAGAACGTCAGCGTATCGGCCCGGATCTCATGGATGGATCCGGTATCCGGCGTCAGCGCCCAGGCGGCCATGCGACCGGCCAGAACCTGGGTTGGCGAGGCGTCCAAGTGGATGTGGCGCGCGACGGCGAAGACCTCCAGGTCCACGGCCGCCACCGAATTGCCTTCCTGATTGGCGACGAACGCGTAGCCCGAGAAGCCCAAAGCCTTCTTGCGGCGGCAGCCCAGCGCGGACACGAGTCCGGCCCCCAGGGTCGCTTGAATCGCTTCCCGGCGCGTGAGAACTTTTTTCATCTTTTTTATTCTAACGAAGGCGACCCGAACTCCGATTGTGGTACGCTTTGATTGGACTGTCCACAGCCATTCCGCCCAACAACTTACAGCGGCATTATGGGTATGAAACACAGCCCATGGCAGCGGCAGGAATTCCTTAAGAAACGCCACCAATGAACATTCGCTCTCTCTTCAGTCTGTTCTCATCGGACCTCGCTATCGATCTGGGCACCGCCAACACGCTGGTCTTCGCCAAAGGTAAGGGCATCGTGGTGAATGAGCCCTCCATCGTCGCCATCAACAAGAACAACGGCGACGTGGAAGCGGTGGGCAAGGAAGCCAAGGAGATGCTGGGCCGCACGCCCGGCAACATCGTGGCCATCCGGCCCATGAAAGACGGCGTGATCGCCGATTTCAAAGTCACCGAGAAGATGCTGAACTACTTCATCCAGAAGGCGCACGGGCGCAAAGTGCTGGTGCATCCGCGGATCGTGATTGGAGTGCCCAGCGAGATCACGCAGGTGGAAAAGCGCGCCGTCATCGACTCCGCGTATCGCGCCAAGGCGAGTGAAGTGCATCTGGTGGAGCAGGCCATGGTGGCGGCGATCGGGGCCGGACTTCCTGTCACGGAGCCTTCCGGAAACATGGTGGTGGATATCGGCGGCGGCACTACGGACGTGGCGGTAATCTCGCTTTCCGGCATCGTCTACTCGCGCTCGGTGCGGGTGGCCGGCAATGAGATGGACGACGCCATCATGCAGTACCTGAAGCGCAAGTACAACCTGCTGATAGGCGAGCGGACCGCGGAAGCCATCAAGATTCAAATCGGATCGGCTTGGCCGCTGGACCGCCCCCTCACCATGGAGATCAAGGGCCGTAACCTGATTGAAGGCGTCCCCCGGACCGTGGCCGTCGACGATAGCGAGATTCGTGAAGCGCTTTCCGAGTGTGTAGCCACTATTATGAATGCGATCCGCGTGGCCCTCGAGCGCACTCCCCCGGAACTCAGCGCCGATATCAGCGATAAGGGAATTGTGTTGACCGGAGGCGGCGCCTTGCTCAAGAATCTGGATAGGAGGATTCGCGAAGAAACCGGGTTGCCCGTCTCCATCGCCGAGGAACCCCTGGCCAGCGTGGTGCTGGGTACCGGCAAAATGCTCACGGATTTCAAGCTGCTCAGGCGGGTAGCCATCGAGTAAGGTTTTGACACCCGAAAAGCTTGGGTGCATCTATAAAGACAGCAGGGCGTCGGCGTCGATTAATAGGATATGGAGTTCTTCCTCAACCGGTTCCGCAACCTTACGGTCCTCCTGATCGTGATCGCGGCCCAGTTGGTGCTCATCGCGTGGCAGGTGCGCGGCAATCGCGACGTGCCGATGCTTCGGGTGTGGTCGGTTACCGCCGTAACCCCTATTGAGCGCGTGCTGGAAACCGTTCGCCATTACACCTGGGGTTTCGTCGAGGACTACTTCGTCCTTATCCGCGTACGCAGCGATAATGACCGGCTGAAGAAGGAACTCGGCGAGCTCAAGCTGAAGAGCCAGTATCTGCAGGCCGAGCTTTCCACGGCCGACCGGGCCCGGGCGCTGAGCGTCTTCCAGTCCCAGTCGCCTTCCCGCACGGTGGCCGCGCGCATCATCGGGAACGGCCCGGGCGCCAATTCCAAAGTCGTTTTTATCGACCGCGGATCGGGCAGCGGCATTCAGAGCGGCATGGCGGTAATCACTCCGGACGGAATCGTGGGCAAAGTGCTGGATTCGTATCCCACCGCATCGCTGGTGATGCTGGCCACGGACCCCACTTTTGCGGCCGGCGTGATTTCCCAAAAGAACCGCGTGCACGGCCAGCTCAAGGGGCAAGGCAATCCCACGTGCTTGATCGATTACGTGCAGAACGAAGAAAAGGTGGATGTCGGCGAATGGTTTTACACCACCGGGACGGATCGCATTTTCCCGAAGGGATTGCCGGCGGGACAGGTAACGGCGGTGCGCAACGGGAAGAATTTCAAGGAAATCTACATATCGCCCAGCGGCTTTCAGAACGGGCTGGAAGAAGTGCTGATCGTGATTGAAGGCGTACACCAGCCAATTCCCGAAAATGAAGTTCCTTCGCCGGCTTATAAGATCAACCCTCCGCCGCCGGATGCGACGGCCGATGCGGGGACAGGCGCGCCGGCGACGGCGGCGAGCGCTTTGGCCACGGACGCCGATCGCTTAAAGGAACAGTATCGGCAGGCCGGGCAGGCGCAGAAGCACGTATTTGGGGAAGGGACTCCGGGCTCGGCGCCCCCGGATTTCACGAAGATTCCGGGCATCCGCGAGGCCACAACGGCGAAACAAGCTCCGAAGCCGGCCCCGTCGCAAGCCCCGGCGCAAACTGCCGCCGGCAAGCCGGCGGTTCCGGCCGCGAACGGAGCGGCGGGGACCGCGACGAATCCCGCCGCTCCGCCAAAGACGAATTCCAACCCGCCCGCGAAACCGCCTGCGGAAGCGGTGGCGAACGTCACCGCCAAACCTAAGCAGCGCGCGCCGGTGCTGGTAACCGATCCCACGGATGCCGATCAGGCCAGCGATCCCGGGCCGCCGCCGGAACGCACGCGAGCAAAGGAGCCGCCGCTGGACGAGTACGGCTCTCCAAAGCCCCAGACGCCCGCGCGTCCCCGGCCGGCTGGTTCCACCGCACCGCCCGTGAACGGCGCCGCTGCTCCCAAGGTGAAACCGGCCGTTCCCAACCCTCCAAAGACAACGCCGCCAAATGGCAATCCGCCGGCCTCGAATGCGGCAACGCAGCAGAAAAAGGTGGCTGCGCCAGCCGCGGTCCCGGCTAAACCCAAGCTGCAGGTTCCCCCTCCCGCCCAATGAACGAGTTCAGCGAACGGCTGCTGTCGAGCTCGCGCCGGCGGGACCGCGCATCCCGGACCCGTGCGCTATGGCTGATTGCGATTCCGCTCATCGCGATTCTCTTCCAGCTTTACGTTCCCCGCTATGTGCACTTCCTCGGCTACCTGGAGCTGCCGCTGCTGGTAACCGTACATTTCGCGCTGACGCGCCGCGAAGCCATCTCGTCGGTGTTCTATGGCGCGGCCATTGGTCTGGTGCAGGATTCGCTGAGCAACCACCCCATCGGGATGCTGGGCATCGTCAAGACGCTGGTGGGTTATTTCGCCGCATCCGTCAGCGTGCGGTTCGATGTGGAGAATCCGGTGATCAGTTTCATCCTGGCATTCTTCTTCTATTTCTTCCACGAGTTCTTCCACTGGGTGCTGACGCGCGCGCTGCTGGGGCAGACGATCGCCTTCAATCCCGAGCAAACTTTCATTTTTGGGCTGTTGAACGCGGCAGTGGCCCTGCCGCTGTTCCATATTTTGGATAAACTGAAGACAACGGCCTGAGAGCAAGACGTCACCCGTGAACCTCCAAACTGAGCGGCGCAAAGAACACATGAGCGCAACCCGGTTGCTGCGCGACGACTCGAAGTTCGCCGCCGGGAAGATCGCGGTTTTCCAGTACCTGTCGGTGGGGATTTTCATCTTCCTGCTGGCCAGCTTCTGGGATTTGCAGGTCCACAATCCCGAGCTCTACCAGGTGCGCGCCGAGCAGAACAGCATCAAGGCCATTCCGGTGCTGGCGCCGCGCGGAAAGATCCTGGACCGGGACGGGCGCATTATCGTGGACAACCACTCGTCTTTCAGCCTGCTGCTCTCGCGAGAAGTTCTGAAGATGGAGCACCTGCGGCCCATCGCGGAAGGCCTTGGTATCGACTACGACAGCCTGGTGGCGCGCGTACACCGCTTTCAGGGACCCAACTACGTTCCGATCATCATCAAGGAAGAACTGACCCCCGCCGAGCTGGCGTTTGTGGAATCACACAAGGACGCGGGCACATTTCCCGAGCTGGAAGTGATCCGCGCGCAGCGGCGTCTGTATCCCAAGGACGGGACCGCCGCGCATGTGATCGGGTTCGTGGGCGAAGTGAGCGAAGCCGATTTGAACAGCTCGGAATTCGCGCGCTTCCACCAGGGCGACGTTATCGGCAAGGACGGCATTGAGCGCCAGTACAACGACACGCTGATGGGCGTCGACGGCCAGCGCCGGGTGGAGGTGGATAACCTGGGGCGCGAGCGGCAGCCGATCGACGATAAGGAAGCTGTGGCGGGCAAGAACCTGCAGCTTACTATCGATCTGGATCTTCAAGTGGTGGCCGAGCTGGCGATGGAGAACCGGCGCGGCGCCGTGGTAGCGCTGGATCCGCGCAACGGCGAGGTGCTGGCGATGGTGAGCCGTCCATCGTTCGATCCCAACTTGTTCGCCGGACGCATACGGTCGAGGGACTGGAACGATTTGATCAAGAACGCCGACCACCCACTGATGAATCGCGCGGTGCAGGCGCAGCTCGCGCCGGGATCCACGTTCAAGCCGATCATGGCGCTGGCGGGCCTGGAATCCGGCATGATCGACGAGACGTTCCATGTGAATTGCGGCGGCGGGCAGGACTTCTATGGCCGTTACTTTCACTGCCACAAAGTACATGGCGCGACGGACCTGCACAAGGGCATCGTTCAGAGCTGCGACGTGTTCTTTTACAACGTAGGGAATCGCATCGGCATTGACCGGATCGCCGGCATGGCGGAAATGGCCGGGCTGGGCCACAAGACCGGAATCGATCTGCCGCATGAGGCCGAGGGCGTGATGCCTTCGACGGCGTGGAAAGCGCGGCTGTACCGGCAGAAGTGGTACGCGGGCGAAACCATTTCGGTCTCGATCGGGCAAGGCGCGGTAGCGGTGACACCGCTGCAGCTGGCCCGGGCCATCGGTGGCATCGCAGCCGGCGGGGTGTGGAACACGCCGCACCTGGTGAAGGAAGCCGCGAACCTGGCGCCGGCGCGCATGGGCAACGTCAACCTGGAAAATGTCCAGAAAGTGATCTACGGTATGTATGGCGTGGTGAATGAAGGGGGCACCGGCGGCCGCGCGAAGCTCCCCGGCATCAACGTCTGCGGCAAGACCGGCACGGCCCAATTGGCTTCGAATGAGCTCCTGAAGGGTACGCAGCTGGGCAAGAGCATGAAGGACAACGCCTGGTTTGTGGGATTCGCGCCGCGCGAAGCTCCCGAGATCGTGGTGGTGGCGCTGTTCGAGAACGGCGAGCACGGGCCCAACGCTGCTCCCATTGTTCGCGACGTCCTCAAAGCTTACTTTGACAAGAAGACCCGGCTCAACCAGGTCCGGACGCAGCTGGCGGCGGCCCAGATCCTGACGCCGCCGCGCCCTGCCACCCCTTAATCGACCATGGCTTCCTACCGTTCTCTGCGCGACTTTGACTGGCCGATGCTGGTGCTGGCCTTCGCCATTTGCGGGCTGGGCGTGCTCCAAATCTTCAGCGCTACCCACGACACCGGCTGGCGGGATGCCTGGTGGAAGCAGATCGTCTGGGTGGTGGCCGCCTTCATCGCCATGTGGGTGATCACGCTGATCGATTACCACACGCTGCTGGCGCAGGTTCCGCTGCTTTACGGGATTTCCATCGTGACGCTGGTGGGCACGTTCATCCTGGGGATGACGGTGTTCGGGTCGCGCCGCTGGATCGGGTCCCGGGGCTTCCATTTGCAGGTATCGGAATTCGTTAAAGTAATGTTAATATTGCTGGTAGCACGGTACTTAACCGAGCTCAAGACGGAGCAACTGGAATTACGCGATTTGCTCAAGCTGGGAGGACTGGTGGCTGTACCGATGGTCCTGGTGATCAAACAGCCAGACCTTGGCACGGCTCTGACCTATCTGCCGATTCTGTTCAGCGGCATCTTCCTGGCAGGTCTGCGCTGGCAGTACGCGGTGGCGATACTACTGATTTTTGTTCTGGTGCTGCCCGTGGGGTATCACTTTCTGCAGGATTACCAAAGGGCCAGGCTGGTGAGTTTTCTGGATCCTTCGCAGGACCCGAAGGGGTCCGGGTATCAGGTGATTCAATCCAAGATCGCGGTGGGCTCCGGCGCTTTGTGGGGCCAGGGCGTGACGCGAGGTTCTCAGACCCAGGGCCGATTCTTGCCGGTGCCGCACACGGATTTTATCTTTTCGGCGTTCGCCGAGGAGCACGGATTCGTGGGAGTGGTGGTGGCGCTGGGGTTATATTTTCTGCTGCTGTTGCAAATTGTGCAGAACGCTCAGACGGCGCCAGACCGGGCCGGAACTCTGATCTGCATGGGTGTAGCAACTCTGTTGTTGTTTCACATTCTGGTAAACGTCGGAATGGTGGTGGGGCGCATGCCGGTTACCGGGATCCCGCTGCCGCTGATGAGTTCCGGCGGTTCGAACATTCTGTCGGTATTTTTGATGCTGGGGCTTGTGAACAACGTCCGGCTCCGGCGATTTGTAAATTGAACGAGGCCGCAGGCGGCCGGTATTCGAAGAAGATTGAAGGGTAGCGGGTGGCCTGGCCATCCAATGTTTTTTAGCGTCTGGCCGGATGTTTGAGAGTATATTCTCCATCCGGCGAGGCGGACGGATTTCAGGGCGTAATTCGCCGGGAGCGAGGCTGGTAACGGCTCACCCGGCGCGCCGTTTGTGCTGCTGCCTTCCGGTTTGCTTCCTATGCCGCGCTCCCGGCCCGAAACTGCGGAGAGCGTAGATGACCAAAGAACTGGTGATTTCGTCGAACCGCCACGAAACCAAAGTGGCGATTCTCGAAGAGGATCAATTGGTGGAGGTGTACTTCCAGCGAGCGCATGAATACTCGCTCGCGGGAAGCATCCACAAGGGGCGCGTGACGCGCGTTCTGCCTGGCATGCAGTCGGCATTTGTCGACATCGGCCTGGAGCGGGATACGTTCCTCTACGTGACGGACTTCTTCGAGGAGAACGAGGACTACGATCCGGTTCCCGCGAGCGGCGAAGTGCGGGAGGCGCGCGAACCGCGGGAAGCACGCGAACCGCGTACTGAGCGCAGTGGGCGCGACCGCGAGGGTCGCCGGGACCGCGGC